>CAZWIQ010000001.1:0-1189 GCA_964634375.1 Microcaldota archaeon
CGTTCAGCGTCATCGAAGCCGGGGGGCGCGGGCTCATCATGTCGCGCAAGCTCGTGGACTTCATCGAGGGGATAGCGCGCAAGAACAAGATTCCGCACCAGTTCGAGGTCAGCGACAAGGGCGCGACTGACGCGTCGCGCATGCAGTACGTTCGAAGCGGAATCCTCGCGGCGAGCATCGGAATCCCGTCGCACTACATTCACTCGCAGAACGAAGTAGTCGCAATCAGCGATCTCGACGCGACGGCGAAACTTCTGAAGGCGCTCGTGACCGAATTCCCGAAATACAAGTGATTTTCCGTGGTTTTCGCCGAGCGTTTGAAGCGCCTTCAATCGCTGCTTCGCAGAAAGCGCGTCGGCTTGCTCGTGCTCGGCGGACGCGAGCGCTGCGACGCCAACGTTTTCTACTATTCGGGCGACGACTCGTTTCCGACACTTTTCTTCGTGACTCCGAGTGACGCCAAACTACTATCAACAGCTTCCAAACCTGCTGGTGGCGTTATTGAGTTCGAGGCTTTGACTAACGGCCGCAAGCAGTTCGCGCGATCGCTCAAGGACTTTAAGCCCCGCAACATTGCAGTCGACGCGGCGAGCGATTACGCCGCGCCGTTGATGTTTCGGCTCTCGAAAATGAAGTTCAAGCCGAAGAATTTCGCTGAGGAACTCGGGAAATTGCGGTTGTTGAAAGACGAAGATGAACAACGCCTTATCCGAGAAGCCCAAAAAACCACGAAAAAGTGCGTTGCCGAAGTTCTCGAGCGCGGCGTTTACGGGAAAACCGAGAACCAAGTCGCGGGACTACTCGAGGCGGAGGCACGCGAACTCGGAGCCGCGCTCAACGCGTTTCCGCCCATCGTCGTGAGCGGCGAGCGCACCGCGATTCCGCACGCCACGCCTTCGAACCGAAAGATTTCGCGCGTCGACGTCGTGCTTTTCGACGTCGGCTGTCGCGCGCGCGGTTACTGCGGGGATTACTCGACGACGATTTACGAGGGCGGCGACAAACGAAAGCATGATGCCTTGGTTGCCGTGAAGGAAGCTCAAAAAGAGGCGTTGAAGAAAGCCAGGCCTGGCGTCAAGGGCGGCGCGCTCGCGGAAATCGCGTTGCACGTTCTCGGCGATTACGGTTTCGCTGATTACTCGTTCAGGAAAGCGGGGCTCAGCCTCGGGCACTTCGTGGGGCTCGACGT
>CAZWIQ010000001.1:1199-45822 GCA_964634375.1 Microcaldota archaeon
CACGAGGGCCCGCGCCTCGAAAAAACGCTTTTACGCAAAGGAATGGTTTTCACCGTCGAGCCGGGAATTTACGAAAAGCGCGGAAGCGCTTCGTTCGGCTGCCGTTTCGAGGACTTGGTCTTCCTCTGATTGCGTGGTTTTTCTTGAAGAAGAAAAAAGGTTGGGTAGTCAAGCGCGAGCGCCCCGAGGAAAAAATCGGTGACGCCCGCATTTTCTATGACGAGCAAGGCGAGGCGGAGCGTTACTCGCAAAGCGGCGCGTTGCAGCGAATTCAAAAACGACTCACTTTGAAGGCGTTGTTGTACGCGGAATTTCCCGAGGGCGCGCGGTTGCTCGACGCGGGTTGCGGAAACGGTTACAGCGCGCTCATAGCCAAAGAAGCTGGTTATGCCGTAAAGGGTTTCGACATTTCTCCGACTATGGTGGAAATCGCTCGGCGCGGCGGAGTCGACGCGCGCGTGGGCGACTTGCGCAAGATTCCTTTTCGGGCGAAAGAGTTCGACGGAGTTTTCTCGGTCAGCGCGCTGCAGTGGCTGAAGAAGACAGACGATCTAGCCAAAGCCGCAGGGGAGTTCTACCGAGTCTTGAAGCGCGGGGGCGGCGCGGTCGTCCAGTGGTACCCTAAAAGCGAAGAAGAAATGCTTGCCGCGGCGGACGAATTCAAGCGAGCGGGTTTCGAAGTAACTCTGCGCGTCGAGAATCCGGACAACGCGCGCAAGCGCCGCGTTTTCATGTTGTGCGACAAGCGTTAGATTCGTTTACCACAGCGTTCCTCTTTCAAAGAGCGCAATTATTTCGTTTACCGCTTCGTGAACTGGCTGGTGGTAAGCCATGTCGTCTTTCGCTAGTCCGGTTCTGCTCACAACCAAAAATTTTTTGTATTCAATTTCGTCGACGCGGAGCGTTACACCCTTATTTCGCGCCAGCGCGGCTATTAACGGTTTTTTAATCAGAATTTCGAGTGTGCGCGCTTTGTTCGTCGGCACCGCGGTCTTCGGTCCGCCCATTCCATAACCTCCTACATCAATAACACCATAATTCACTCCGAGTTCGTGAGACGCGATTCTCACCCCGTACGCGACGCTTCGCCCGCTGTCATCGGCATTGTGGTAAATCCGATTGGCGCGCACTCCCAATTCTCCTTGAATTTTCTCTGGCAACAACTCAGCGTATATTTTTGGCTTCAGCATCAAAATCACCCTGCGCCAATAAACTTTGGACTATTGGCGATATAATCTTGTTTGGGCCCTTTTTTCAATGTTTCCAGGACGTTTTTAGGGCAGCGTTTTTCTCCTCAAAAACAGGTTTTAAAAGCGTTGCGCACCCAATAATAGCGTCGAAAGACAGCGACAAAATAAACTAATTTTAGCGTTGAAAACGACTTTGTTTTAGAGTGAAGGGTGGTTGCGCGATGAAAGAAGATCCAGAAGAAAAAATGGCTGCCGACATAGCGAAAGGCGGAGCGGCGGACGCCGCCGAAGGCGGCGAAGCGGAAGTAAGCGAAAGCGAAGAAGAAGCCATGAAGCTGCCTTTCCCGACCGCGCGCGTCGTAAAGATTATACGCGAAAACTTGAAGCGCGAACACCAGATTAAGAGGGACGTCAAAATCGAGGCGAACACGCTGCTCGGCGAAATCCTCGCGGACATCGCGCAAAGCATGGACAATGAAGAGTATTTCACGCTCAGCGGAGAACACTTCCACAAAGCGTCGCGCAAATACCGCGAAATCGCGCTCAACCAGAAGCGCATCCGCCGAATTCAGAAGATTCTTGAGAAGCAACGCGCGGAACTCGACGAAATCGTCACGGAAATCGAGCTCGAGAACCCGGCTCCAAGCGTTGCACAACAGTAACCGCAGCAACCAGCAATCGCGTGATTCAGTGGCCCACCAGGAAAAAGACAAAGAAAAAACGTTTCGCAAGAAAACGCCGCGCAGAGAAGGCTTGAAAGAAGAGTCCGACGAAGAACTGGAAGCGATGCGGCTCCAGCGCGACGCGTTGAACAAGGACGCGCGTTCGCTCGCGCAAATAAACAAGGAGCAGATAGCGAAATACCGCGAGTGCGCGGCGGAAGCGGCGGAGGCGCGCAAGAAGCGCGACGCGGAAAACGCGGTCGTCAAGCAGCTCGTCGAAGAAAAGAAGAAGATTGAAGCGGAAATCGGGGGCGCAAAGCAAGCGCTCGCCGTAGCGCGCCATAACCTTGCGGGCATGGAGGGCTTCGTCGAGAATCCGGAGCGCATTCAAGAGCAAATCGAGAAGCTCGAATGGCTGCAGCAGACCGAGGCGTGCAGCGCCCGCGAGGAACGCGAGTTCGGCAGGCGCATCGCCGAATTGAAAGCGCGTCTCCCGCGCAACGCCACCGCCGTCGCGGCGCTCAAGGAGTTGCGCGAAACGCGAGCGAAACTCGGCGTTTTAATCGAAAAGGCGCGCGCTTTGGGCGCGAAGATCCGCGAGCACGCGGACAAGAGCGACGAGTTGCACGCCGGCGTGGTGAACGCTAGCGCGCGCGCGGACCGTTTGAGCGAAAAAATCTCGCAGCAGTTCGCGGCGCTCGACGAAAAGCGCGCGAAAGCCAGCGAGAGCCACCACCAACTCGTCGAAGCGCGGCGCAGCACGCGCACGCAGGAAGAAAACGAGGCGGCGCGCGAGCTGGCGGCGCGGAGGGCGCGCGAACGAAAGGCAAAGAGCGCGCTCGGCGAGAAGGCGCGCAAGCTTTTCGACGAGTTCAAGAAAGGCAAAAAGCTTTCAATGGACGAGTTGCTGGTTCTCCAGGAAGCGGGAGTTGTTTGAGGAGTCGTTTTGAAGAAGGGAGAAGTGGTTTGAATGGATTTGAAGTCGTTGTCTTGGTTCAAGATTTTCGCGGTCGTCCTGCTTTTGCTCGCGGTTTGGTTCGCTTGGGACGCAAAGAACGCGGCGGGAGGCGTTGCGGCGCAGGGAAGCGTTTTCGCTTTCGTTGACCCGTCGAGCGCCGCGGGAAAACCCGTTTTCGGAACGCCGATTCAGGCGAGCGTTTTCGTTTTCAACAACGGCGGCATCCCCGTTTTCCTGAACGGAGTGGGGAACGCGTCGGTCGAATGCGGAGGCAAAGCCGTGACGCCTCCGGTTTCGGCGTCGCGCGGCGAGAAATCGCTTTACTTGAAGGACGTTGCGACCGCGCTCGGCAGCGGAGCGGTTCTCGTTCCCGGCGATTACACGGTTTATTCGTTCAACCTGCCGGCGGTTGACGCGGCGAACGCGAAGGCGTCGGAGTGCGAAGTGGTTTTCAAGGTGTTCGAGGACAAAGCGGACGGCGAGGGTTTCGAGAAAGACTTCGTTCTAGGCGTTTTTCCAAAGCAGAAAACCGGTTGAAAAACCGGCTGAGTTACGTGAGACCGCTTCCTTCAAGCGCCGCCCGTCCTTCAAGTGCCTTCTTCCCAGCTCGCGAGATATTTTTCCTGTTCCGGCGTGAGCTTGTCGATGCGCAGCCCGTAGCTCGACAGTTTGAGCCGCGCGACTTCGTAATCGATTTCCTTCGGCACTTCGTGGACTTTCACAGCCAGCTTTCCTTTGTTGCGCACGAGCCATTCCGCGACGAGCGCTTGGTCGGCGAAACTAGTGTCCATCACCGCGGGCGGGTGGCCTTCCGCGCAAGCGAGATTCACGAGGCGTCCTTGCGCGAGGAGAACGATGCGGCGTCCGTTCGCAAGCGTGTATTCCTCGACTTCCGGCAGAACCGTGCGCTTGCGCTTCGCGGCCGCGTCGAGTTGCTTGACGTTGATTTCGCAGTCGAAGTGCCCCGTGTTCGCTATAATCGCGCCGTCCTTTAACAAAGCAAAATGGCGTTTGTCGATTACGTTGATGTCGCCGGTTGCCGTAACGAAAATGTCTCCTATGCGGGCGGCGTCCGCCATCGGCATCACGCGGAAGCCCGCCATGCTCGCTTCCAGCGCCTTCATCGCGTCGACTTCCGTGACGACGACGTTCGCGCCCATTCCGCGTGCGCGGTCGGCGAGCCCGCGGCCGCAGTGCCCGTATCCCGCGACTACGAACGTTTTTCCCGCGAGCAGCACGTTCGTGGCGCGTACGATTCCGTCGATGGTTGACTGGCCCGTGCCACGCAAATTATCGAGCAAGCGCTTAGTCGGCGTGTCGTTTACGGCGACGACGGGATAGCGCAGCGCGCGGTCCTTGTGCATCGCGCGAAGGCGGATTACGCCCGTAGTCGTTTCTTCTTGCCCGCCGATGATGCCTGGAATCAGGTTCGGGCGTTTCGAGTGCACGGTGGAAATCGCGTCGGCTCCGTCGTCGAGCGTGATGTGCGGCTTGATGTCGAGCGTTTTGTTGAGGCACCAATAGTAATCGCGTTGGTTGACTCCGCGCCAAGCGTAAACCAAAATTCCTTCCGCCGCCAGCGCTGCGACGACGTCGTCTTGAGTGCTCAACGGATTGGAGCCGCAGAGCGCAACGTCCGCCCCGCCAGCCGCCAGCGTTTCCACGAGCACGGCAGTCTCTTTCGTGTTGTGCAGGCACGCGGCGATGCGGATGCCGCGCAAGGGCTTTTCGCGGGCGAAGCGCTTCTTGATTTCCGCGAGAACCGGCATGTGCTGCCGGGCCCACTCGATTTTTTTCATTCCTTGCGGAGCGAGCTTGATGTCCTTAATCTTGAACTTTAACGACTTCAAAGCAAACCACCTTTTCAGGTTAGAATTTACGCTGTCAGCGTCTTTAAAGCGTTTTCCTCGTTAGCCACCGTTTTTCGTTTTTACCGGTTTCCCGGTTTTCCCCGTTTTTCTCAAGGTTTAAAAACCAGTTTCTGCTATAAACGGCTTGCTTTTCAGCGAAACGCGTTAGAAAACCGATTTTTTCGACGCAGCGAAAACGCGTTTTTTTTCGCTTTCAGCGTGGGTGTAAAAACGCGAGGATTCAGCACCGGCGGGCGGCAACCAGCCGACGGCGGCCGACTGATTGCAGCCGAGCGGCGGCGGCAGTGAAAAAAAGGCGGTTTTCATGAGTCACGAGTTGATTGAGCGAGTCAAGCGCGCCGAAGAGAAGGCGGACGCGGTACTCGCGGCGGCGAGCGAAAAAGCGGCGAAAATAGTTGAAGACGCCGAAGCGGATTCGCGGGCGTCGTTCGACAAGCGAGTCAAGGCGTTGAGCGCGAAGAAAGAAAAGGCGTTCGCCGACGCCGAAGGCGAGGGAAAGCGCGAGGCGGACGCGTTGTTGGAGGCGGCGGCTGGAGAGCGGAAGGCGGCGGAAGCGAAGTGGCGAAAGAACTCACCGCGCGCCGCTGATTTCGTCAAGGATTTCGTTTTGAAACATTGAATTAACGGGTTGTTTTGTGGGCCGAGTTAAATTCGAGAAAATCGTTGTAACGTCGGTCGAGGGGAACCGAGAAGCGTTGATGCGCGCCTTGCAGGAAACGGGCGTCGTGCACATCCAGCCGAGCGCGGAACCAAAGAGTTTGAGCGAGGAACGCGAGGCGCACTTGCGCCAACTGCTTTCGCACTTGAAGCACTGCATTTCTTTTTACCGCCGTTTTTCGCCGGTGAAGCGCGACCCTATCGAAATGTTCGCGGAACTCGACCACCGCGACGAAGTCAGCGAGGAAGACAAACGCGTTTTCCGCGAAGAAATTCTCTCTCGTCTTCCTGAAATTTATGCGGATTGCCAAGCCGGTGAAGCGAAGCTCGCCGAGTTTTCGAGCCGGGCGCAAGTGCTCGCGGATTTGAAGGAGAAACTCAAGCCGTTCGCGCAGTGGGAAATCGATTTTTCGAGCACGAAGGGAACGCGAGATACGAGCGCGGCGTTGTTCGAGTTCAAGAAAAAAAATTTCGATTCCTTCGCTAAGCTCGCGAAGAATTCGGCGGCGAGCGTCGTGTGGGAGAAGAAGGCGAGCGTTATCGCGCTCGTCGTTTCTTTGAAGGGTTTTGAAGGCGAGGCAAGCGAGTTCGGCGGCGCGGCTGCCGCCGTGCCGGAAGCGCCTGGTTTCGACGGTTCGCCCGGCGAGGTTCTGCAGCGAATCGGCGAAGCGGCGGCTTCGCTTGCGGTGGCGCGCAAGGAGTTCGAGGAAAGCGAGCGGAAGAAAGCGCTCGGGCTTTTGCCGGAGTTGGGCGCTACTTTCGATTCCGTTCTTTCGGACGAGCGTCAGTTGCACGTTTCGCGCAACTTGTTCGTTTCCCGCCACGCGTTCGCGCTTACGGGTTGGATTCCTGTTTCCACTCATGAGCGGGTCGAACGCGTCGTGCGCGGCGTGTGCGGGGAAACGTGCGCAATCGTCTTCGAGGAGCCGGACGCGTCGAAGGGAGACAACCCGCCGTTGCTTCTCAAGAACCACTCGTTGTTCAAGCCGTTCGAAGGCATTACGACGGGATTCGGAACCCCGTCGTACTACGAAAGCGATCCCACGCCGTTTCTCGCGCCTTTCTTTTTCTTGTTCACCGGTTTGTGTTTGACGGATGCGGGTTACGGCGTCGTTCTCGTGCTCGTCTCGGCTTTTCTTTGGGCGCGTTACAAGCAGTTGCGCGGATTTTTCATGCTGCTCATGCTGATCGGCGTTTCAACCGTCATTTGCGGGGCGTTGATTGGAGGTTGGTTCGGCGGGCTTGTTCCGATTAAAATATTGTGGTTCGATTCGATGAAGGACCCCGTTTCGTTCCTCGTGCTTGCGTTCGTTTTGGGCTTCGTGCACTTGGTTTGGGGCCTCGTAGCCGAGTTTTACGACGCGTTGCGTTCGCGCGATTTCGTTCATGCGTTCGCCGACGTGTTTCTCTGGATGAGCCTGCTTTTGAGCGTCGGCGCCTTCGCGGCGCTCGCCGCCGGCGCGGCGCCGAAAACGTTTGAACAATCCATCACGGTTTGGTTGTGCGCGAGCGCAATCGGACTCGTTTTGACGCAGGGGAGGCACGAACGGAATCCCGTGATGAAGGTTTTCTCGGGCGTAATCAGCTTGTACGCTCTCGTGGGTTACTTCAGCGACGTAATGAGTTACTCGCGTTTGCTCGCGCTAGGCTTGTCGACGGGAGTCGTCGCGATGATTGTAAACGAGCTCGCAAAAATCGGTTTGAACATGGGGCTAGGCCCGCTCGGAATCGTAATCGCTGCCGGTATCTTAATCGGCGGGCACGCGTTCAACTTGATCTTGAATCTTCTCGGCGCTTACATTCACTCGATGCGCTTGCAGTACGTCGAGTTTTTTTCGAAATTCCTCACTGGCGGTGGAGTGCGTTACGAACCATTGCGTTTGGGAAACGTTTACACCAAGCCGCTTCCGAGCGGGGTTTTCGCTAAAAAGGACGGCGAGTAAAAAAGTTTTCGTTTTCGCGTTCCTCTAGAAAAGGAAAAAGTAAAATTGGGGGGTAGGTGAAAAAAATGGATTTGGGAATGATTTTGGCTGTGAGCGGCGCAGCGCTCGCAGTCATCGTGCCGGGAATCGGTTCCGCGTTCGGCGTGCGCATGGTGGGTGAAGCGGTGGCCGGCGTCGTCGCGGAAGACCCAGACAAGTTCGGCAAACTCTTGATTCTGCAGGCGTTGCCTGGAACTCAAGGAATTTACGGGTTGCTCGTCGCGTTCCTCGTGATAATGAAGCTCGGGCTACTCGGCGGCGCGGCCGTAGTCGTGTCGAACGCCGTGGGCGTGCAGCTCCTCGTGGCTTGCTTGCCCGTCGCAATCGTCGGCTTGCTTAGCGCGATTTACCAAGCGAAGGTGGCGCTCAGTTCCGTCGCAATCGTTTCCAAGCGCCCCGAGGAAATGGGCAAGGCGATTATCCTGCCTGCGATGGTGGAAACGTACGCCGTGCTTTCGCTGCTCGCGTCGATTTTGCTCGTCAACGGAGTGAAAGTCGCGTGAGCGTCGCGTGAGAAGAAAAGGCGGCGTTTTGAAGCGCCGCCCGCTTACCTCCCCCTTTTCCCTTTTACGTTTTTTTCCGGTCGGAGGAACTTCAAGAAAAATCGAGAAACGTCGAGAACCGTCGAGAAAGGCCGGGAAAAGGTCAAGGAAAGAGTTGGTGCCTGTTGCACGGAATAGACCGCGTGGAAAAAGCGATTATTGAAAACGCCGAACGCAAGGCGGACGAAACCGTCAGCGAAGCGAAGCGCCGCGCTGCCGAAATCGCCGCCAAAAGCGACGCCGAGGCGGGCGCGCTTGAACGCAAAGTGCTCGGCGACGCGGAAAAGCAGGCGTCGCTCGCGCGGGAACGCGTCGTAGCGGACGCGCGCATGCACGTCGCGAACGAAGTCGTGGAAGCGAAGAACCGCGTTCTCGACTCGGTTTTCGTCGACGCGCTTGACGCGCTCGTCAAGTGGAAGAAGCGGAACGCGAGCGATTACAAGAAGTGGGTTTCGCGCCTTGTCGCGGGAGCGACGCGCGGTAAAACCGGCGCGAGCGGCGCGAGCGGTGCGAGCGGCGTGCAACTCGTTTTCGCTAGCGACGACGCGAAGTTGTTCAAAAACGATTACTCCGGAAAATTCGCCGTCAGTTTTTCTGACGAGTTGAGCGGCGGCGTCATCGTGCGCTTGCCGAGCGAGAACATAGAAATCGACGAATCTTTCGAGCAAAAGATTCGCGGCGCGCGCGGCGTTTGCGCCGTCGATGTCGCGAAAATGCTTTTCGGGGGAAAGAAAAACAAGGATTGAACGGCGTGATTGGATTTGTTCGTTGAAATCGTTTGCGTCGGGGCGGGCGCCGCGCTTGCAGCGAAAGCAGCGCGAGTCGTGCACGACACGTGGCGCGACGCGTCGAACTACGCGCGCGCGACGGGAATCGTTTACGGCGCTTGGAGCAAGCTCATTCCGCGCGAGAAAATAAACGACTTGAAGAGCGCGCGCACCGTCGAAGAAGTGGCCCGCGTGTGCTTCGAGGCGGGTTACGCGGAGCTTCCCCAAGGAACCGCGTTGATCGCGGAATACGAGGCCGGCGTGCAAAAACACTTGCGCAACCACTTCGCGCCTCTTTTCGCGGCAATCGAGGACAAGCGGTTCGTGGCGATCGTCAAAGCGCGTCACGATTACGCGAACGCGGGGTTGTTTTTCCAGGCGCGCGCCGCTGGCGCGGCCGGCGCGACCAGCGGGCGCAAGCCGGCGTTCTCGATTCTCGGAAACATAGATTTTGATTCACTGTGGAGCAAACCGCTCGACGCTTGTTACGCTGCGCTTCCCCCGCGTTTGGCGGCGGCGGCTCGCGCGGGAGTAAAGCGCGCGGGCGAAAATCCTCGAACGGACTCGAATTCGGTTACGCTGGAAATCCAGAAAGCGTTGTACGCGGAATTGTTCGATTCGACTCGCGGAAACCCGTTTTTTGAACGCGTTTTGTCGCACCAAGTAGACCTAGTCAACCTCAAGTTGTTGTTCAAAAGCAATTTGTTGGGCGAGCGTTTGCTGCTCGAACGCGGTTACGTCGTGGGCGGAACGGTTTCGCTGGCCGCGTTTCGCAAGTCGTTCGGCAAGACGAACCGCGAAATTCTCGCGGCGTTGAGGGGCGAGGTGGTCGAGCGCGCGGCGAAGCGCGGGCTCGGCGAGTTCGAGCGCACCGGGTTTTGGGCGTCGTTCGACAAGGCGTGCGACGAAGAGTTCTTCGACTTCCTGAGCCATTTTGCGCGTTTTTGCGGCGCGGGCCCGGAAATCGTTTACTATTATTATGCGATGAAGTCGAACGAGGCGGCGAACGTTCTCAAAATCCTCAAAGCGAAGAAAGTCGGCGCAGGGCGCGAGGTAATGGATTTGGTTTTGGTTTCGTCGCTCGCTTGAAAAAATAATTGAAAAATTAGGGTGAATCGTTTTTTGGAGTATGAAATCGCGGTCGTGGGCCCGAAAGAAATTTGCGTTGGCTTCAAGGCTGCGGGGGCGGGGCGAATCGTCGAAGTCAGCGACGCGGCGCAGGCCCGCAAGGCGATCGAGTCGCTCGCGAACGACGCGGGCGTCGGGCTCGTAATAGTCGGGGAGAGCGTGGCGGGCGAGTCTCTCGACTTGATTGCGGACGTTTCGCAGAACCGTTTCCTGCCGGCCATCGCCGTCGTGCAGGATTCGGCCCAGGCGCAAAACCTGAGTTCGCGCGTGGTGAGCGCGACGATCGAACGGGCGACCGGAATCAGTTTCCTTAGCGAAAAATGATTTTCGCGTTAATCGATTGTTGAATTTCGATTTTTGAATTGATTTGTTTCGAAAAAGTTTGAAGAATTGTTTTTCAGGAGCGTGGTGGATTTGGGCAAGATCACGAAGATTTCGGGTCCCGTCGTCACCGCTGACGGAATGAAGGGCGCGACGATGTACGAACTCGTTCGCGTTGGAAGCGAGCAGCTGCTCGGAGAAATAATCGGGCTCGAAGGCGATACCGCGACTATTCAAGTTTACGAGGAAACAGGCGGAATAGCGGTCGGCGAACCCGTGAAAGGCACGGGGCGCGCCCTCTCCGTGCTGCTCGGGCCCGGGCTGCTGACGAGCATTTACGACGGAATCCAGCGCCCGCTTCCGGCACTGAAGCGCAAGCAAGGAGACTGGATAAAGCGCGGGCTTTCGGCTGATGCGTTCGACTTGAAGAAAAAATGGGATTTCAAGGCAACGCGCAAGAAAGGCGACAAGGTGAGCGGGGGCGACGTGCTCGGCACGGTGCAGGAGACGAGCGCCATCGAACACCGCGTACTCGTTCCGCCCAACGTGAGCGGGGTAATCGAATCGATTTCGTCGGGTTCGCGAGCCGCGCTCGATGTCGTGGCAGTAGTCAAAGACGGCTGCAAAAAGCAGGAAGTGACGCTCGCGCACTGGTGGCCTGTTCGCACGCCGCGCCCCGTCAGGAACAAGCTTTTGCCCGACATCCCGCTCGTTACGGGGCAGCGCGTCGTCGACTTTCTTTTCCCGTTGGCGAAAGGCGGGACTGCAAGCGTTCCAGGACCGTTCGGAAGCGGGAAAACGGTCGTCCAACACCAACTCGCGAAGTGGAGCGACACGCAAATCGTGTTGTTCATCGGTTGCGGGGAACGCGGAAACGAGATGACCGATGTGTTAAGCGAGTTTCCGAAGCTGCAAGACCCGCACACGGGAAAGCCGTTGATGGAGCGAACGGTTTTAATCGCGAACACGAGCGACATGCCCGTCGCGGCGCGCGAAGCAAGCATTTACACGGGCATCACGATCGCGGAATACTACCGCGACATGGGTTACGACGTGGCGCTCATGGCCGATTCGACGAGCCGTTGGGCCGAGGCGCTTCGCGAAATTTCGGGCCGCTTGCAGGAAATGCCGAGCGAGGAAGGTTATCCCGCGTACCTCGCTTCGAGCCTAGCCGCGTTTTACGAGCGCGCGGGGCGCGCGGAAGTGCTTGGGAGCGGAGCGAAGCGCACGGGAAGCGTGAGCGTAATCGGCGCGGTTTCCCCGCCCGGCGGAGACTTTTCGGAACCAGTCACGCAGAACACGCTGCGCATCACGAAAGTTTTTTGGGGCCTCAGCGCGCGCCTCGCTTACGCGCGCCACTTTCCCGCCATCGACTGGCTGCAGAGTTATTCGCTTTACGCCGACTCGCTCGCGGGGTGGCTGAAGGCGAACGCGGGCGAGGATTTCCTGGATTTGCGCGCGAAATCCCTTTCACTGCTGCAGAAAGAGGCGGAGCTCGAAGAAATCGTGCGCCTCGTCGGAGCGGAAGCGTTGCCGGCGCGCGACAAGCTCGTGCTCGACGTGGCGCGCATGGTGCGCGAAGACTTTCTCCAGCAAAACGCGTTCGACGAAACGGATTCGTACACGTCGCTGCGGAAACAATACGCCATGTTGAAGGCGATTATTTCGTTTCACGATTCGGCGCTCGAGCTGCTCAACGCGGGCGCGTCGTTCGAGAAAGTGCGCGGGCTCGGCGTCTGCAAGTTCATTCCGAAGTCGAAGTTCGTGAGCGAGAAGCAGCTCGCGAAGTTTGACGACGAGCTTGCGGGGCTCGCGCGGGAGGCGAAGGCGTTGCGCACCGAAACGGAGGCGGCGCGCGCAGCCGCGGAGAAAGCTCTCGAGAAAAAGTGATGTTGAGCGTTCGGTTTTGGCGCTTGGATTTAAAGGTGGTTTTCAAATGGGCGGCGTTGTTTACAAAACGGTTTCGGAAGTTGCGGGGGCGCTGATTCTCCTCGACAACGTTCAAGGCGTGAAGTACGGGGAACTAGTTGAAATAACCCTGGCGAACGGAGAGCGGCGCAGGGGGCGCGTTCTCGAAGCGACGACGAAGACGGCTCTCGTTCAAGTGTTCGAGGGAACGCGCGGAATCGACGTGGGCGGCACGGCGGTGAAATTCACGGGCAGCGAAGTCGAACTCGGCGTTTCAACCGACATGCTCGGGCGAGTGTTCGACGGGCTGGGCGCTCCAATCGACAAAGGCCCGAAAATCGTTCCCGCCGAAAAGCGGAACGTCAACGGCAACCCCATCAACCCGTTCGCGCGCGACGAGCCGAGCGACTTCATCGAGACGGGCGTTAGCGCGATCGATTTGATGAACACGCTCGTGCGCGGACAAAAGCTCCCGATTTTCTCGGGTTCGGGTTTGCCTCACAACGAGCTCGCCGCGCAAATCGCGAGGCAGGCGTGCGTCAAAGGAAAAAGCGAGAAGTTCGCCGTAGTTTTCGGCGGAATAGGCATTACGTTCGAGGAAGCGCAGTTCTTCATCAACGATTTGAAGCGAACTGGCGCAATCGAACGCGCCATAATATTTCTCAACCTCGCCGACGACCCGGCCGTCGAACGAATCACGACGCCTCGCCTCGCGCTTACGGCGGCTGAATATTTAGCGTTCGAGGAAGACATGCACGTCCTCGTTTTGCTCACGGACATGAACAATTACTGCGAGTCGTTGAAGGAAATCAGCGCGGCGCGGAAAGAGGTTCCGAGCAGGCGCGGGTACCCGGGTTACATGTACACTGATCTCGCAAGCATTTACGAGCGGGCGGGGCGCATCAAGGGACGCAAAGGCTCGATCACGCAGTTCCCGATTTTGACGATGCCTGAAGACGACATCACGCACCCGATTCCCGACTTGACGGGTTACATCACGGAAGGGCAAATCGTGCTGAGCAGGGAAATGCACATGAAAGGCGTTTACCCGCCCATCAACGTGCTGCCGTGCCTCTCGCGTTTGATGAGCCACGGAATCGGAGTCGGAAAAACGCGGGAAGACCACGGCGGCGTGAGCAACCAGTTGTACGCAGCGTACGCGCGAGGCACGGAGTTGCGCGAGCTCGTTGCCGTCATCGGCGAAGCCGCGTTGACGGAAGCGGACCGGAAATACCTCAAGTTCGCGGAAGCGTTCGAGCGCCGCTTCGTGGCGCAATCGCGCGACGAGCACCGGACCGTCGAAGATTCGCTTGGAATCGCTTGGGACTTGCTTTCGACGATTCCGTTTGAAGATTTGAAGCGTATCAAGCCTCAATTCGTGGAAAAATATTATCCGGGGCGTTCCCAGGTTTCGATTGCCGTGCGCGAGGGGACGAAGGCGGAGAGCGAAGCGGAGACTCTCGCGGCTGAAGCGGCAGAAGCTGAAGAAGTCGAGGCTGCGTCGGAGAAAAAAACTCGCGTTGCTGCAAAAGCTAAACCGTCGAAGGCGAAGAAGGGAAAGGCGGCGGGAGCGGCGGCAGGAAAGGCGAAGCGCGGTAAAAAGTGATTAGCGAAAATGGCGGTCAGGCGCGTTAACACGACGAGGAGCGAATTGCTCAAGCTCAAGCGGCGCACGAAGCTCGCGGGCAGAGGGCACGATTTGCTTAAGGAAAAACGCGACGGAATAATGCGGAAGTTCATGGAACTCGTGCGCTTTTACCGTGACGAAGACGCGCGCGTGTCAAAAACGCTCGCGCTTTCGCTGAAGCGGCTCGTGCTAGCGCGCGTCACGCTTTCCGACGACGAACTGGATTCGCTCGTCGCGCTCTCGCGCCGGCGCGTCGTGCTCGAAGTCGGCGAGTCGTTTTTGATGAACGTTAAGACGCCTACGCTGCGCGCCGTAGTGAAAGAGGAGGGCGAATGCGTTGGGCATCAAGGCACGCCGCTGGATGCGGACGTTGCGCTCGCCGAGTTCAAGCCCCTGCTGAACGAAGTCGTTCGCCTCGCGGAAACGCAGAAGAAGATTCAGTTGCTCGCGCCGGAGGCGGAGCGCACCAGGCGGCGGGTGAACGCGCTGAAGTACGTTATCCTGCCGCAGCTCAACGCCTTGATTCGGGGAATCGAGATGAAGCTCGGCGAGATGGAGCGGAGCAGTTTCGCGACGCTGTTGCGTTTGCAGGAAACAGTGTTGAAGTAAAGTGAGAGTCGAGAATTAGTTTCTTGTTTTTCAGTTGACTCTCTTGCAATCACCGCGACGCAGCGCTTGCGCACCGCGAGGCTCAGCAATACCTCTTTTTCATCAATTGAGTAGCCCCGAGCGGATTCGAACCGCCGTTCACAGGTTCAGAGCCTGTTGTCCTTGGCCGCTAGACGACGGGGCTGCGCCCACCACAATTTTTCGCTTGCCGCGCTTATTAAAGTTTTATTAACGCGCCCGCGCTTTATTCTCGTCATGGCTTTGAATATCCGCGCTTGGTTGCGGCTCGCGCGCATCGAGCACGCCTTCATCGCGGCTTTCGCCGTCGTTGCGGCGCAAGCGCTAGTCGCGCGCCGCTTCGACACGGCTTTTCTTTTTCCCGCGCTAGCGCCTTTCCTCGTCACGGCGGCGTCTTTCGCCATCAACGATTTCTACGACTACGCATCCGACAAGGCGTTGAAGCGCCGCGACAGGCCGCTCGTCGCGGGCAAAATCAAGCGCGTGCACGCGTTTTACGCGGCTCTCGCGCTCTACTTTCTCGCGCTCGCTTCCGCTGCGCCGCTCAGCGCGACGGCTTTCCTCATCGTGCTTTTTTACGCTTTGCTGAGCTTCGCGTACAGCGCGCGGCTAAAACGCCTCCCGCTCGTCGGCAACGTCTTCATCGCGTCGTCCATGGCTATTTCCTTCCTTTACGGGAACGTCCTCGTTTCGCCTGCGGGCGCGTTGAATTACTACGTCGTGCTTTTCTGCGTCGTGTCGTTCGCCGCGGGACTAGGGCGCGAATTCCTTTTGACGCTGCGCGACGTGGCTGGCGACAAGAAAATCGGTGCGCGCACGCTTCCAATGCTCGTCGGCGCGAAGCGCACGGTCGTGGCGGCGAACGCGCTCATTTACGTCGGCGTCATTCTGAGCTTGTTTCCGTTGATGGAGAAAACGCTTTTCCTTCCTTACGCGGCGCTGATTCTCGCTGCCGACGCGTTGTTCGTAGCAGTCGTCCTCAAAACTTCGTTGTCGCAGAACGCCGCCACGTTAGAGTTCGCGCGAAACGCTTCGCTTTGGGGGTTGCTCGCGGGAACGCTCGCGTTCGCGTCGCTCGCCTTCGCCTGAATCGGCGATATCGGCGTTGAATCAATAGTTTTTCAGTAGTTTTTCTTTTCGTCGAGCCCGAACTCTTTCCACACGGTCGCGAGCAAGCTTTGAGGCGGGATTACGCCGAGTTCCGTGACGTACGCCGTAACGAATTTCGCGTCGACGAGGTCGAACGCGGGATTCAGCACCCCGACTTTCCGCGGGTTAATTCCGATTTTCGCTGCTTCGCGCGCGCTCAAGACTTCGCTCGCGGCGCGCTGCTCGATGGGTTCCGTCGCGCCCCAAAGCGTGAGCGGGTCGAACTTGTGGGTTCCCGTCGCGCTGTAAAATTTCTTTTCGTACTCCGCTGCGGCGAGCGCGAGCGGCGCCGTGCCTATTTTGTTGACGAGGTCGCCTTCCGCCGTAATCGCGTCGCAACCGACGAGAACGCAGTCGTCGTCCTTCATTTCCTTCAGGACGGAAACCATTGCGCTGTCGACGGCGAGGCGCACTTTGAGTCCGTGAGCGCTTAGCTCGGCCGCGCTCTTGCGGCCTTGAAATAGCGGGCGCGTCTCGAGGCACGTTACGACGGGTCGTTTCCCGCCGTCGAACGCGCGCTTGAGGATGCGCATGACGGTGCTCGAGTGGCAGTGAAGCAACACGTTGCCTCGGCGCGGCACGAGCCGCGCGCCGTACTCGGCGATCTTGAGTTTCGTCGCGAGCGAGCGGCTGTGGTAATCGCGCGCCTCTTGCGCCACGAGGAGCTTTAACTCACCGACGTCGCGCGCCTTGCTTTTGACTGCCTGCAGCGCGATGAAGCGCAAAGCGTTTCGCAGCGCCGGCTCGGTGGGGCGCGCGCTTTTGAGGAAATCGATTGTTTCAAGGAGGTGTTTCGGGAACTCGCGGGTCGCGCCCCGGAACGCCTGCATTTCCGCGGAGAGCGCGTCTACTGCGGCGATAGCGACGGCTTCCGCTCCCTGGACTTCGAGGTTTTTGACGTCGCGCCAAACGCGTTTGGTGTTCGGAGTGAAGCTCATTTTTCCGTTCCCCGTTTTCCCGGTTTTCTTCTTTTTCCCGCCGCGTCCGCGGTTTTCCGCAAGCATTATTAAGGGTGTTCGTTCATTAAGTAACCCAGAGTTTTAAACCACTATTGTTGGGCGGGCTAATTAAAAAAGAATTAAAGCGTAATTTAAGAAGACAAGCGGAATTCGACAGAACTCAAGAATAATTCGGGAAAAGGCGAGTTGAAGAGTGGGTTGAAATGAGTTTGCCGAACGGGGAATTGCGCAGGGATTACGCGGTAATCGAGCGCGGCGGCAAAGCCGCGAGCAAGGAAGACGAGGAAATACTCGAAATCTTGAAGCAAAGCGTGCCGAAAGTGGTGGTAATCGGCGCTGGCGGAAGCGGAAGCAACACGGTCAACCGCATGGCCGAAGTCGGCATCGTCGGCGCGCGCCTCGTTGCGGCGAACACGGACGCGCAGCACCTTCTCACGATAAAGTGCGACAAGAAGCTGCTTCTCGGCAGGAAAAAAACGCGCGGCTTGGGCGCGGGAAGCAACCCGGAAGTCGGCGAAGCCGCCGCCGAAGAAGCGGCCGAGGAAATGACGCAGTTGTTTGCGGGCGTAGACCTGGTTTTCGTGACTTGCGGGATGGGCGGCGGAACGGGCACGGGAAGCGCCCACATTTTCGCGCGCGAAGCCAAGAAAGCGGGCGCGCTTTGCGTTGGAGTCGTCACGCTTCCTTTCACGAGCGAAGGCACGAAGCGCATGCGCAACGCGCTTGAAGGGCTCGAGAAGCTCCGGAAGGAGTCGGACACGACGATAGTCATTCCAAACGACAAACTGCTTTTCTTCGTGCCGGACTTGCCGTTGAACGCGGCGTTCAAAGTCGCGGACAGCGTGCTCACGAATTCCGTTAAAGGAATAACGGAGTTGATAACGAAGCCGGGGCTCGTCAACCTCGACTTCGCGGACGTGCGGACGATTCTCGGGGGAAGCGGCACCGCCGTCATCGGTTTGGGCGAGGCGGGGAACGCCGAACAACGGGACCGCGTGGTTCAAGCGGCTGAGAAAGCGCTCGCGTCGCCGCTGCTGGACCTAGACATAAAGACGGCGGGCAAGGCGCTGATAAACATTACGGGCGGCAGCGACATGACGCTCGGCGAAGCTGAAGCGGCCGTGCAAGCGATTAGCGGCAGGATGTCGAAGGACGCGCACGTGATTTGGGGGGCTTCAATTGACGACGGCGAAAACGCGGGAATACGCGTTTTGGCGGTTCTCGCCGGAATAACGCCTCACGCGGATTCCGGCGCGCCCGAGTCCGTGGAAGACTTGAGTTTGGAATTCGTTTGAACGTTTTGAGTGCGTTTGAGTTCAAGCAAAATTTCGCAAAATTTTTTGGTAATCCCGGGGGATTTGGAATGAACGTCAAGGAATCAATCGATTCTTTCGTCACGCAGAGCAAGCGGGTTATCGCGATCACGCACAAGCCGGGGCAAGCAGAATACCGCCAAATGAGCTTGACGACCGCAATCGGCGTGGCGCTCATCGGGCTGGCGGGCTTCGCAATCGCGATGCTCGCGCTAGTCCTCAAAGGAAAATTCTAACGTTGACGACGTTGACGTTTAAGGGAGGGGTTTCAACAGTGTTGTTCGCTTACCGCGTGACCGCCGGGCAGGAAAGCATCGTCGCCGACTTGCTGCAGGAAAAAATCAAGAAGACGCGCGCGCCCATCGCCGCGCTCATCGTTTCCCCGCGCCTGAAAGGCTATTTGATCGTCGAGGCGAGCAACGAAGTCGAAGTGAAGCGGCTCACCGCCGGCGTCCCGCACGTGAAAGGCGTTTTGCAGAAAACGATTTCGCTCGACGAAATAAAGGAACTCCTCGAAAGCAAGCCGCAGGAACTCGCGCTCGTCAAAGGAGACTTCATCGAAATCACGAGCGGCCCCTTCAAAGGCGAAAAAGCCAAGGTCGTGCGCATCGACAAGGAAAAAGAGGAAGTGACGATCGAACTCGTCGAGGTCGCGGTCCCGATTCCCGTCACGATAAAGATGGGCACGATAAAGGCGTTGCCGCAGTAAACTTCGTTTCCTTTTTCCCGCTTTCTTTTTTCTTTATTTTTCTTTTAGGTTTCCGTTCAGCCGATGCTGCAGCCGCTCCTCGCGTCGCTCGCCATCTCGCCGAAAGAATAAGCTCCTTTGTAGCGCCCGTTTCTTCCAGTCCAGTACGGGGTTCCGAAGCCGCGCGGCATCAAATCGAAGTGCGCGGCGGTGCTGCACGGGTAAACGCCGGCGCGCGTGAACAAGCCGTTCGCCGCTTCAACCCACTTGAGCTGCTCGCTCACGCTTCCCACGTAAACGTCGACGGCCATCGCGTACATGTGCGGGCTGTTGCTCACGCCTCCGCTCGTTTGCTTCGTGCGGTAGCCGCTCGTAATCCTTCCCGGGCCGCTTCGCGGGTAAGGCGTCACACCCATCTTCGTGCAAAGATTTTCGTAGGCTTTAAGCACTTCCGGATGGTATTTCCGAATCGTCGCAATGTCCAGCGAGCCTTGCTTCGCCACTGTGCCCGAAAGTTTTTCCGGGACCGCCGCGCTCAACGCGTTCCTATAGTTTTGAAACGCGTTCGCGGAGAAAGTCGCCGAATCCGAGTATTTAGCGGGAAGCGTCGTTTTTTCTACGTACTGCGTCGCTTCTTCTTCGACGGGCGGTTCCTCGCCCGGGCTTTCAATGAGGATTTCGGGTTCGCCTTCCGACACTGGCAGAGCGGGCGCGGCCGCGCCGGCGATGAGGCAAACCGAACTGGAATCGCAAGCCTCGTCGTCGCCGCCTCCGCCGTAGTTGCCGCTGCCGCCGCTCGGCGCGGCGGAATCCGCCGCGGCAGCCGGCGCGGCGAACGCTATCAGGACTGCGAGCAAGAGCGAGAATGCGAGCGAGAACGCAACGCAGGTGATTAAGGCGGTGCGCCGAACGCTGTTAGCCATGAAGAATCCTGAGGCGGCGCGGCTAAATAATGCTTTGCTTTTTATTTTCGCTTTCAACCGCGTTTCGACCGCGTTTCACCCGCGGTTTTCAAAGTAATTTTTTATCCCGCTGAAAATCGCTTGCGCTGCTTGCGACTGGAACCCGGGTTTGAACGCGTTCGCGTTGCCCATTCCCGTCACTTCAACGATGACTGCGGGCGCGTAAGTCTTGTGCAGCAAGCCGAGGCGGAAGCCGCGCTTGTAATCGGGCGTGGGCCCCCTGCTTTCGCCCGCAGTCTTTATCTTGCTTATTTCGCCGTCGATTGCGAAGGCGAGTTTCTTGCTTTCAACGCACGTTTCACTGCAGTAAGCCGCCGGCCCGTTTCCAGCCAAAACCTCGGGGTAATACTCGAGGGGTTGAGTCGCGCCGGAGTGGTCGTGGTGCACGCTTACGACGACGTCCGCGTTCCAAGCGTTCGCGATTACCGCGCGGGCAGTCAAGTTGAGGAAGCCGTCAATGTTTGCGCTTCTGCTCAATGCGACTATCGCGCCATTCGCCTCCAAAACTTCCTTGAGTTTCAGCGCGACTGCGAGGTTCAAGTCGCACTCCCAAACGCGTTTGCCTTTAACGAACGCGCCTGCGCCGTAACCGTAATCGTCAGGCGAGTCGCCGTACTTTGCGTTCGGCGCTGCAGCGCTTCCGTGCCCCGCGTCGATGAACACACGCTTGCCTTTCAGCCCGCTCGTCTTGCTCCAAGCGTCGGGTTCGCCGAACGATTGCGGGTAAACGGTTTTCCTTGCTTCAGCCGCGGCGAGTTCGCGCCACGGGTCGGCGGGGTCGCGCAGCTTCTCGTGCAGCACCTCGACTTTCAACTCGACGGATTCGTATTCCAGCGTTTTCGGGAACCAGAGCTTGAGCGTGACGGAGTCTTGCGCGAACGGGAAGAACGCGCCAGAGAGTTTAACGCGCGAGTAATCCGCTTTAACGAGCAAAAGCGTTTCGCTCGTCGAACTGATTTTTTCGGCGGAGAACGCGGCCGCGTTTCCTCCTTCGAACGAGTACAAGAATTCGGCGGGCTGCCCGTCTCGAGCGACGGCGAGCATTCGCTGGTCTCTCGGAGTTGCTTCCGTCACCGTGAATTCTGTCGAGCCGGAAACCGCGATTCCGCCGCCGCTCGCGGTTTTGTAGTCGCCGGCGTTCAGCGGAGGTTCGGCGGGCGCCGTTTGCTTCATCGTTGCGGCAGTCATCGCTTGCTCGAAGCCGTTTCTCGCGATTGATTCGGCGAGCTCGTCGGCGTAAGCGAACCACTCGTCAAGCGTTTTTCCGGTGTTTCTCGCTTCAACGAACGCGTCGTTCAAGTTTTTCTCGAGCGCGGCGCTTTGCTTCGCGTTTAACTCGAGCGCGTTCAGTTTGGCCGCGAGCCGCGCGAACGCGGTTTTTTGTTTGCCGCTCAAGCCGGGCTTCGTAAGCAAGCGAATAGGTTTTACGTCCAGTTTCTCCGCGTTCACTTCGGCTTGAGCGTAAGTGCGCAGAATGCCTCCGCCCGCGATCCGCAATTCGGTGACGTAAACGTTTGGCGCGATTTCCTCGCTTAAAACGATTCTTTCGCCCGCTTCGTCTTGAAAACGCAGTTCGCCCGCCTTCGCTTGGCCGGCTTTCCGCGTTTCCCCGTTTTCGGGCGCGAGCCCGCGTTGCGCGCCCGCGTAACGGTAATAGCGTTCAAGCAACGGCGGAGTTACTTCGACTAGTACCGCGCCGAACTCGTCGTCTCCCGCGTTCGCGAAATCCACTTCGTCTTCGTAACGCCCGCCGCCGAAACGGATTTTCTCCTTCATGGCGATGCTGTTTTTCTCGAAGACGTATTCGTTCGCGGTTTCAAGCACTTCAATCATGTTTTCAACCGGGCCGCTCCCTGTCGGAGTCGGCGCGGCGTCAAGGGAGCCGGCGTCGCCCGCTTGGCCGGTGCGAGTCTTGCTTTCGCTGATTTTGCCGTAAGCGTAGTAACCGAAGCCTGCGAGCAAGAGCACGGCGATTAAGGCGAGCGCGAGCGAGGCTGCTTGGGCTTTGGATCCGTTCATGCCTCAATCACGCCTCAATCGCGCCTCAAACCGTTTATTGCGAGTTTGCGAGTTCGTCCATTATTTTTGGGTTTGGGAAGTAATTTAAACCTCCTTGCAGCCAAATAAGTGTTCTTCTGTTCCTATTTTAAGCGGTTGGCGGCAACTATGAGGTTACTCCGCGGGATTTGAGTTTGGAGTTTGCGGAAAAAAACCCGCGTAAAAATTTGCGTAATAAGGTGGTGTTGTTTTTGGCGAAAATAACGGTTCAAGCACTCGTCGAAGGAGGCAAGGCGACTCCGGCTCCGCCGTTGGGGCCGAGCCTCGCGCCGACCGGCGTGAACATAGGGCAAGTGATTGCGGCGATAAACGAGAAAACGCGCGACTTCGCGGGAATGAACGTGCCCGTGAAAGTCGTCGTCGACAAAGCGTCGCGTTCGTTCGAAATCGAAGTCGGCACGCCGCCGACGAGCGCGCTCATAAAGAAGGAACTCGGGCTCAAGGAGCCGGTGAAGGAGGAAGCGGGCGTGAAGGGAAAGAAGACTATCGGCGACCTGTCGATCGCGCAGTGCGTCAAGATCGCGAGCGCGAAAGCCAGCGCGTCGATGGCTCGCTCGCTGAAGGCGGGAGTAAAGGAAGTAATCGGCACGTGCTTGAGCCTCGGCGTCACGATTGAAGGAAAGAACGCGAAAATCGCGAGCAAGGAAATTGATGACGGCGCATACGATTCGCAACTCAAAAACTAAAAAGCTAGAACGTAAGTTCAAGGCGTTTGTGAGGCGTTGTTTTTTTGAAGGTGACTCGGAAAGACTTGATGTACTGGGGAACGCTGGCAATCATCGTTTTCTTTTTCCTCGAGTTCTTTTGGCCCTTGTTGTACTCGCAAGAGGAGGCGGCCGCCACGCCCACGCCTGAAGCGCTCAAGCAGTTCACGGGCCGCGCGATGGCGAACGCGCGAGTGCTTTACTTCGCCGGCGAAGGCTTCGTTTCCTGCAATTCGTCGAAAAACCGCAGCGGTTTCATCGACGAACTGCGTTCTTCGCCTGAAGTGCAAAACGTTTTCGCCGTCAGCGAAAGCGGTTTCATGCTGAAAGTGAACGCCAGCAACGAGACGCGCGCAAGCGAGGCGTTCGCGCGGCTCGCTTCGCTCGTTTCTTTCGGCTGCGGCGAGGGCTCCAGCGTTTTGCGCAACGCAGGGCTGGAACTCGAGTCGCGGAACTTCTCGTTCAGCAGCCTCGAGTCGTTGAACGACTCGCGCACGCTTTACCCGAAGGACGTGCTCGACGCTTTTCGCGCCTCCGGCATCCGCGACGTGCAAGGATTCGTCGACGCGGAAGTGCCGCTCAACGAGTCGGTGACTATTTCGATTACGGTGCAAATGCTCGGCGACCGGCTCGTCGACAAGCCTCAAATCGAGCAACTGCGTTTCACGAAGCCTTTCGCGCAATGAAGCGGTGCAATGAAAAAGTGGTGAAAACAACCGATGGCCAAGACTGAGAAGACCGCCGAGAAGGCGGCTGAAAAAACTGCCGGAAAAACCGCTGAAAAAGCATTTGAAAAAAACACTGAAAAAACCGCCGCGGTGGCGGCAGGCGACTTGGTCGAGCTGGAGTTCGCCGGCAAGGCGGACGGCAAAGTGTTCGAGTCGTCGCAAGCCGGCAAGCCGGTTCTCGTCGCCGCTGGGAAAGGGCAGGTCGTGCGCGGGCTCGACGAAGCGCTCGTCGGCGCGCGCGCCGGCGAAAAACGCGTCGCGCGCATTCCGAAGGAAAAAGCGTTCGGCGAACGCAACCCCGAACTCGTTCGCTTGGTTTCGCTGCAGAAGTTCGCGGAGCAAGGCATAAAGCCGCAGCCGGGGCTCGTCCTCGAAATCGACGGCGCGCGAGCGCGAGTGCAAAGCGCGAGCGGCGGGCGCGTTCGAGTCGACTTCAACCACGATTTGGCGGGTCTCGACGTCGAGTACGATTTCGAAGTCAAACGCGTTTTCCGCGCCGCGCCAGAAAAAATCGAGGCGCTGGCTGAAGACTTGTTGAAGCCGTTTGAAGCGAAAGCGGTTTTCGACGCGGCAGGCGGCGCCGTAAGAATCTCGGTTCCGGTGAAGGCGCGGAAGGACGCGGACTTCATCATGCGGAAACTTCGTTTCATAGCTCAGGCGCTGCAGTTCGTGCCGGAAGCGAAGAAAGTCGTTTTCGAGGAAGAATACGCGCTGCAGTGACGCTGCGGCAACGCGCGCGGCGCCGCAGTAAAATCTTTTATTCCCCGCTTTCTTTCCCTTATTCATGGCTTTGTTTAAAACGCGCGCCGCCAACGCGGACGCAGACGGCGTTGCGGGCGCTACAGGCGCCGCAAGCGACCGCGGAGTCTTCAAGAGCGAGGACGCGCTGCGCCCAGAATTCGTGCCCGATTCGTTGCCCGGGCGCGAAAGCGAGCTCAAGGAAATCGCGGGCGCGCTAGAACCGCTCGCAGACGGCGCGGCTGGCGAAAGCGTTTTCCTGCGCGGCCCGCCTGGCACGGGAAAAACCGCTAGCGCGCGCTTCGTCGCCCGCTCTCTCACCGACTACTCCCAAAAAGTCGTCAGCGCCTACGTTAATTGCTGGCACGAAGCGACGAGGCAAGCCGTCCTCTCGTCGGCCGCGCGCGAGTTCGGCGAGTCGTTGCCCCGGCGGGGGCTCGCGAGCGACGAATTCTTTTCCCGCATAATCCAGAACGCGCGGAATACGCATCGTGCGCCGCTCGTGATTCTCGACGAGTTCGACCGGTTGGCGCACGCGGGGCAAGACTCCGTCTTGTACGAGTTCGCGCGGGCAAGTGAAACCAAGGGCGTCGCTTTTACCTTGATTCTGATTTCAAATGACGCGAACGCGCTGGCGCGTTTGGACGAGCGGGCGTTGAGTTCTTTGCGTTGCAAGGAAATCGTTTTCAAGCGTTACTCGCCGATGGAAATAAAGACGATTCTGGAGGAGCGCGCGAGAACAGCGTTTCACGAGGGAACGTTTTCGAAGAACGTTCTCGCTCTTTGCACTGCTTTCGCCGCGAAGCGCGGCGGCGACGCGCGCATCGCGCTCAAGGCGTTGTACGACGCTGGCAAGCGCGCGGAGCGACGCGGAGCGCTTGAAATCGCGGAGGGCGACGTGCGCAGCGCGTTCGGCGAACAGGAGCAACGAACCGCGTCGCAAGCAAAGCGCTTAATCGGCTTGACTGAGGTTGAAGAAGAAATTCTCGGCGTGCTCCGCAAAGCCAAAGCCCCGCTTTCTTCCGGAGAGCTTTACGAGAAACTCGCGGCGGGCTTGACTGGACGTGAAGGAATCGGCGTGAGCGAGCGTTCGCTTCGCGATTACTTGAATCTGCTCGTGACGAAGCGCTTGATAATCGCGGAGGACGCGCACGGCGAAACTGGGCGGGGGAAAACGCGTTTGTTCCGACTAGTTTGACTTATCGCCGCGCGTAAATCAGCTGGTGCAGCGAGCCGATGGGTATTCGCGTGAGCAGTTTCTTGTTCTTCAGCAGTTCCGAGCCGTGAATTGTTCGGTTCCGATAGCCCGATCTTTCCGCCGTGAACATAGCAGTTTCTCCAGCTAAAACCGGCGACGCTAGGTGCGTATACCGCTTGGCGTCCGCCTCGCTCAGCGCGCTTTGAAGGAGCGTTTTTCCTTTTGGGGTGAAGACCCGCCCTTCGCGAGCCAGCCTCTTTAGTTCCCTCACGCGTGCGATTAAAAAGCGCGTCGAACCTCGGCGCCCTACTTCCGCCAGTCCAGTGAAAACGCCTGCCCCCGCTCTGGGTACGACGTGCGGAACGCCCACCGCAAGTCCCGCGAGCATCGCTTCCATGCTCGTTACCGCGGCTCGTCCACCGCGTTCTGTTCGATAGCCGCCGAACGCTTCCCTGAATTCGGGAGTAAAAAGGTCGTAAGAAAGCGAAACCTTCACTTGTCCTGGTTTGACTGACAGTTTCAAAAGAACCACCAATAATTTCTTGTACCGAACTTATTAAAAAGGGCGTTTAAGCCGTCACGGCAGTTTCTTAGCCATGTAGTAATCGCGCAGCGCGTAGCCCCGCTTGCGATAGTAAGGCCGCGCGCCCATTCCGCTCAAGACGAATAACTGCTTGGCATCGAATTCGTTTGCCGCGATGTTTTCCGCTTCCCCCAAGAGTTTCGTTCCCAGGCTTTCGTGCTGCAAAGCGCCCTTGCGTCGCGTCCCCACAGGAATCTGCTCGCCGCAAACGCGCAACTCGCGCACTCCACAACGCTCGTCGGAATCTTCGTTGAAGCGAAAACGAAGGAAAGCGAGGAGCGAATCACCGGCTTCATCATCGAACGACAAAAAGATTTCGCGTCCCCCGCTCGCGCGGTAATCCAGGCGATTCAACGTAGCGTTATCGAAGCAAACTTTTTTTCCGTGAATCTCGCGGAAACCCGCTTCGCGGCAGCGAATGCACTCGCATTTCCCGCCCATTTCCGCAAGCGTTCGTTGAGCGATCTCGCGCAAATTGCTTTTGTCCACGCCTGCCGCGATTCGCCGCACGGGAATGTCCCTATCCACGCGCATTATTCTGCAGTAGCGGGGCACGAAACGCTTGCATAACGCGATGGCTTTGGCTGCGGTAGCAGTATCGTAAGGAACGAATTTTCCTTTTTTCCATTCGTCGTACAACGGCGTATTCGGAATTACGAGGCAGGGATAGATTTTTAGTCCGTCGGGCTTGAAGCGCTCGTCGGAAAACAACGCCTCGAATTGTTCCGCGTCTTTTTCAGGGGTTGAATAAAGACCAGGCATCAAGTGCATCGTGATTTTCAGGAAAGCGTCCTTGCAATTCTTCGTCGCGTCAGCAACTTCGGCGAGCGTGTGCCCGCGCTTCACCTTTCGCAAAACGTTTTCGTCAAGGCTTTGGACTCCGATTTCGATTCTTGTGCCGCCGTATTCGATGAAGCGACGCACTTGTTTTTTGTCGCAATAATCCGGCCGCGTTTCGAAAACGAGTCCGGTAACTCGGTGCTTTGCTTTCTCATTCAGTTTTTGGGCGGCAGCTAGCGTGCGGCTTGGCTTTCCGTTGAACGCGTCGAACGCGCTTTTCACGAACGAACGCTGGTATTGCGGCGCGAGGGAGGCGAACGTGCCTCCCATGACGATGAGTTCGCACTTGCTGGGCTCGTGTCCGATTGCTTCGAGTTGCGAAACTCGCGCCGCGACTTGACGTCCCGCGTCGAAATCGTTTTGCGCCGCGCGCAACGCCGCCGGTTCTTCGCCAGTATAGCTTTTCGGCGCGTTCGGCGCAGTTGGGCAGTAAGTGCATCGCCCGGGGCAAGGAGCGGGCTTCGTCATCACCGCTATCGCGCAAATGCCGCTCGCGCTGCGCATGGGCCTCGTCCTGAGCGCCCGCCTGTCGCGCTTGGATAATGAGGAAAGAAACTCGCTGGTTTTCGGTACGCTTGCGAGCCCGCGGGCTTTCGCGACGCGGCGCTTGTGCGCTTCGAATTCTTTCTTGTTCGGCGCGCGCATGCTTTTAGTTAAGCCTTCGGCTGTTTAAGTGGTTTTTTCTGGCGGGCGGGAGGCGGCGTTGCTTTGCCTTCAAACTTTTTTCAGCCGAACAAGCGCGCGATTAACCCGAGCCCCGCGTGAATCGGTTGTTCCGCGCTTGGAAAGAGAAGAATTCCGTTGGCTACGGCGAACATGTCGTTCCACAAGGACGAGAGCACGACGAGCGTTCCCTTGTCTTCCTTGTAGATGAGGGGGGACGAAAGCGATTCCGCCTTGAAGGCGAGGGCGTACTCGCCTCGCTCGGTTTCGCTCAGCTCGAGGGGGAGAACGGTTTCCGAGTTGTGCCTCAGGAAAGTCTTCTGCGTAAAACTGGGCGTCGACGGCAAGCCGCGCACGCTGACGGCGAGCGCGTCGCTCGCGCTGCTTTTGCTGCCCAAGTGAAGGTAGTAAAGCGCGGGCTGGCCGACTCCCACGCTGAGCGTTTTCTGTTCGAGGTAAGCGTCGAGGAGTTCGCGCGAAACGCGGACTTTCGCGGCGACTTCGATTGCGGGCGTTCCTTCGTACTCGTCGAGCGTGCGCAGCTTGAAATAGTAAACGCCGTCATCAGCGTCGTTCGCGACCGTCACGAAAGCGTGCATGGGTTGCTCGTAAAATTTCGCGTCTTCCGCGCTCCACCCGAGCGGAAGCGTTTCGCGCGCGACGAAAACCTTGTCCCACAACGCTTCCTGCGCGTACGTTATCCTTTTCGCGTCTTCGCCGGTTTCGCGCATCATCACGATTTCGAGCTTTTGCCCGGGCCCGACGACGCCCAAGTCGACTTCGCTGTCCGCAACAGCCGTGATCTTGACGGGGTCAACGACGAGCAAGTGGCTCGCGCGAGCCACTCCGCAAAAGCCGGTTGCAACGAAAGCGACAACGAGAAAGAACAACAGTTTCCTCACGGTTACCACCCTCTGAAAAACTGGGAAATCCTCAACACTTTCTTACTGTGCGGCGATTAAAAACGCTTGCTTTCTAAACTTTCGTGGTGCTCCGCAGTGCGTTGTTTTCTCGCGCTCGACTTGCCTGACGGCGTCAAGGAAAGCGTCGAGCGCGCGGCGGTGCGCGCGAAGCGCCTCGGCGTTCGCGCCTCGTTCGTTGCGAGCGAGCAAGTCCACGTCACGCTCGCGTTCTTCGGGGAAATCAACGAGGCGGAAGCCGAGCGAATAAAGGAAACCGTCGAGCGCGAGTGCGCGGCGGTTTCGCCGTTCAAAGTGAAAGTCAGGGGAACCCGTTTCTTGCCTGACGAGCGCCGCCCCCGCGTTTTTTACGCCGCAATCGATTCGCCGGAACTCGTTGCCCTCCAGAAAAAGCTTGCTTTGGCGTTGCGCTACGACGAGGGCAGGCCGTTTCACTGCCACGCGACCGTCGCGCGCTTCAAGCAAGGCGTTTACCGCGAATCGTTGAAGCAGCTCGCCGAAGAATTCGGGCGCGCCGAGTTCGGCGAGTTCGAGGCAAGCGAAATCGTTCTCAAAAAGAGCGTGCTGGGCGCCGAAGGAGCGCAGCACAGCGTAATCGCGCGTTTCCCGTTTAAAGCAGGCGCAAGCGCTTCTTCGCTTACGTCGGCTTCTTCCACTTGAAGCGCGCGAGCATCAACGCGCCGAGCGCGAACAACGCGGTCCAAGCGTTCGCGCCGAGAATCCAGGCTCCGAGCACGGCGAAAACCGCTGCGACGGGCACGATCAAGCCGTAGTAATGCGTCCTGTCCTCTTGAACGTTGAACCAAGCGAGGCGCACGAGCGCGGCGAGCCCGTAGAAGAAAAGCGAAGCGAAGCCCAAGCCGTAAGCGGCGTAAACGATTTGCGGCGCGTACCACGCCACGTACGCGATAGGCGCGACTCCGAACGCTACGGCGTCGCACAACGAGTCGAGTTCTCGCCCGAACGGGTTCGCTTCGTGTTCCGCGCGAGCGATTTTTCCGTCGAGCCAGTCGAACGCGGCGGCGGCGAGAATCGCGGCGGCAGCCAAGTCGGCGGGCAGCCATGCAGTTTTGGGGTAAACGAGTCCGAGCGTCACGCAGATCGCAAGCAGGCCGAGGCCAGCGCTGGCGAGCGAGAAAAAGTCTTTGTCGCGCAAGCGCGCGGCTTGCTCGGTTTTTGCGTTCACTAGCGCGTTTACGGGCTTTGATTATAAAACGGTTTCTAGAACTCGTGAATGCGTCACGCAGCTCTTCCGGCGCTTTTTTGCACAGGTCTAGTTGCCTGCAAGTGTTTTATCAGTTGGTCAAGCAAGCCTTTTTGCATTTTGGTTAAACTTTCTATTTCCGCCGTGCCTGGATACCTTTTGCGGAGCGCCCCCTCTTCGACAGGGTGTTTGTAATAACCGTGCCTTTCAAGCTCTATTCGCATGGCTGTTGTGTCCGCGTTTTCCCTCTCGTGAATCAAGTAAACTCCGCGTCTTCGTTTCAAGTGGGTTGCCAGGGCGGCTTTGACTTTTTCCAAGTATCCGAAAAGCGCTTGAGCCGCTTCCGTTTCGTTTTGGTTCGCGCGATTGAATTCCCGCCTTGTTCCCGTAGCAAATACGACGCTTCTCCCGTCGGGCCGCCACTCCGGCAGCTTGAGTTTGAGCGTTACTATCTTGTCTTCTTCGCTTCTTTTTCCGGATTGCAGTTCTTCGATCATTTTTTCGAATTCCTGTTGTTCTTCTTCAGGTCTTTTTCCGGATTCCCGCCCTGACAACAAGCCGCACTCATACTTCCATCCTTCGCCTTCTAACTCCTCCTCGTCCTCCTCGTTGCGGACTGCCGTTTCAACTTTTCTTGGTTTCGGCACGGCTAACGCCAACTCTAAGTAGCCGTTGCGTATCTCGCACCCGATATGGCGTTCAATTTCGAGCGGTCTCAAAAGCGCGTTCACCGAAGATTTTGTGGCGGCGCGTCGTTTTAAACACCGCGTATTCCGCCGATCCCGTTTTGTTTTTGTTTTTTGCGAACGCTTTAAAACAATCGGGGGGCATTAACTTAAGTTCGTTGAGTCCGAAAAGGGCCTGTAACTCAGCCTGGTCTAGAGTGCCAGTCTTATACGAAGCCCGCGCCGGAACTTTTTGGTTTTTCGACGCGTGCGGCTGGGTGAACTGGAAGGCCGGGGTTCAAATCCCCGCAGGCCCACTAACGATTTTTTTTGCTTGCGAAAAGTTGAAATACGCGCGTTAGTACAAGCTTCTTAGAGCGCGCAATCGGTTGATTTAATGGCTGTCAAACGCAACGCAGTGTCCGCCGGAGAGTTTTTGGTTCACGGCGCCCCGTTCGGTTCAGCCAAAGAAAAACTGGTTCCAAACCGAGAGTTTCACGGCGGTTGGACTAGAATGCCTTTTGGAGCGAATAAGCGGGAGTTGCTGCGGATGATTAAAAGGCTTTTGCCGGAGAACACGGGACCGATGTTAGCAGACGAACTTAATTTGAATAGGCTTGATTCTTACCCCGCGCTGGTTTTGGTTTCAAACGAGCGGTTGCAGCGCGGCATGGATTTGTCGCGGCAAGACTGGTTTCCGCAAGAGCACGTGGCTGCCTTGGTTCGTTTGACTAAACCCGAACTGCAAAGAATTTTGCGTCAGGAACCTTGGCGAAACCGAAAAAATCTTACGCTGGAGCAATTGAGGATGGAGTTCGGCAATCGCCTCGGAGCAGCGCTTTACGCCAAAACGCTTTTTTTGTTGTCGCGAGGCATGCGGCACGACCCGCGCAACGGCGTGTATTTGAATTCACGCCACTGGAAGTTTAGCGCTCCTGCAAGGTAAACGGCGATTTTTTGTTCAAAATCGTTTCCTTCGACCTCGACGGCACTCTCGTAAACCGCGACTTCGACGACGCGTTGTGGTTCCGCGAAATTCCTCGCGCTTACGCCAAAAAACGCGGGATTCCGCTCAAAAAAGCCGTGCGGGAGTGCCTCGCGGCTTACAATTCGGTCGGAAACAAGCGGTTGAAGTGGTACTTGCTTGACTACTGGCTGAAGCGGTTCGGCCTCGAAAAAGAAAAAAAGCGTTTGTTGAACGACTTCAAGCGCGAAATCAGGCTTTTCAAGGAAGCGCCTTCAGTGATTCGCTCGTTCAAGCGCCGCGGTTTGCGCGTAGTCATCGTTTCGAACACGAGTTTCCTCGAACTCAAGTTGAAGGCGACTGGCCTCGACGAACTCGTCGACGCCGCTTTTTCTTCCACAACGCACTTCCGCACGGTGCGCAAATCAAAACGCGTTTTCCAGCGCGTCTGCAAAAAACTTCGAGCGAAACCCGTGGGCGTCGTTCATGTTGGCGACTACCGCGATTTCGACTTCGACCAGCCGCGCGCCGCTGGCGCAACGGCGTTCCTCCTCAACCGCCACGGCGAGCACAAGCCGCGCAGCGCGAAGGAAAAGTTTTTCATCGTGCGGGACTTGAAGGAATTCGAAAAGCGAGTTTTTGAGTTGAGCGCTTCAACCGCTTAATTGTTTTTTAGTTTTTGTTTTACCGGCAGCCAACCTGCGAAAAACGTATAACGTCCGCCAGCGTAGCTTCAATCGGTTGACGAGTCGGTGCAAGCACGCTAATACGAATGCACTCCCGCGAGCGCCCCCAAACAACGCCTTAATATATTGGCTGATAATAATTATTTATCAACTAGTATCTTTTGGTGATTTGAATGTCGAGAAAGTCGGGGGTTTCGCGTGAGGGGTTGCGTGCCGAGTTTCCGCACTCGCCGACGTTGAATACAGTGATGATGGTTGAGGACGCGATTAAGAAGTCGAAAGAGAGCGCGGTTACGATTGCGGAGCTCAAACGGCGTTTGCCGAAGCAAGTGAATCATTACACGTTGAAAGCGGTTTTGACTTACCTCGAGGCGAGTAACAAGATTGCGGTGAGCTTGAAGGGAATCACTTGGATTTTCAACGACAACGCGAGGCTGCGCAACGCGGTCGCCAGGGGTTTTGAATTGTGAGCAAGAAAGTCAGAGTAATTTTGTCGCCTGAAGCCGAAGCGGTTTACAAATGTTTGAACGAGGAAGCCGAGCACTCAAAGACGGACAAGGCGATTCTGAACGCGATTAATCGGAAAGTCGAGTTGATTAAAACCAACGTTCACTACGGCGTTCCGATTGCCAAAAACTTGATTCCGCTTGAGTACAAGGCGAAGTACGGCGTAAACAACTTGTTTCGCGTTGAACTCCCGAATTACTGGCGAATGCTTTACACTTTGACGAACGGCGGCTCTGAAGTCGAAATCGTCGCTTTCGTGTTGGATTTGTTGAGTCATCCGGAGTACGACGAGAAATTCGGTTACAAGAAAAAATGATTCTGTTCTGGGTGTTTGTATGATTAACGTCGTATTCGCTGAAACCGCGCTCGAACTCGTGCCGAGCGAAATCCAAGGCAGCGCGCAAGTTGCGGCTGAAGCCAAGAAACGCAAGAAAGCGCCTGGCGCGATTCTGCTCGACGCGAACAAGCATTACGCGGCGATGCAGAAACTCGAAAAAAAAGAAAAGCGCGGGCGCCCCGACATCGCGCACGACTTGCTGAAGTACGCGCTCGATTCGCCGTTGAACAAGAGCGGCGCGCTTCGCGTGTTCATGCACGCTTACGGGGATTTTGTCCTGAACGTGAATTCGGAAACGCGGCTCCCGCGTTCGTTCAACCAGTTTTGCGGTTTGATGGAAGACGTTTGGATGAAGAAAACGATTTCCGCGGGCGGCAAGACGCTGCTTGAAGTTAAGAAGCAGTCGCTTGACGCGCTTCTAAAGGAAATCGGCGTTGCCACCATCGTTTTCGACCCGAAAGGCGAAGCAATAGGCTTGCGAGAATTAGTAACGAAATTCGAGGCTTTGGCTGGGAAAGAAAAAGGTTTTTGCTTGGTAATCGGCGGTTTCCCGCACGGCGACTTCGATAACGCGGACGCGCTGGCGGATTACAAACACGTGGCTTTGGCTGGCGGCGAATTAACCGCGCCCGCCGTGCTCGCGCAAGCGCTCACCTGCGTTCAATTAGCGCTGGAAAAATAAGAATTGGCTGCGTTTGCGCTGGCGGCGCGTTTTCAGGCGATTTTGTCGAAGACGCGCTCGTCATGCCACTCCGCTTCCCGCGAGTCCACGAGCTTCTTGATTTCCGCCTTCGAAAACCACTTGGTTTTCACGCCCTCCATCGGCGAACCCTTCTTCTCCGAGTCCAAGCGCACCTTGAAAATGATGTGCAACTGAGAATATTTTGAATCGCGCTTTTTGCCGTGAGCGAACTCGATGACGCCTTCCGGGTAAGCTTCGAACCCGGTTGCGTCCCGCGCGTGCCTGCGCACCGCGTCGAGCACGCTTTCTCCTTCGCGCACGCGGCCGCCAGGCGTTTCCCACGCCTTCTCCCAATCCTGGTGAGCGAGAAGCACCTTGCCGCCTTTCTCGTCCTGAATCAGCGCGCGAACGCTTAACTTGTAGAGCTCGTCTTCCACCGTGTTACCCACCGTTTTTCAACCAACCGTTTTTATTAGTCGCGAACGTCGTATTTATTGTTTGCTGTGAATATAAACGAAATCGCGGCCGGCAGGTGCCGAAAACTGCTCGGGCTTGCTGCGGACGCGCTTGATTCCGACGAAAAGCTCGCGAAACGCTACGTTTCGCTGGCGCGGAAAATCGCGGCGCGGCACCGCCTGCCGCTCGGCAACAAGGCGTTCTGCAAGAAGTGCGGGTTGCCGTGGGTGCCGGGAAAAACAGTTAGGGTGCGCTTGCAGGGGCGGGGAAAAACAGTTTTATATACTTGCGTTTGCAAGAATAGTCGACGGTTTCCTTATTCTCAGAAAACCAGGAAAAAAGCTTAAACGCTTTTAGCTTACAGAATTGAGAGGTGTTGTTGGTTTGCCTTCGGCTCTAGACGTTTCGCCCGACGCGTTGATAGCGCGGGCTGCGGCTGAACTCAAGAAAATCGATTCCGTTAAAACGCCGGACTGGGTTCTCGGCGTGAAAAGCGGTTCTCACAACGAGCGCCCCGTCGCCGACGAAGACTTCTGGTTCAAGAGATGCGCCTCGCTCCTGCGGACGCTCTACGTTCACGGCAACAAAGGCGTGCGCAGGCTGCGCCACAAGTACGGCGGCAGGCAGCGGCACATCGTCCGCTCGCCTCACCACAAGCCGGGCGGAGGCAAAATCATCCGCCTCGCGCTCCAGCAGCTCGAAAAGGCGGGGCTCGTCAAGAAAGAGAAGGCGGGCCGCGTTATTTCGCCGCAAGGCGTGGCGTTGCTCGACAAGGCGGCTGCAAACAAGTAGCTTTTAATTTTTTTTAAAGGATTTTTCAGGGAAAGGTGCGTGAGGCGCGTGAGCGCTTATGGAGGATGACGGTTCGCAAGGCGAGGAAGCGCGTTCGCGGCAAGCAGCCGCGCAGGCGCAAGCCGCGCAAACGGAAGAGTTGCGGAAGGCGCGGCAGGCGGAGTTGCAAGCGCGTTCGATCGCGAAGCAAGTTCTCGAGCCCGCGGCGTACGAGCGTCTAGCGAACATTCGCGCCGCGAACGCGGAACTTTACGCGCAACTCGTGTCGCTTTTCGCGTACCTCGCGCAAAACGGGCAGCTCAAGTCGCGGGTAACGGAGGAGCAACTCAAGGAATTCGTTTCGCGCCTCTTGGCGAAGCAGCGCAAGGAAACGAAGATAACGATTAACCGGAAATGACGGTTGGAAATACGCTTGGAAATAAATTAAGCGATTGAACGAAACGAACGAACGAAACGAACGGAGTGGATTTCGCAATGTCGAAGAACAAGAGTTTCGAACGCAAGCGTTTTCTAGGCAAGAAGGCGAGGCAGAACAGGCGCATCCCCATTTTCGTGATCGCGCGCACGATGCGTCGCGTGGTCCGCAACGCCCGCAGCCGCAACTGGCGGCGCAGCAAGCTCGGAGTAAAAATAAAGTGATGAATTAAACTGGCGGGTTTCCGCGAATCGCGTTATAACGCCAACGGAGTAATCGGCGGTTTTGGTTTGGTGGTTTGCTTTGACTGAAGAAGACAAGTTGTTCAAGTCCCCCGAGGAAAAAAAGCGGGAGGAAAAACTCGTTGAAGAAAAGCCCGCGGGCGGGGAGAAAGCCGAGGCTAAGGAAGCTGCGGAGGAAGGCAAGGCCAAGACGGCGGTCGCTGCCGTGGCGAAGAAGGAAGCCGCAGCGAAGGAGGAAGCGAAGGCAGAAAAGAAAGCGGAAGAGAAAAAGAAGGAGACGGGCGAAAAAAAGGAAAAAGGCGAGAAGGGGAAGGAAAAGGAGAAGAAGCGGGAAATCGTTCTCCAGCGCGTGTTCGTCGTTCCTCTCGACGAGGCGTACTTCAAGCCGCGCAGTCACCGCGCTCGCGTTGCCACGCGCCTATTGCAAGCGTTTATCGCGAAGCACATGAAGGCGCCGCTCGAGAAAGTCCGCATCGCTCCGGCGTTGAATTCGTTGCTGCGCGTCAAAGGCGACCGCAAGCCGCCGAAGAAAATCCGCGTTTCCGCAAGCAAGGACAAGGACGGAGTCGCTCTCGCGGAACCCGCAAAGTGAAAACGCAAAGTAAAAAAAGCTCGCGCGGCGTTGTAGTCAAATGCGGGCGCGGGCAAACGGCGGGGCAAACGGCGGTAATGCTTTTTGGAACTCAAAATAGCGAAAACCAGTGTTTACAAGAACCCTTTCATAGGGCTGTTCATGAAAACGAACAACGAAGTCACGCTCGCGCCGCACGGAATCCCTAAAAAAAACGCCGAGCAAGCGAGGGAAGTCCTCGGAACGCGCGTCGTCCACGTCTTGATCGACCAGTCGCCGCTCGTCGGGTTACTCGCCGCGATGAATTCAAGCGGAGCGGTCCTCCCGTGTTTCGCCGAAAAGCACGCGGTCGCCTTGCTCAAAAAAGAGGGTTTGAACCCCCTCGTTTTCAAGGGTTCCTTGACGCCCGGAAACCTGATCGCGTGCAACGACCGCGCCGCCCTCGTCAGCCCGCTCGTGCCGCGAGACGAAGCGAAGCGCGTCGCGGACGCGTTGGGAGTCGAAGTTTTTCAGCAGGCGCTTGCGGGGAGCGCCGTCGTCGGCGCGGTTTGCGTTGCGACTAACAACGGCGTGCTCGCGTTCAACGAGGCGAGCGAACTCGAGTTGAAGTTCCTCGCCAAAATATTCGGGTGCAAGGCAATCGGGGGAACGAGCAATTTCGGGACGGTCTACAACTCGCTAGGCGTAGTCGCGAACGACAAGGGCGCGCTCGTGGGCGAAGCGACGACGGGATTCGAAATACAACGCGTATTCGAAGCCTTAAACAAGGATTAAACGCAAAAAAGCAAGGGGGCGTTCGTTCATGGCTGAAATCTTCGATTCAAGCAAGGCGCCGGACAGGCAGCGCTTCGCGCTGGAAGCCGCGTACTTGCGGCAGCAAGCTGAAGAACTCAACGCGCAAGTCCAGCAGCTCGCCGCGTTGTTTGCGGAAAACCAGGCGGCGCAAGCCGCCCTCGGCGCGCTCGCGAAGGCAAGCGCCGCGAAAGAACCGTCGCTCTCCCCGCTTGGAGCGGGAGTCTACGCGAAAACAAAGCCCGCCGGCGAAAGCGTCGTCATCGAAGTCGGCGCGCGCGTCGCGCGCGAGGCGAGCCAGAGCGAGGCGAACGCCGTTCTCGCGGAGCGCGCGAAAGCCATCGAGAAAGCGCTGGGGGAAGCGCGCGCCGCGTTGAGCGCGGCGTTGCGAAGAATGGACGAGTTAGGCGCGCTGGCTCAAGCATAGTTTTGCATGGTTTTTTCCTAAAGCGCGTTTTTACGGTCGACGGGCTGTTTGAATGTTCGGTTTGCTGAAGAACAAGTTGAAGGCGTTCGTCGACGGAATAGTCAAGCGAGAGGAAACGAAGGAAGCGAAGCCTGCGGAAGCGAAACCCGCCGAAGCAGTCAAGCCGAGCGAACCCAAGCCGGCGGAAGCCAAGCCTTTGCCGAAAAGAGTTGAACGCGTCGAAGACGAGATTTACGCCGAAGCAGCGCGCGAAATCGAGAAAACGGCGCCGAAACGCGAAGAACCGAAACCAAAGCAAGAATTCAAGCTGGAACCGCAAACTAAAACCGGGCCGAAGCGCGAACCGAAACCGGTTGAAACCGCAGCTACAGCCGCAAAACCGTATTTCGAAGTCAAGAAGCCCGCAGAAGAACCGAAAAAGGAACTCGCGCCGAAACTCGGGCTGCTGACAAAAATAAAAAGCGTTTTTTCCGGCGGCGTGGAAATCGGAGAAGGCGAAATCGCGCCCATGCTCGCGGAACTCGAGCTCGCGCTGCTCGAAAGCGACGTTTCCTACGACACGACGCAGTTCCTCGTCGCGGATTTGCGCCGCAGGCTCGCCGGAAAACGCATGGCGAAAGCCGCTCTCGGCGAAGCCGTCAACAGCGAAGTGCGGGCGGCGCTCCTCGACTTGTTCCCGATTCCGAAGAGCACCTTCGAAGACGTTGTGCGGCGCAAGAAAGCAAGCGGCGAACCGCTGGTGGTGCTTTTCCTCGGCCCCAACGGAATGGGGAAAACTACTACGATAGCGAAAATCGCGCGGTGGCTCGGCGAACGCGGTTACTCGTGCGTTCTCGCCGCGGGCGACTCGTTCAGGGCGGCGGCGATCGAGCAACTCGAACACCACGGCCGCGCGCTCGGCCGCGACGTCATCAAGCACAAGTACGGTGCGGACCCGACGGCGGTCGCGTTCGACGCCGTGGCGCACGCGCGTGCCAAGCGCATCGACGTCGTTCTAGTCGACACTGCCGGACGTCAAGAGACGAACGTGAACCTCGTTAAGGAAATGGATAAAATGAGCCGCGTGCTCAAACCCGACCTCCGCGTTTTCGTCGGCGAAGCCGTCGCAGGGCACGCGCTCGTCGAGCAATTGAAGCGTTTCAAGGAAACCGCGGGAGTTGACGCGCTCGTTCTCACTAAACTCGATTGCGACGCGAAAGGCGGCAGCGCGTTCAGCGCCGCTTTCGAAGCGAAGCTCCCGATTCTTTTCATCGGCGTCGGGCAGGAGTACGGCGACTTGCGCGAATTCGACGCGTCGTGGCTCGTCAACAACGTAATCGCTTCTTGAATTGTGCGGCGCTGCGTCGTGCTGCGTGATTCTTCGCGCCGCCCCGCTTTTTGTTTTGGGAAACGGGTTTTTTAAGCGCGCTTGCGTTAGTTGTTTTCGTGAGCTGCTAGTGGCTGAATCGATTATCGAGCCGGTAAAGGATTTCGTCGGCCAAGTTGGCGCGGTCAAGATAGCCCTCGCGCTCTTGATAATCCTGGTAGTCGCCGGCTACGTTTTGTTTTTCCCGAAGAACGCGGTTTTGACGGTCAACGTGCGCGCGCTCGACGGGGACGCGCTGCCGGGCGCCGAAGTCGTGCTTTCGAACGCGGACGGCGAAGTCGCCGCGACCGAGTACGCCGACGACGGCGGCGTCGCGCGGTTCGCGAGCGTCGCGCCGGGCGACTACACTGCGGCGGTCGACGCCGGCGGCGGGTTCAAGCCCGCGACGAAGTCGGTTTCCGTCGCGTCCGGCGCCGAGGAAAGCGTCGCAGTCGAAGTCGAACGCATTTCCTCCGTCACGGTGACCGCCGGCGAGAATCCGTCTTTCGTGCCGTTGTCGTGCGAGAAAAAGATTTTGTTCGAGCTCAAGAACGCCGGCGCGAGCGACGAGCAAGTCCAGCTCGTCGCGGACGGCGGGCTCAAGGACTTCTTTTCCGCGCCAGTTGTCTTCGTTCCCGCGGGCGGTTCGAATTACGCCGACGGGACGTTCCTGGTTTCGCGCGGCAAGCAAGGGGACGAGTTGAAAGGCCGCGTGCGCGTGAAAGGAACGCGCAACGGAGTGGATTTCTCGTTCGCGCTCGGAAACGCTCCGAGAATATCCGTGTCGCCGCAAACGATTTCCGGCAACGCCGCGCCAGGCGGGCTGATCCAGCAAAAAATCATGGTTACTAACGAGGGAAGCGAGCCCGTCGAGATAACGAAGGACCGCATCGTCGTGGAAGGGCATTACGCGGGGAGCTACGACTGGACTTACTTCGAGCCGCGTATCGAGCCCGGCGCAAAAGCGTCGTGGTGGATTGCGCTGCGCGTTCCGGAAAACGCGGTCGGCAAACTCGTCGGCGTGGTAAAGATTCCGTTGCCTTGCCGCACCGTCACAATCGACATAGACACGAACGCGAAAGAAGACTAACTTTCCTAATTTTAGCGTTTTCTCCGAGCGGTTTTGAAACGTTTTATTAATGCGCGGAGCGTAAGCGGGTTCATGCCTTACTTGGAAGAATTGATGCGCGAGTCCAAGGAAAAAAAAGGCGGGGTCGCCGCCTCCGCTGCAGCGCCGGCCGCCGCTTTCGCGGCGCGCGCGGGCGAAGCGCGCGAAGCGCAAAAGAAGATGCTCGTCGAGTCGTACGGCGAAGTGCGCGTTTGGAAGACTGCCGGCGACCCGCTCCTGCTTTACGAGGTTCCGTCGCCGCACTACAAGGGAGAGGAAAAAAAGCTCATCACGGACTTGATGGACATCGCGATTCGCGTGATGCCCGCGGAATTCTCGGCGGAATACTCGCAGGAGGAAATCAGGCGCCAGTACGTGAAACGCGTTCTCGACATAATAGAGTCCGCGCCGGAACTCCGCATTCCGCCGTCGCTCAAAAACTTTTACGCCAACGCCGTAGTCCGCGAAATGGTTGGGTACGGGCTCATAGACCAACTCATGCAGGACGACTTGCTTGAAGAGATAATGGTCATCGGGCAAAACAAGCCCGTCTACGTCTTCCACCGCAAGTACGACATGATGAAGACGAACATCGTGTTTTACGACGAGAAGGACATTCTGGATTTGATAGACCGGCTGGCGCGCACGGTAGGGCGGCGAGTCGACACGCAAATGCCGTTGCTCGACGCGCGCTTGAAGGACGGCACGCGCGTCAACGCGAGCCTGCCGCCCGCCACCATCGACGGCCCGACGGTAACGCTGCGCAAATTCAGGTGCGACCCGTTCAGCGTCGTCGACTTGATAAAGTTCGGGACCATCAGCCTAGACGTCGCCGCCTTCCTGTGGCTCGCGGTGGACGGGAGCGGAGTGCTGCCGGCGAACATTCTCGTGAGCGGCGGGACGGCGAGCGGAAAAACGACGACGCTGAACGTGCTTTGCTCATTCATTCCCAACGTGGAACGCATAATCACGATCGAAGACACCGCGGAGCTTTCGCTGCCGTTGACGCACCTCGTGCGGTGCGAAACGCGCCCCCCGGGAATCGAGGGGACCGGCGAGATAACGATGAACTCGCTGCTCAAGAACGCGTTGCGCATGCGCCCCGACCGCATAATCGTCGGCGAAATCCGCGGCGAGGAAGGATACACGATGTTCAGCGCGATGAACGTCGGCCACCGCGGTTCTCTCGGCACAGTCCACGCGAACTCGGCGCACGAGACGCTGATCCGTTTGACGAACCCGCCGATCAGCGTTCCCCTCGTGATGCTGACGCCTTTGAACTTCATCATAATGCAGAACCGGGTGCACGACTTGCGGAAAGGCACGATTCGCCGCATCACGGAAGTCGCGGAACTCACGGAAGTCGACGCGGACGGGCCCAAGATGCAAGTGTTGTGGTCGTGGGACGCCGCGAAAGACGAGATTTACAGGACCGGCGCGAAAAGCGTTTACTTCCAGATGCTGAGCCGCTTCAGCGGCTTGAGCGAGCAGCAAATCAACGTCGAAATCGAGGAGCGCAAGAAAATCTTGCAGGACCTCGCGTCCCGCGGAGTGCGTTCGCTTGAGGAAGTCGGGGCGGTTACCCAGAACTACATAAACTCGAGGATAGGCGGCGCTTAAAACCGCTTGCCGCGTAACATTAAAGCGAAAGACGGAATAAAAACGCATGACGGCGCGCGACGGCGCGCGGAAACGCGGTAAGCGAAAAACGCGGCGCGCGGAAACGCGGCGAGCGTTGCGAGCGGTGATTAAGGTTTTGGTTGACTCCGAACGCCTGCGCAAAATGCGCGAGTTGATTGAAACTCCAGTCGAAGGCGCGAAGACCGCGCGAGAGGAATTCGACGTGGATTCCACCGTGCGCCGGCTCAGGGCGCGCGAGAAAAAAGGTTCGCCGGCGTTGTTCCTCGCTTCCCAGAAAAAAATCGGCGAAACGCAGCGCAAACTCGATTTTTCGAAGTCCCTAGTGGAATTGACGGGTTTCTTCAAGAGCGCTTACTCCTCGTTCAAAAAACCGTTGTCGGGCGTGGCTTCCTTCTTGTCGCGCACGCCTTTCGCCGCCAACCTGGCGCTGATGCTCGAGTGCGCGGGCTACGCGATGAGCGTCGAAACGTTCCTGGTAATCGCCAGCGTCCTCGTCGCGCTCGCCGCGGTTTGCACGCTCGCGCTGTTCCTCGCTTTGTCCGTCGCATTCAACGACGTGCTCGTCGCCGCGATAGCGCCGCTCGCCGCGTTGTGCGCCGCCATTTTCTTCACGGTCATCCCGTTTCTCTACCTTTCCGTGCGCGCGTCCTCGCGCGCCCGCGCGATAGACCGCGTTCTTCCTTTCGCGCTCATGCAAATCGCGACGCAGGTGCGCGCGGGCGTGTCGTTCCACCGCTCGCTCGAGTCGGTCGCGAACGCGGACTACGGCGTGCTGAGCGCCGAGTTCAAGAAGCTGACGCGCGATTTGCAGCAGGGGTTGAGCACCGAGGACGCGCTCACCCGCTTCTACAACCGGACGAAGTCGCAGTCGCTGCGCAAAGCGCTGCTTCAAGTCATCCGTTCGTTCAAGACGGGCGGGAACCTCTCGAAGATAATAAACGACATCGCGCAGGACGTGGCGTTCGAGACGCAGATGAGCATCCGCGACTTCACTGAGAAGCTAAATTTCATCAACGTAATCTTCATCATGGTCGCCGTCGTCGCGCCCGTCAGCGCGACGGTGCTTTCCGCGATCCTGCAGATTCCCTTGTTCTCGTCGGGGCTTCCTTCGTATTTCATTTATTTGTCTTTCGGCGGAATCACTGCGGCGATGATAGGCGTGCTTTACGTCACGAAGCAGATAGAACCCGCCGCGTGGTGAACGCTGCACGAAAAATCCGAAACACTATTTGCGGTGAATCGAAAAATGGCTTCGGAGAAAAAAACGGGCTGGTTTTCGCAGTTGCGCGAGTACTACGACGGCACGGGCATAATGCTTTCCTTTGCCGTGTTCGTCGCCTCGTTCCTCGTGCTGGCCTTGCTAGTATTCTTCATTCTGGCCTCGCTGCGCCTGAGCTTATTGACGTCCGCGATTTCGTTCCTTGCGGTAATGAGCCTGGTCGTCGCGATTCCGATTAACATGCGGGACGCGCGCATCGCGGCAATCGAGGAAGCGCTGCCCGACGCGCTGAAGCACATGGCGCTCGTGCTCCGCGCCGGCGGGACGACGGAATCGGCCGTCAACGAAGTCGCGAGCGCGAATTACGGGCTTCTCAGCAAGGACTTCCAGTCTTCGCTGCGCGCGATTCGCGAAGGAAAGCCTTTCGACGAAGTGCTCGCCGACCAGGCGAAGCGCTCGGGTTCGCTGTTGTTCAAGCGCACGGCGCTGATCATAATCGACGCGCGCCGCGCGGGCGCGGGAATCGCGGACGTGATGTTCCAGATCGCGGACGACGCGCGCGAGGTGTCGCGCATCAAGCGTGAGCGTTACTCGCGGACGACGATGCACGTGATTTTTCTCGTTTCCGCGGCGCTGCTCCTCGCGCCCTTCATTTTCGGGTTCACGATAAGCATTGTCAACTACATCAACGTGGGCATTACCGGTGCGCTGCCAAGCGCGCCGAGAAGCAGCATGTGCGAGTTGAACACGCTTTTGCTTTTGTTCATCGCCGCGCAGACGATAATAACGTCGATATCGCTCGGAATAATCCGCGAGGGGAAGACAGTCAAGTATATATTGTACGCGCCCCTCATGGTTTTGATGAGCCTCCTCGTTTTCGAGGCGGGCAAGTGGTTTTCGTTGTCCATAATCGGCGGGGCTGGTATGGTTTGTTGAAAAAAACTTTGAAAGAACGCGGGTGGAAGGCGAAGGCGCAGACGGCGCTCGAGTACCTGATGCTGGTGGCCGCGATAATCGGGCTCATCACGCTGCTGGCTTACGTCTTCAAGACGAGAATATTCGAGTGACGCCGGACATGCTTTTGCTCAAGCCCAGGAAAAGCCAGGTTTCGCTCGAGTACCTTCTGCTTATAGCGGGCGCGCTCGTGCTCATCGTCATACTCCTGTTTTTGTTCAAAGGCAACTTGTTTGGGCCGGCCGAATCCGACATCGCGAACCGCAGCGGCGAAATCAAGGGCGTGATTTCAAGCCTGCAGCCAACGGAAGGCGGCGCGGGCGCGGACGGAGAAGCGGACGCGGACAAAGGAACGGACGGGCTCCCGACGCCCAAGCAGCCGTTCACTTGAAAGCGGCTCGTGCGGGTGCTTGCGTCGCGCGCGGGGCTGCGCTCGCGTTTTGCGCGCGGCGCGCCTTACTCGTAAACGCCGAGCAGCGCCCTCTTTTTCTCGAAGTGCTTGCGCACTGGCGCGATTACCTCGTCGAGCTCGCGCGCGATCGCGCGCTTGAGGTCCGCGGGGTGCAGCTCCCCGTTTTCGAACGCCTTCTCGAGCGCCGCGTACGACGCAAATTCAGCGTCGCCTCCGAACTTCGCGTCGCGCTCGATTTTAATATTTGTTTTCTCGTGGAACACGATGTTTTCAGCTATCGCGAGAACAGGGTTTCCCGCCGCGGTTTTCGGGGGGCAGTACGCTTTCGCGATTTTGCGCTCGATTTCCTCGGCCGAGTCGTGCACGAAAACGCAAGTCCACGGCTTGCTCTTGCTCATCTTCGCCGCCACGACTCCGTCTTCGCCTTCGCCCGCCGCCGTTTTCTCGGGTTCCGCCAAGCCGGGAAGCAAGGCGTGGTGGAGCGCGACCGGCGGCTTCCAACCCATTTTCGGGAACGTTTCGCGCGCCAGCATGTGGATTTTTCGCTGCTCTAAGCCGGCGTGCGCGATATCGACGTTAAGCCACTTCATGTCCACCGCCTGCATGGGCGGGTAAAAGTATTGCGCGAGACTCAGCGAGTCTTTCTCGCTGCGGCCCATGATCGTGAGGCAGCGCACGTCGCGCGCGAGCGTGAGCTCGCGCGAAAAACGCACGACGTCTTCCCAGTACTCGCGCGAGTACAATTCGCTTCCCAGAACCGTTTTCACGCCGGGACAAAAGAATTGAAACGCTTCCTTGTAGTAAGCGCAAGCGCCTTGAATCTTTTCCCAGTTTCCGCCGAACTTCTTGTTTATGAGCGAGTGCCAGTCCGCCAAAAACACGACGCACTCGCACCCGGCGGCCTGCAAATCGCGTATCTTGAAGCCGCTCACAATGAGCGAGCCGAGGTGCAGGAGCCCGCTTGCCTCGAACCCGATGTAGTGGCGCGGCTTCGGCTTCGCCTCGAACAACGCGCGCAACTCGTCGCGAGTAACGACTTCCTCCGTGGGCGGGCGCAACGCCAAATCGAGCTTCGTTTCAACGTCCATGAAAACCGCAGTAATTAAAGTTCGGCGCGTTTAAAACGCTTGTGAAAAAAGACGCCGTCAAACTCGTGATTACCAAGCGCGCTTTCGAGAGCGCGCTCGAGTCGTCGCGCGCGACGTTTCCGAACGAGTTCATAGGCTTGTTCCGCGGCAAAGAAAAAACGGTTAAAGGCTTGAAAACCGTCCGGCTCTCCGAACTCATCATCGCGCCCTTCAGCGATTACGGCGACGGTTACTCGACGTTCAGCGACATCTTCCTCCCGCTGCACATCGACGCGCTCGCGTCGTTCCACTCGCACCCGCGCCCTCCCGCGGCTCCGTCGCGCGGCGACCTCCACTTTTTTTCGAGGAAAGGCAAGTACCACTTCATCGCTTG
>CAZWIQ010000002.1:0-2509 GCA_964634375.1 Microcaldota archaeon
CTAGAATGGGATTGGGTGATTTCGCGGCAAAACGTTTTCGGGACCCCGCTCCCGTTCTGGCACTGCGAAAAATGCGGGGAAATCGCCGCGGCCGAGGAAAAGCGTTTGCCAGTCGATCCCGCGAAGGAAAAGCATTCCGGCAAGTGCAAGAAGTGCGGCGGCGTGCTCGTCGGCGAAACAAGCGTTTGCGATTGCTGGGTGGATTCGAGCATCACGCCCCTCGTCATCGCGAAATGGCCGGACGACGACGCGTTCTTCGCGAAGGTTTATCCGGCGTCGCTGCGGCCGCAAGGACTCGAGATTATTCGCACGTGGGCGTTTTACACTATTTACCGTTGCCTCAAGCTCACGGGGAAAGCGCCGTTCCGCGAACTCCTCATCAACGGTTCCGTGCTCGGCACCGACGGAAAAAAAATGAGCAAGAGCGCGGGCAACTACGAGGACCCGGAAGCGCTGCTCAAGCGTTACCCCGCCGACGCCCTCAGGCAGTGGGCTGCGCTCAGCGGCGCGTTCGCGAAAGACCGCCCGTTCTCGTACAAGGACGTCGAATTCGCCAAATCGTTTTTGACGAAGCTTTGGAACGCCGCGAAATTCGTGGAGGGTGCAACGCAGGATTTCGACAAGCGCCGCAAGCCAGCGAACCTTGAACTCGTCGACCAATGGCTTTTGGCTAAATGCGACGCTTGCGTGGCGGAATGCACTCGCGCGCTCGACGAATACGATTACTTCGCGGCGATAAACGCCGTCCACCAGTTTTTCTGGCGCGACTACTGCGATTGCTACATCGAAGACGTCAAACACCGCATTTACGCCTCCGACGCCGACGGAAAAGCGACGGGCGTGCCCAAGGAATCGCGCGAGGCGGCGCAGTACGCGCTGCGCGCGGCGCTCGAGAAGACGCTTTTGCTGCTCGCGCCTTTCGCTTGCTTCACTTGCGAGGAAATTTACTCCGCGCTGTACTCCAACGGCGAAGGCGCGAAAGCGAGCGTTCACGCGCAAGAGTGGCCGAAGGCGGAGCACGCGCTCGACGGCCGCGTCGCGCAAATCGTGGATTCATTGCACTTCGTGCTCGGCGAAATCCGGAAATTCAAGGCAAGCAACGCGCTCGCGCTTAACGCGCCGTTGCCGCGCGTGACCGTCAAGGCGAGCGAAACGGGGGCGCGGGATTTGGGCGACGTCATCGACGAGATTAAGGCGATTGCGAAGGTCGGGAACGTGGTAATCGAAAAGTCGGGAGGCAAGTCGGGAGTCGGGGAAAAGGAAAGCGGAAAGGAGGGCGGCGTTTCGGAGGGTTTAATAGTCGAGTGCAGCAAATAATTAGCCTTCGTTTCAGCGTTTTTTTGCGTTAATAAACTGGTTTTTCAAGGAGTTGGTTTTTGAAATGGCGCGTTTGCACACGAGGAAAAAAGGGAGGAGCGCGTCCCGCAAGCCAATCGTGAAGAGCATCGGGTGGGTGAGGTCTTCAAAGGAGGAAGTGGTCGCGCTAATCGAAAAACTCGCGAAGGAAGGCAGGACGGAAGCGCAAATCGGGCTGTCTTTGCGCGACGAGCACGGCGTTCCGAGCGTTAAGGCGATCGTAGGGAAAACGGTTTCCCAGGTTTTGGCGGAGAAGAAGCTGTCGCCGAAATACCCGTCCGATTTGATCGACTTGATTCGCAAGGCGGTTTTCGTGCGCAAGCACCTTGAAGCGAATCCTCGCGACAAGCAGAACCGCAAGAAGTTGAACGACATCGAGTCGAAAATCAAGCGTTTGGTCCGTTATTACCGGGGCAGGAAGCTCCCGCAGGACTGGAAGTATTCGTCGGAGGAAGCCGCGCTTCTCGTCAAGTAAGGTAGGCGCGGGAGCGCGCGCGAGAAGCGGCGAAGCGGAATAGGCGTGGCAAAATCGTTTTTGAAAAAGGTGGTTTTCAGGCATGGCTGGCGCACAAAAAGTGATTGACACTTGGAAGACGAAGACGTGGTACTCGGTTCTCGCCCCGAAATTCCTCGGGGAAATGGAGTTGGCGAAGACTCCGGCGAGCGATGAGGCGCAGTTGTTGAACCGCGTGATTATCCTTCCGTTGAAGGAGGTTTCGCGGGACATTGCTCACATTTACACGAACATCAAGCTGCGCGTCTTCGAAATCAAGGGGAAGACGGCGTTCACTAAGTTCATCGGGCACGAGATTTCGAAGGAGTATTTGAGCACGCTGGTTTCGCGGCACAGGGACGCGTTGCACTGCGTTTACGCGGTTAAGTCGCGCGACGGAATCGAGTTCACGGTGAAAATCCTCGTCGTCACTGGCGTGCCTTGCAGCAACTCGCAGAAAACCGCGCTCCGCAACGCGCTCAAAAAGGAAGTCGAGGCGAAGGTCGCGGCGACTGATTTCGGTAAATTCATCACGGAAGCGCTTTACGGGAGGCTTGGCGCGGAGTTGTCGCACAAGTTGAAGCACGTCGCGCCGATTCGCCGCGTGGAAATAAAGAAGACGCAGCTCAAGGAAGAATTCGACACTGAAGCCGTCGAGAA
>CAZWIQ010000002.1:2609-25619 GCA_964634375.1 Microcaldota archaeon
GCAAATCCGCTTAAGTCGAGCTGCGTGGTCTTCAGGCGTTTCGCGGTAATCCACTTGTGGCGGATGAATTCCTGGAGCGCGTCGTCCTTGATGTGCTGTTTGAGGAACGCAATCGTCCGCTCGTCGTGGCTGTAGCCGTTCCCGAAGTCGTGCCCGAGTTTGCGCTTGATTTCTTCGATTTCAAAATCGCGGGTTACTTTCGCTAGAATGGACGCCGCGCCGACGACGGGGTAATGATAGTCCGCCTTGTGTTCGCACACGAGCGTCGCCTGCTTCGGGAACGAAACGTATTTGCGCAGCCGCGAGGCGAACCTGCTTTCGGTGGGGTCGGGAGCATCGACGTAAATCGTTTTCACGTTGCGCGCCCCGATTTTTTTGACGACTTCGCCGATTGCTTGCGCCATCGCGCGCGCCTCGATTTCGTTGAGGCTCGTCCGCCTGCCCATTGATTCGGTCAGTTCGCGCGCCGTCAATATGACGAGCGAGTGCGGATGCTTTTTGATGCTTTTCGCCAGCGTTTCGCGTTGTTGCGGCGTCAAGAGTTTCGAGTCCTTGACTCCGTCACCGCGCAGCTTGCATTCGTCGCCGTGCGGGCAAGCGAAAGCGCAGATTACCATCGGACCTATGACCGGGCCGCGGCCGGCTTCATCGCAACCGATTGCGTAACTCGGTTCTAGGGGTTCGGGAGTCGTGCCCCCTGTTTTACTCTTTGCTTTCAAGGCAAGCGCCTTTCTCCGCGAATTTGAGTTCGAACGATTCGTAACCCACTTTGCGCACGGCGCGCAGGATCTGCGTTTGAACGTTTTCCTTGCTCAAGATGATGACCGCGCCGCCGGTTCCGCCCGCGCCGATTAGCTTCGCGCCGAGCGCGCCGTTCGTCTTCGAAATCGCGCGGATGCTTTCGATTTGCGGCGTGGAAACGCCGTCGCGCGCCAGCAGCGAGTGGTTTTTGCTTAACAGTTCTCCAAGCCGTTTCGCGTCGCCCTTTGCATGCAGTTCTTTTTTTATTTCTTCGACGACTTCGTCGTATTCGCGCGTGACCCGCTTTCGTTCGCCCGCGCTTAGTTCGCTCGCTCCGCACCTGATTCCGTGCGAGTTGCGCCAAACCGCGGTGAGCTCGGCGGTATTCGCGCACTTGCGGCTCGCGTCCATCGAACTCACGAGCGAGAGCACGCAGCCTTCGGGAAGCGCGAGGCAAGCGTTTTCGTAAACCATGCGAAAACCGTTCGGCGCCGAGGCGTCGAATTCCTTGTGCAACTCGAGCGCGCAGTCGCTGAGCACCGCGGCGACGTCTCCGCCGCTGCTGCGGCCGCCGTGCCAAGCGTCGTCGCCGATGAAGGCAGCGTCGAACAATTGTTCGCGCGAAGGCGTTTTGCCGCAGTACTCAAACAACGCGAGCGCGAACGCGGCGCTGATGCTTGCGGAATTGCCGGTTCCTTTCGGCGCCCCGCTGAATTCGCGGCGCGCGAGAACGGGTTTCGCTAGTTTGAAGCTTGATTTTTTGAAGACGTGCTGCGCTTCTTCGAGCAAGGGGAACCAGACTTCGTTTCCTTGGCGCGTGCCGTCGGGCTTGAGCGTCGCGCTGCCGAGCGGGTCGCCTTGAAAGTAAAGGCGCGGGTAACCGCTGAATTTCTGGACGGCGACGAAATTCCGTCGTCCGTTGACTTCAACAGGCGCCATGAGCGCGCGCCCGCCGTAAACGATGCTGTGCTCGCCCGCAACGTGAATCTTGTTCGGCGCGCTCGCGACGACTTTCTTCGTTATTCCGTTCACGCTGTTTTATTCGCAGGCGCGGAATAAAAGCCTGCGCCAAGCGCGCGTTATTTTACCGCGATATATTCAAGGAATTCCGCGTTTGGGTTGCGGCGCGCCGCGTAATCCGAATAAGACTCGATTTTCCTGAACCCTGCGTCGCGCAGGACGCCGCGCAGTTCTCCGCGCTTGAACGGGTAAAGGACGAGGAAACCTGTTTTTCCGCTCTCGTGGTCGTACTGCATGACGACCTTGTTTTGCTTGATTTCAATCGGGTGCGCGTGGACGCGCGCGCCGCAGTAAACGTGTTTGCGGGAGTATTCGAACCCGCCGCGCAAAATCGCGTTTTTGTTTCGCTGCATGTAATCGTAGTTGCGCTCGTCGATTAGCAGGATGCCGCCCGGGCGCAGCACGCTCCGGAACGCGCTTGCAGCGCGCAGCTGGTCGCGCTTGTTGAAAAGATAGGTCAGCGAGTTGCCGAGCAGCACGACCGCGTCGAACGACTCCGGCGCGAATTTTTCGGCGAACTCGCGCCAATCGTATTGAGTTATCTTCAGTTCGGCGTTTTCGCGTTCCGCGTTCATCAGGGCTTTTTCGATGAACAGCGAATCGATGTCGTTGCTAGTCACGTCGAACCCTTTTTTGATGAGGAATATGGAATCGCAGCCGTCGCCGAGCGACGCGTCGAGAACGCGCCTGCAACCATGGCGTTTCAGCGCTTTCACGAGGAACCCGCCGTCGTTGTTCTGCCGCTTTTTGCAGTCGACGAAGTCGCCCCACAAGCCTACGAGCGCCGCGGAATTGTAATTCTCTTCATACGTTTTTTTCATACCAGAATACGCGCTTTCTCGATTAATATCGGTTAACGCGTAAAAACCAAACAAAAAGATAATTATTTAAACTATTTTCTCTTATTGTTCGTCATGCCTGCGGCCGCTGCCGCGACTTTGGATTCGCGTGATTTGGCGCTTCTGCGCTTGCTCGACTCGGACGCGAGAGCGAGCCTGGCTGAGCTTGGGTGCGCAGTGCGTTTGAGCAAGAGCGCCGTAGCACAGCGCATAACGCGTTTGGAGAAAGAAGGGTTCATCGACGGCTATTACGCCGTAATCGATTCTTCGCGCCTGGGCTACCTGAGTTTCCGCGTTTACCTCAAGTTTTACAAGACTAGCCCGCGGCGCGAAAGCGAAATAATCGATTTTCTCTTGGGTGACGAGCGCGTTTGGTGGCTCGGCCGCATCGAGGGCGAGTGGGACGCTGGTTTCGTCGTGTGGGTGCGCGACTTGTACGACTTCCGCAATTTTTGGCTCAAGTTTTTGTCGAAATTCCGTCCTGGCATCGGGCGCCACGTGATTTCGCCTTACGTAAAGCTCGCGCATTTTTCCGGCGGCCGCGAGGCGGGAGTGGTCGGCGAGGGACCTAAAATCGCGATTGACGAGACGGACCGCAAGGTTTTGCGCGCGGTTTCCGCGAACGCCCGCGACGGCGTTACGGCGCTTGCCGCGAAAACCGGGTTACGCCCGGCGGTAGTGAAGTACCGCCTGAAGCAGCTCGTCCGCAAAGGCGTCGTCCAGCGTTTCCGCGCGAAAATCAATTCGGCGAAGCTAGGGCTTTCTCTTTACAAAGTCGAGTTTTACCTGGATGATTGGTCCAAGCTCGCGGAGCTGAGGGCTTTCGCGGGGGGTTTTCCGAGCCTGGTTTACGTCGATGAGACGATCGGCGGCGGGGATTTCGAGGCGGAATTCAATCTCGCGTCGCAGCAGGAGTTGCGCGCGCTGGTAGCGCAGTTCAAGAAGCGGTTTTCGTTTTCAATCAGGGAAATAACTTACGTGGTTTATTCGGAGGTTTTGAAATACTCGTACTTCCCGAGTTGACGGCAGTTGACGAACGAGGAATTGTTTAAAACTGCGTTGCAGCTAAACTATGCTTCTTGGTGGGGGACTGGTGAGAGTAATTCTTTGCGTTACCGGCGCGTCGGGAATCGATTACGCGCTAGCAGTAGCGCGGGAGTTGAAAAAACAAAAAGCTGAAATTCATTGCGTTGTTACCGACAACGCCAAGCTGGTTATGGCGTATGAAAACAAGGGGGCTTTGACGGAATTCAAGCGTTTGTGCTCCCGCGTTTACTCGGAAAAGGAAATAGGCGCGCCGATCGCGTCGGGTTCTTTCCGCGCCGACGCGCTCATTGTTTGTCCTTGCTCGATGAAGACGCTGAGCGCGATCGCGAACGGTTACGCTTACAATCTCGTCGTGCGCGCTGCGGAAGTAGCGATAAAAGAACGGCGCCGCGTCGTCATCGTTCCTCGCGAGATGCCTTGGAGCGCGCTTGCGTTCGAAAACGCGTTGAAGCTCTCGCGCTTGGGAGTCGTCGTTGCGCCCGCGTCGCCGGGGTTTTACGACAAGCCTAAAAGCGTTGCCGACTTAATCGACTTCGTTGCCGGGCGAGTTCTCGCTTCGGCGGGAGTAGCGAATTCTCTTTATCCAGAGTGGAAAGGAAAACTCGAAAGGAACGCGCGCAAGCGCGCGATTAAACAAAAACCGAAGCGAAACGGGAAACAAAAGGTAAGGGTGAAAAGAAAGTGAGTTTGAAGTCTTTCGTTGAAAAACTCGACAAGCGAGGCGCGCTGTTGAAAATCAAAAAGAAGCCGAAGGCTGAACTCGAAGCGGCGGCGCTGATTAAGGAATTCAATTCGCGCCCCATTCTTTTCGAGAACGGTATTGCGGAAAGCGACGTTGCGTTCGCCGCCAACGTTTACTCGACGAAGCCTCTGGTGGCGGATTATTTTGGTATTCCGCAGAGCGAATTGATTCCGCGCATGATTCGCGCGTTGGATGCGCCGAGCGCGCCCGGCGAGTGGAGCGGAAGCGTCGCGCCTTGCCAGGAAGTCGTCGAAGCGAACGTCGACCTTTACAGTTTGCCGCTAATCAAGTGTTACGCTGGCGAAGCCGGGCGCTATCTCTCGAGCGGAATTTATTTCGTTAAAGACAAAGAGTTAGGGCAAAACGCTTCCTACCACCGCTCGCTCGTCATAAGCAAAAATCGTTTCGCTTTCCGCATGCTTCCCCGCCATCTCGCGGAGTTCAAGAAGCGAGCGGGAGGCGCAATCGATGCGGCGATTTGCGTTGGCAACGGCGCGGCAGTCGCGCTCGCTGGCGCGACTAGCGTCGAACTCGGTGTTGACGAAATGCGCATCGCGAACTCGCTCGAACCGTTGAAAATGGTGAAATGCAAAACAATCAACGTGCGCGTTCCTGCAGAGGCAGAATTCGTTCTCGAAGGCCGTGTTTTGAACGAGACGAGCCCGGAAGGGCCGTTCGTGGATTTAACGGAAACGATGGACGTGCAACGCCCCGCCGAACCCGTGTTCGAAGTCAAGTGCGTGACGCACCGCCGCGGCGCGGTGTGGCAGAACGTGCTGCAAGGCGGTCTCGAACACAAGATTTTGATGGGAATGCCTCGCGAGCCAACGATTTATTCGGCGGTGAACAAAGTCGTGAAGTGCGTGGACGTGAATCTCACGCCCGGCGGTTGCTCGTGGCTGCACGGAGTCGTCAAAATCAAGAAAGTCAACGAAGACGACGGCCGCAAGGCGATTGATGCGGCGTTCGATGGGCACAAGTCGATGAAGCGAGTCGTAATCGTCGACGACGATATCGATGCGCTTGACCCGGTTGACGTGGAGTGGGCGCTTGCCACGCGTTTCCAAGCGGACAAAGACCTCGTAGTGATTTCAAACCAAAAAGGGTCGAGCTTGGACCCGTCGAGCGAACCGAGGACGCACGCGACGTGCAAGTGGGGTTTGGACGCGACGAAGCCGCTTGTCGCGAAAGGCAAGGACTTCACGAAAATCCGCGCGCCGAAAACCGATTCAAAGAAATTCTTGGGTTAATTCGAGTAATTTTGGGTTTGGTGGTTTGGGCATGGATTTGACTGCTGAAGAAAAAGAAATGCTTGACGGCAAGCACGGCAACGCCGTGCGAAAAAGCATGGAGATTCTCGTCGCGCTCGGCGAAATCTACGGAGCGAAGCGGCTCATCGACGTCGTCAGCGTGCAAATCGCGGGCGTGAGTTACGATAATCTGGGCGACGCGGGCTTGGAATATCTCAGCGAACTCGCGAAGGACGGGAAGACGCGCGTTTTGACGACGTTGAATCCCGCGGGGATGGACCTCGTTGATTGGAAGAAGCTGGGAATCCCGCCCGAGTTCGCGGAAAAACAAACCGCCGTCATCGACGCTTTCCGCAAGATGGGCGTCATAACCTCGTGCACGTGCACTCCTTACTTCATCGGGAATCTCCCGCATTACGGAGACCACGTGGCGTGGAGCGAGTCGAGCGCGGTTTGCTTTGCGAACAGCGTTCTCGGCGCGCGTTCGAACCGCGAGGGAGGCCCGAGCGCGATTGCGTCGGCGTTGACGGGGAAGACGCCGGAGTACGGAATGCACCTCGACGAAAACCGTCAAGCTCAAGTGCTCGTGAAAGTTCGCGCGAAGTTGAAAGCGACGTCGGATTTCGGCGCGTTGGGTTACGCTACGGGCAAGAAAATCGGGAGCAAGATTCCGTTGTTCGTTGGAGTAAAGCACGCGAGCGTTGAGGAGTTGAAATCTTTGTGCGCGAGCATCGCGACTTACGGCGGCACGGCGTTGTTTCACATCAAGGGAATTACGCCCGACAGGACGCGCAAACCAAGCGAGGAAGTCATCGTGACGCAAAACGACTTTGATGACGCCAAGGTGGCGTTGACTGATTCGGTGAGCGAAGAACCGGACATTATCGCGCTCGGCTGCCCGCACTGCTCGATTAATGAAGTGCGCCGCATTGCCGAGCTTCTCGAAGGCAAGCATGTGAAGGAGGGAAAGGAATTCTGGATTTGCATCGCACGCCCGATTAAGGAAATCGCGGAGCAAGCGGGTTACGCGCAGAAAATCGAGGCGGCAGGCGCGAAGTTTGCTTGCGACACGTGCATGGTCGTTGCTCCAATCAAGGGGCGCTTCAAGTGTCTCGCGACGGACTCCGCGAAATCCTGCTTTTACGCGCGCGGCAAAAACGCTTTCAAGACGAAGTTCGGAACGATGGAAGAGTGCGTTGCCGCGGCGGTTACGGGCGAGTGGAAGCAAAAACAATCCAAGAACAAGTAGCGAATGAGTGACGGGTGGTTTTTTCATGACTGAAGTCAAGGCGCGAGTGATTGCGAAAGGAGTCGCTGAAGGCGAACTACTCGTCTCGCAAAAGCCGGTTTCGTTTTACGGGGGAGTCGACCCGAACACCGGCGTCGTCACGGACAACGAAAGCGACATCAAGGGGCAGAGCGTTGCAGGCAAAATCCTGGTTTTCCCGACGGGCAAAGGTTCGACTGTCGGGAGTTACACGCTTTACCGCTTGAAGAAGAACGGGAAGGCGCCGGCGGCGATAATCAACGGGGATTGCGAGACGATTTGCGCGGTGGGCGGTATAATCAGCGATTTGCCGCTCGTGGACAAGCCTGAAGGCGGGCTCGGCCAGTTCAAGACGGGGCAAAAAGCGAAGGTTGACGCGACGAACGGCGTAGTCATCTTGTTTTGATTGTCGGCTGAAATTGGATTTTATGCGGCAACAACGCTTTTTTCCTAATTAAGCCAAGAACCGCTTCAACGGTTTCGGCGTCGAGTATTCTTTTGAACGGAGCTGGAACCTTTTCTGCCGCTATTTGCTCTCCACTCCTAGTGCAACCGCAAACGTGGTCAGCGTAGTGGTCCCACTTGTACCCCCCCGCGGGCGTTCGCCTATACGCGGCGAAAACGGTACCTAGCCCGCCGCACGCTCTTGATTCTTCAGCTTGAGTTATTCTGCCGTTTTGGTGTCGAACCGTTATTCTATACCTCATTTTATCACCGTTCCGACAACGTTTTTTCCTTCCAGCGCGTCGCGCACGCGCCCTGCGGCGAGCCCGTTCACGACGATTATTTCCGAAGCGCGCGACAGTGCAGCTATTTCGCGGAGCTTGTTTACTTTTCCGAGCATTCCGCCTGTGACGTCCGCCGCAGCGCGGCTTGCGCCGAGCCATTTGCTGACGTCCGCGTAATTCTTTTTGTTGATTTCAGGAATCAAAGGCGCGGAGCCAAACGCGGGGTTGCCGGCTAGAACGCCGTCAACATCGCCTGCAACGATGATGCGCGTTGGCTTTAATTCTTCGGCGAGGAACGCGAACACCTCTTCAGTCGGCAGAATGCACATGCCGTGGCGCTCGTCTACCGCGACGTCTCCGTAGACGCATGGAACGAGCCCCAAGTCGAGGATTTTGCGGAGCGGGCGCAAGTCCCATCTGACGATGCGGGATTCGCGCGCGATTGCTCCCGCGCTTGGGTGAATGCTGCAGGCGTTCACGCCTGCCGCAAGCAGCGCGTTGACGACGATTCGGTTCAAGCGCGCGGCTGCGTCCTGGACTTCCGCGAACCCGCGCACGCTTTCGGGGCCGAGGTAACCGCGGTGCGTCTGGTACTTGTGGGCGGGACCATGAGGGAAGCTTCCGCCGCCGTTTCCAATGATGAGTCCGAAGCGTTTGGCTTTGCGGGCTTCGGCGATTTCGTTGCACAAACGGTGGATTACTGTAGGGCGCGTCGTGAACGGCTTCGTCTTGTCGGTGATGAGCGAGCCGCCGAGCTTGAGGAAAACGATTTCTTTTTTCACGAGCTTGCTTAATGCGCGGCTTCAATAAAAGCTTTTCAAGATTCGTTTTTAAGTCGGTTTTTTAAACCCCCCGGCGTTACTATTTTTCAGGAGGCGGTGAGAATGAAGTTGTTATTGGCTTTCGTTGCGGTTGCGTTGTTAGCGGTTTCTTGTTCCGCGTTGTGGCACGGCGATTCGGACGGAGGAAAAGCGTTGGTTAATCCTCACCGCGTAGTCGCGCAAAAAGTTTATTCAATCGGAGATACTGGCGGCGGGCCTAAAGTGTTGGTGAACCATCGCGGCGATGAAGGCGGCGGTCCGAAAGTTTGCGATGTCGCGGGCTGCGTAAAGCTTGACGACGTCGCTGGCTGTTCGAAGGCAAAGGCGTATTCGAAGCGCCGCAAAGCGGTTTACTCGGAAGTCGTTTCTTGAGCGGGCGAGCTTAGCGAGCCGCGCAAGCTAGCTCAGTTAACTCAAGTATTTCTTTCCTTTCTTGTTTTTCGCGAGCAGCTTTAGCGCGAGCCGAAACCAAATCGCGTATTTCTTCGGTTTCTTCCTGATTTCGCCGAGGGCTTTATTTGCGGAAAGGAAAACTAGTTTTCCTTCGACTTCCCGCGGGTTCGGTTTGAACGCGCCTCGATGCGTCGTCACGCTGACGAGGCAGTACTCGTTTTCGCAAGTGCCGTCAGGGTAATGCTCTTCGTAAGAGAAACCGCCGAAGTGAATTAAAGCGCGCGGCGCGAAACCGTATTCTTCCTTGAGGCAGCGCTTCATGGCTTGTTCTTTCGTCTCGCCAGCGAGCACGTGGCTCACGGGCGTGTCGAGGACTCCGCCGCCGACTTTGCGCTTCGGGCGCTTGTGCAAGACGAACTCGTTTTTCGCGTTCAAGACGAGGACGGCGAACGCCAAGTGTTTTACTCCCGGTGAGGTGTGCGCGTGCCACCGCTTGACTTTCGCGCCGGTCAACCGCCCGCTGCGCGTGGCGACGTGCAGTAATTGGTGCGCTTTGTGCGCGTCCTTGTGAATGTTCATGGCGAAATTACTCCAGTCGGTATTAATTGTTTTTCTTTGTCTTCGTTTTCAGATCGTTTTTTATTAGTAGTAGCATCCTCTATTTTTTTCTTGTTTCCACGCAGTTGGCGTTTCGGTTAGCGCGCGAATTTTTTCCGCGGCTAGCCGGTAGTATTCTCTCCGGTGAAAGTCGCTTGCGTTTTCGTTAAATGGCGTTTTCAACGTTTGTTTCCTTATTCCGAAATCGCGCATGGCTTCTTCTCGTCTGGAGTCGCCGACGTGATGGCCGAACAGAAATACTATAGTTTCGGGGACTTTTCCGGGTTCGTAAACCCCCTGCCGTTTAATGAGTCTTAGTTTTTCTGACCACGGGTTGGCGTTTGTAATCCGAAGGAATGGTTTAACCGGTTTCTTTTTGGCGAGCTTCGGGAAGAGAGCAAGGGCTTGAGGATCCGTTCTGAAAGCGTTTTCTCGGTCTGCTTCAGAACGAGTTTGGTACGTAGAAATCCAAACGTTGACTCTGTCTGCAATGCCTGCTTTTTCCAATTGTCTCTCAAGTTCCAACGCGTCGAACTGGACTTTGACTCCCGCACCTTCACACAAGCACGCGATGTCTAGTTTTCCTCTCCTTTGAAATGCCGGCTTCAACACGTGCAAGACCCATCAGATTTTTTCGTACGGCAACCCGACTTCATCGAGCGCGCGCAGCAGCGCGCTGCGATTATCCGAGCCGCAACCCTTCCAATCAATCAAAGCGCACTCTACGGGTTCGAGAGTTGCCGCAATCGCGGTGCGAATCGTTTCCGTCTTCACGCCTTCGAGGAGGTGTTTCGGGCAAATGTGTGAAACCGCGTAACCCGCTTCCAGAACTTTGTCGTAACTAGGCACGTAATGCCCGCCGCCAAAAAGCAGGGCGGGTTTTCCTTCAACGCTCCTGTAGCCGCGCGCGACTTCTTCGACGCACCCAGCAGCAAGGCGCACGGCGTCCTCGTTTTTCCATTCCGCGTCGGTGCTGCCTACTTCGATGAAGAGTGAAGGAGTCGTTAGTTCGAACGGTCCGTGGTGCGTCGCCTCGCGCGCGGCTTCGAATCCTTCGAGGGGATTGCGTTGGAAGAACTCGCTTGCTGCTTTCATTGCGAACGCGCTGGTTTTCGAGAAGCGGGCGTGCCCCCAATCGCCCGTCGCGTGAGTCGTGAAGCACGGTTTGCCGCTTTCGCTCGCGTGCCTGCTCGCGAAAATGAATAAGTCGCTGTAAAAGTAATCCCCGATGAATTCGGCTTCGATGAGGCGCGCGTCGAGTTCCACGAGTTCCGCGTAATCGCTGCTCCACCCAACGAATTTTCTGCCTCGTTCTTCAACGTCGTGGCGTTGCTCGAACCCGTGTTCATTGCGCAGCGCTGCCGCGATTCCGCAGCCTGCCGCGTCCTGCGTCGAGTAAAAGATTATCGGCATTTCGTATTCTCGCTCTCCCAAGTTTTCTTTTAATAATTAGGGCGGCTTAACCTTTTTATGGGCGTTGGAACGAGTGTCGACGACGACGTTTTCGACCGCCAGAAGCGCGTGCGCGGGTGGAACCAGGGCGCGCTCGAGCAAGCGCGCGTCCTCGTGGTGGGCGCGGGCGCGCTCGGCAACGAGGTCTTGAAACTGCTTCTCCAACTCGGCGTGCGGAGCACTACGCTGGTGGACAACGACTCCGTCGTGAAAGCGAATCTCAACCGGTGCGTTTTTTTTACGGCGTCGGACGCGGAGGACGGCGAGCTCAAAGTCAACGCGCTCAAGCGCGAAGCCAACCGGTTGTTTCCAGAAGCGGAAATCACCGCGTTGCCGAAACTCGTCGAGCAGTTGCCGGAATCGTTTTACGACAACTTCGACTACGCGTTCGCTTGCCTAGACAACTTGGGGGCGCGCCTGCACCTCAATGCCTTCACTTACGGCCGAGTGCCGCTCATCGACGGCGGCACAACGGGTTTTCTCGGGAAAGTCCAGGTCGTGAAAGCCCCGTCTTCGTGCTTGGAGTGCGGTTTAGCCAAGAGGGATTACAAACTGCTTTGGTTGAAGTATTCTTGTACGGGGGACGAAATCGATTGGTTGAACCCGAAGATGCCCGCGTTGCCGACTACGACGAGCGTAATCGCGGGAATGCAAGTCGAGGAGTTCCTGAAAATGCTTTTTGCGGGCGCCGAGGGCGCGCCTGACGAGATTAAGAAGGCGGCTGCGGAGCAGTCGCTCGTCGGCAAGTATTTGCTTTACGACGCGTTGCGGCGCGAGTCGCGTGTCTTCGAGATTCCTAAGCGCCGCACGTGCCCGGTTCACGGGGTTTGAAGCGGTTTAATCGCTTTTATATTCGGGTCGAACCCAATTCTTTCCAGTGGTTTGATTGCCTTCGCCGTTTTTGAAGCGCCGTTCCGCCGCAGTTGCGCCTATTCTTAACCCGATTAGGACGAAGCGGGAACGCCAGTTTTTCATTGATTGGGAGCACCTGCATCTGGATTTTCAGGGCTTGGTCGAGGACGCAGTTGGTTCAAGGAAGTCAAAAACGGCTCTCGCCGCTGCCACCGGGTTTGAAACCGGGCTTTTCGCGTTTGTTCCAGACCCTTACGTTAAAGGCGTCGCCGTTTTGGCTGGTTCAGTGACCAGCGCGTTGGGCGCTAAAGCGAGGCGCGAGCAGTCGGGCGATGAAAACGCGTTGCACGCTTACTTGGCGGCGGGTAAGCCGTTGCTTTGGAGGGATTACGAAGCGTCGTACGCGGAGAAAATGCCTGCGCGCGCGGACTTCAAGTCTTTCCTGATTCCAGTCCGCACGACCAAGCGGGAGGGCGTGCGAACGCCGCTCGGCGTTATTTTGAGCGAGGTCGAGCTTCCGGAAGACAGAAACGTTCTTAGCGGGTCCGGGCTGCTTTTGCGCGGCAAGCTCGTGAACCGGATTAGGCTTCCCAAGGAAGTGCTCGAAAAGTTGAAGCGCGGCTCCGCGAAACCCTGAAGCCCAGTCAAAACACGTTTTTGAGTTCGCGGACGGCTTCCTCGCTGCGCGCGTCGAGGGCGAGCTTGAGTTTCTTTCCGCAGCGAACGCACTTGCCGCCGCTTTCGTCGGCGAGCGTTTCGTAGCAATCCTTGTGGTAGGCGGCCCCGCAGAAACAGTGCCCGAACTTGGCGTGGTTCGCAGCGTTTGCGCCGACGCCGATTTTGAAGGGCGCGCGGCACAATTCGCATACCTCGTTTTCTTCGACCCGCATGGCGGCGCCTTTCGCTATCTCGGCTTCGAGCGCGTTCTTCAATTCGGCGGGCGTTTTTGCCGACGCGTCCACTTCCAACTGAGGTTTCGCCTCTCCTTTACCGCTTGGCTTCGCGCCGCTTTTTTGTTTTTCGGGAGGGCAAACGCCTTTAGGCGAACGCTTTGAATTCGTCGCGTCGCAGTTCGGCGCGCCTTTCCTGAACGCGTCGTTCAAGTCGAGTTCCTTCGTTTCAGTGAACGAGGCGCTGAGCAGCGCGCGGTCTTCGCTGAGCGCTTTCTGCAGCGCGTCCTTCTCGTTTTCCGCCTTGCGTTCTTTTTCGCGTTGTTCTTCCTCCGTCTTGAGGAGCGTTTGCCTCGCGTCCCAAACGATGCCGTTCGCCGCAGCGGCGGCTTCCGCCGCGTCGCCTTCCTTCTCCAAAGTCTTTTTGAAGAGCAGCGCAAACAAGTCGAAGCCTTTCACGGTGAAGCTGAGATAATCCGAGTCGAATTTGCCGCGCACGAGGAGGCCTTCGCCGCACAGGCGCGCGAGCTCGTTTTCGAATTCGTCGGAGTCGACGCGCAGCGAGTCGCGCATTTTGCTCGCGCTTCGCTCGCCGCGCACGATTAGTTTTGCGATCGTCTTGTCGAACTTCGATACGGCGAATTTTTTCTTTCTTGGTTTTCTCGCCGTTTTCTGTTTCTGCGCCGCTTCTGGAGCCGGCTGCGGCGCCAGCAGCGCAACCGCGTCGTCGGGCGCGCTTTCGGTCAACGGCTTTAACCGCGTTTCGCGCTTTCGCTTTGGCTTGGCGGGCGCTTCGGGCGGTTCAATCGTTTGCTGTTGCAAGGGAAGCGGCTCCATTTTTTTCGTTCACGTCGTTTTCGTTTTTCGCGCGATTACCGCGTAACTCGCTTCGCGGCACCCGTTCTCGTCGAGTTTGTAAACGCGTTTTTCGCGGTTTACGGGGTCGACGACGACGGCCACGTGAAATTTTTCAGGGAAGAACGCGCGTTGCGCGTTTTCGTCGGCGGCGCTCATGAAGCACCCGTATCCCGGGTGGCAGTGAATCCAGCCGACTATCATCCTGCCTTTTTTTTTCGCGAGCGCGCTCGCGATTTCCGCGATTCCTTCGCTTTCGAGCCGCGTCGTGGCGGCGGTGCTGTTGTTTTTTCCCGTCAAGTAATCGGTCACGATTACGAATTCGCGTCCTTCCCAAACGCCTGCTTCGCCGGCGAGCAAGCCGATGGCTTCGATTCCTTGCGCGGCGGCTGCCTCGAATTCTTTTTGCGCTTTGCGCAAGGCGCGTTCGTCGATGTAGGCTTCGAAAACCTGCTTCACTTTTTTCTTTCACCGTTTTTTTCGTTCGCGTTCGCGCCTTCGCGTCGTTCACAAGGGTTTCAGTGGAAGCCGAGCGTCGCCTTGAGTTTCCCGAAGAAGCCGAGGTTTCGCTTCTTTTCTTCTTGGCGTTGCAGCCAGATGCGCCGCGCTTCTTCGACGCGCACGTCTTTGCTCGCTTCGCCGAGCGTGGGTTGCGCCATCGTCAACGGCGTTCCCGGTTGCGGGGAGCGCGGCAAAACGTCGCGCGCGGCTTGTTCTTCGAGCGATTCTATCAAGCGGGGTTTAGCGCGTTCTTCTTTTTTCACGACGGGTTCGGTAATCATTTTGATGACGGGCTTCTTTTTTTCCGGTTTCTCGGCTTCCACGCGGCTTTCCTCGCTTTCTTCTTTCGCGGGCTCTTCGTTTTTACCTTCTTTCTCCTCGCTTTCTTCTTCGGCTTCGGTTTCCGCGTCTGCTTCGTCCTCGTTTTCCGCGTCTTCGGTTTGCGCTTTTTCAGCCGCTTCCTCTTCAGTTTCTTCTTTTTCTTCCTTCCTCGTTTCCTGGATTTCTTCTTCCGGCATTCCGAGGGCTTCGCGCACGAGCTCGTCTTTCACTGGTTTCAGCGCTTCGCCCGGGTGCGCAGCCAAGTATTCGGCTCGTTGGGTTTCCCACGCTTCGAGAGTGTCGTCGCTCACCACGCGCACGATTCGCGGCTTTTTCGGCGGTTTCGACGGGTTTTCCTCGTTCATTTTGCTTCAGGCAAGCGTTAAGGCAAACGCATTAATAGCGGTTTCGCTTCTATTACTGTCAGGTGGTTGGAAATGGCTGAATTCAATATTACCGTTACGCATACTACGAGCGGGAAGGAAGTCGTCGTCGCCGTCGAACCCGAGTACACCGTGGGTTCGATTCTCGAGGTGCTTACGGAATCGCTGCAGTTGAAGGATCGGTTCGTGCTCGCATCCGCGGACAACAAAGTGTTGAACCCGGAAGCCAAGGCGAGTGATGCGGGGCTCGTGGAAGGCTCGAAGCTGCTGCTCATGCCGGACCCAACTGGCGGTTGAGTTGCCTTTCGTCGGATTACTTGTTTTCAGAGGTTTCGTTGCGTTTCATGCCCATGCTTCCCGAAGAGATTTGGCGCCGCCGCCTTGAAGCCGAGCACGCGGAAATGCTTCGAGTCGGCGAAAAATTCGATTGCACGCCAGATTTCGCTTCGTATACGGTCAGCGTGCGCGGTCCCGCCCTTTACAAGAACGGAGGCAAGCTCAGCAGGCGCGACTCGCACTCCGTGCAGATTGCGCTCAAGCGCGAGTACCCGTACGCGGGCGGAATCGAAGTCGTCTGGCTCACGCCGATTTTCCACCCGAACATTCACCCGGGAGACGGAAAAGTGTGCGTGCAGCTTCTCAACGATTGGGCTGAATCGCAGACGGTCGCGAGCCTCGTGAAAGCGTTGCGCCAGCTGCTCGTGCAGCCGAACCCGTACAACGCGCTCGACAAGGAGGCGGCCGACTTTTTCGCCGACCGTTCCGGCGACGTCAACCGCGTGCTCGGAATCGATTTGAAGTCGTTCGAGGCGACGCCGCAGCCGTTGAAACCGAAAATCGTCGAGCAGTGAAAGAAAGGAAAACGAAAAGTGGTTTTTTTTGGGGAAGCCGCGGGTTGTGAAAGTCGAGGAGAAGCCCGTCGTCGAGCGCGAGCCGCCGAGCGAAACGGAGTTCGAGTTCAAAGAGATTTTTCTGCCGCGCGTTACGCGCAAAAAGAGTTGATTTTTTGGTTGCTTCGAAGCAGTCGGTCGCGGCAGTCAAACCGTCGAGGGATTCCGCGCGGGAAATCCGGGACGCGATTTCGATTCTCAGCAGGGGGCGCGGGATCCGGGTTTTGCCGCCGCGGGTTTTGAAGCGCCTGCCGATTAGCGTCGAGCTGGAAATGCGGAACGTCTCCGCGTTGGTTTCGCGCGACGCTTCGCGCTTGTCTCCGGCGGTGCGGGCGCTCGCAGTGCGTGCGGCTTCTAAGAGGCTGGCGGATTCTTTGAGAGTCGCCAGTCACTTGAATCGCGTTTCGCCGAAGACGTTCAAGCGCGAACCGCTCGCCGCGGCGTTGTGGACGATAACGAAGCACGCCGAGCGCAGCCCGGCGTGGTTCCCGCTGGCTGAAACGGCGTTGCGGGGTTTCGACCGCGTGTCGTCCGGTCTGGCTCGCCGCGCTTACTTGCGGGAACTGCGGGAGGACGAGCAAAGCCCACTCAGCGGCGTGGCCGCGCGCCTGCTCTCGCGCCCGCTGAAGCAGTTGATAGTGCGCGACCAAACCGATTCTTTCGCAATCGGCAGGCGCCGCCGCTTCGTTTGAACTCGAAAAGCGGAATTGGTTTTTCGGCGCGTCAGACTTTCCAGTAGCCTTTCGTGCGGAGAAAGCGTTTCTGCTCCTCTAGAAGGTCGGCTACGAGTTCGTCTTCGTTGTTTTGGAGCCTCGCAAGGACGCGCCTCGCCGTCGCGGGACCGACGCCGAAGGTTTCGAGCGCGAGGAGCCCGCGGCGGCCGTAACTGGAAATCACGGATAATGCGGCGTGGGCTTCCTTGTGCTTGCGGCGTTCCTCGAAATCGAGTTCGCGTCCCCTCTTTTTCTTTTCGACGACTTCCTGATACGTTTCAAGCGTCAAGCGGTTCGAGCCGCAGTACGGGCAGAGCAGCGCCTGCTCGGCGTCCTTGACGGTTTTGCCGAACGACTTGCCGCAGAACGTGCAGTACAGCCGCGGCCTTTTCTCCATGAGGGTTTCCTTGAACGCCTGGACGACTTGGCTGGTCGGCTCCGCGGGCGCGAGGAGTTCGCCGAACGCGCCGAAATCGAAGAATTCCTGCGCTAACGGAGACCATTTCCCGCGGTCCTCAATCGTTTTAATCTGAAAGTCGAAGGCTTTGCTAGCGTCGTCGAACGAGAGCTTGTCGAAAAACACTTCAGCAAGCGTTTCCTCGAAGACGGGCGAGTCGCGCAACGCTTCGCTCAAGCGGCGCACGCCGATGCCGCGCAACTCGCTTTTTTTCGAGACGGCGCCGAAGGCTTTCGCGACGCCGAGGAACCGCGTTCGAAACAACGACGTATTCGGCGCGGCGTTGCGAAGCACGGCGGCGAGGTGCCGCCCGCTGAGTTCCCGCAAGTACTGGGCGGCGCGCTTGGCGCCAACAGCTTTGCCGCACTCGAACATGCAGCCGTACGCGCTCGTTTTCACGCGCACGCCTGCGCCGAGCGCGGCGGTGAGCAACGCGGCTAGCGCGCGTCCGAGCGTTTCGTTCGCCTTCGTCCCCAAAAAACAGTGCATGCAAACGAGTTCGCGGTTGCTTTCGAAAACGATTTCGCCAGCCCGCGGAACGAAAAAGTCGCTTTGCCTCAGCGCGAACTCGCGCATTCGCTCGATTGCGTCGTCGCCGCACGAAAACCTTTCCTTGATTTCTGCGGGCGCAATCTTTTTTTCGCAGGTTTTTTCGAGGAGTGCGGCGGCGCTTTCGGCTGCGTCGCGCGAAATCGGTATTTCTTCTCCGACCCACTCTGGCACCGCGGCGCCCAAGTCGCGAGTCGGCTCGACGACTACTTCTTTCTCGGTGACGCTGAGCACCTTCCACGCGCGACCGCGCGCGATGAAAGTCGCGCCTTCGCCTAGGTATTCGGCGACGAATTCTTCGTCGAGCGTGCCGACCGTCTTGCGCGTCGTAGCGTCCTTGATGAAGAATTTTTTGGTGTCGCGGATCGTGCTCACGTTCTCGTAATAGTACAAGCGCGTTTTCGGCGTAGCGCGCAGCGTCGTGCCGTCGAACCAAGTGCAGCGCGCGTCGTGCAGTTGCGCCGCGCATTTCGCGAGTTCCCCTATTTCTATTTCCGCGAAAGGCGCGGCGCGCTTGATTATTTCGTGGCAGCGCTGGAGCGCGATTTCCCCGTTCGGCGCGTCGAGCGCTAGTCCGGCGAGTTGGTGCGCCGCGACGTCGAGCGCGTTCCTGCGGATTTCGAGGGGTTCAAGCAAGCCGCGGCGCGCCCGCTCGACGATGACGGCGGCTTCGAAGCAGTCGAGCGCGTTTTCAGCGATTACGACGCCTTTAGGCGTCAAGTGCTTGCGGTGCCCGCTGCGTCCCGTGCGTTGAAGAAAGCGCGTCGCCTGGCGCGGGGAAACGAATTGAATGCACAAGTCGATTTGCCCGACGTCGATTCCGAGTTCGAGCGAACTCGTGCAGACGATTGCGCGCAGTTTGCTGCCGAATTTCTTGAATTCGTTTTCGGTTTCGACGCGCGTTTCCTTGCTTAACGACGAATGGTGCACCGCAACGACGTCCTTCATGGCGGGAGATTCGAAGAGCATGGCGCTCAACGATTCCGCGACGTACCGCGTGTTCACGAAAAGCAGGGAGCGGTTGTGCGACTCGATTAACGCTTTGATGCGTTCGAGTTTCGCCTTGTTTTCCGGCGCCAAGCCGATTCCTTCGAACTCCGCCGTGCGCGGGGTGCGCGGGCATTCCACCGCCGCGTCGATTTTGCGTTCCATCCCGCTTTTCGCGATTGCCGCGTCGGCGGCGAGGAAGCGCGCGACGTCTTCCTCGTTGCCGACGGTCGCGCTCAAGCCGATTACCTGGAACGCGTTCGGCTTGGTTTTCTCGCGCAGGCGTTCGAGTCCGATGCTCAGCTGGAGTCCGCGCTTGCTGTCCGCGAGTTCGTGAACTTCGTCGACGACTACGAAGCGCACGTTGCGCAACGCGTCGCTGAGAATGGGGGCGACGAGCATGGATTGAAGCGTTTCCGGCGTCGTCACGAAAATCTCGGCCGGCTTGTCCCTCTGGCGCTTGCGTTCCGTCTGCGTCGTGTCGCCGTGCCGCACCGTAATGCTTATGCCGAGGAGCGCGCACCAGGATTCGAGGCGCAGGAGCATGTCGCGGTTGAGCGCGCGCAGCGGCGTGATGTAGAGCGCTTTGATTCCTTGCTTGTGCGGAGCGCCCTCGATTTTCGCTTCCGTTTCCTGCGCGTCGAGTATCTTCGAGAGTATGGGTAGGAATGACACCTCTGATTTTCCGAATCCCGTCGGCGCTATGGCGAGCACGTTTTTTCCGGCGAGCACGAGCGGTATGGCTTTTTCCTGGATTTCGGTCCATTCGGTGAAGCCTTTCGCTTTGGCGACGCGCACTACTTCTGGACGCAGTTGAGCCATGGGACTTAGAACAAGGGCGGCGCGGGCTTTATTGTTTTCGCAGGAACGCCGCAGGCGGCGTTTGCAGGCTAGTCCTTCATCCCAAGGAGGGTTTTAATCATCGGCAAGTCCGTGATGGCGAATTGGATGGACCCGATGTGGGTTCTCGCTGCTCCTTCGACGCCCTCAAGCAGCTGTTTTCGTTTCGCTTTCTCAGCCTCAATTCTTTTGCCCAGCTCAGTTTCCGGCGGAATCCTTCCGAAAGTCACTTGTCTCCCGATTGATGCGCGGCTGCCTGCCTCTATTACGCTGGTGTTTGCTTTTTCCCACTCCCCCAGCTTCACTTTCAACTCGGAGTCCACATTGCTGATGCTGACCGAAATCAGCGCCCTGCTTTTTTCCGGCTCGATGGTGGCGTGGTATGTGACGTCTTTTCTTTTTGCGGCTTCGCGAATTATTTCCTGGGCGATGTTCAAGACAAGCACCTCCAGTTTATTCCCTCCGACAAACTTTTAATCTTTTCCAATCGCGAGGCGAAGAGTAATTAACCCGAAAACGAGTAAAACAAAGCGTGAAACCGTCGAAAACGCATTTGCTCGCCGAACTCTGCAGGCGCGGAGCCGCAGGCGCGCCCGCAAAGGTAACTACCACGGATTTGGCGAAATCGCTAGGCGCTTCCCAACAAACGATTTCCCGGTGGCTTGGCGAATTGTCGGCAGAAGGCTTGGTTTCAAGGAACGGCAAGAACGCGCGGTTGACGCGCGCCGCGCGCGAGGAAATCCAGGCGCTCGCCGCCGCGCTAGAGGCGAAGCTGGCGAAAACGGAAACCGGGAAAGAGAAACTCGTCTTGCGCGGCGTAGTCGTGCGCGGGCTCGGGGAAGGAGCGAAATTCATGCGTTTGCCTGGTTACGCGAAGCAGTTGCGCGCGGCGCTCGGCTGGACGCCGTTTCCGGGGACGCTGAATCTCAAGCTCGACGCCGAAAGCGCGAAAATGAAGTCGCGGCTCGAATCGATGGGCGGCGTCAAGGTCAAAAGCTTCGTTGAACGCAATCAGCGTTTCGGTAGCGTAAAACTTTTTCAGTGCGCGGTAAAATCAAAGGGCGGCGAAGCGCGCGGCGCCGTGATTCTCCCCGAAGAATCGTTTTACGGCGAGAGCGTTCTCGAGGCAATCGCGCCGTTCAACCTGCGTTCGCACCTCGCAGCGAAAGACGGCGCCGCGGTTGCCGTAAAAATACTCGGTTTCGAGTAGTTTTAGGGCGCGCGCGGCAGGCTTTAAACGTCGCGCCGCGCTAATTACGCCGTGAAGGTTTACAAGCTCGTCGCTGCCGCGCTTCTCGCAGGCTTAGCGGTTTTCTTTCAGTTCTACAACGGCGTGCTCGGCGTGCAGACTGGCTTCGGGATGACTGTCGATTTAGCCGCGCTGCCCGTGCTCGTCGCGCTATTCGTCTTGGGCTACGGATACGCTTTCGAGGCGTTGCTCGTGCTGACTCTCGCGATAGCGCTCATCGCCGAAACGGGGTATATCGGCGCGATAATGAAGTTCGCCGCGACGTTGCCCATGATAGCGCTGCCCGCGTTGTACGTCGTCGCCTTCAAGCAAAAACTAGATTTCGCGCGCGCCGCAGCGCTCGTCTTGCTTGGTTCGCTCGTCGCAATCGCGGTTTTTGCGCTTCTTTCGTACCCGGCGGTTTTCGCTTACTCGCAAGCCGGCGGAATTTCCGTTGCCGGCGTCTATCTAGTCGGGCTCCTGCCCGTGGCGTTGATGGCGCTCGTTTCGCTCGCGTTGTACAAGTTTTTCGCGGAACACGCTGAAGGGGAAGCGCTTTTCAAGTTGAGCGGCGCAAAGCACGCGCTCGCCGTGCTGGCGCTCGCGCTCGTCATTCGCGGGATTTCCATGGTGGTGGCGAACGCGTTTTTCGCCGGCCCGTTGTTCTTCAAGATTCAGCCGCATGAATTCATCGCCTTCGTCGAGTCGTTGAATCTCCCGTTGTTCGGCAAGGGCGGCGCGTGGTTCGCCGTCATATTCTTCTGGAACTGCGTGCAAGGCGTGCTCGAGTTCGGCTTGGCGTGGTTCGTTGCGTACAAGTTCGCTTTCGCGAAGCGCTACGGCGGCCTGCGCGGCGCGCCAGTCGCGGCGTGAAACGCAAAGGTGCTCGAATTGAACGCGGTTGAATTTAGCAACGCCAGTTTTTCTTACGCGGGTTCGGCCGAGCCGGCGGCTCCAGCTTTGCGGGGTGTTACGCTGGGCGTCAAGAAAGGCGAGTTCGTCGCGTTGATGGGTCGCACGGGTTGCGGGAAGACGACGCTGTTGCTCACGCTGAACGGCGTAATCCCGAAAACGATTGCGGGGGATTTCGGCGGCGCGGTCAGCGTTTTTGGGGAGAACGTAGGCGGGCGCAGCGTGGCAGAAATGGCGTCGCGCGTCGCCTTCGTTTTCCAGGACGCGAACGACCAGTTGTTTTGCGAGGCCGCGCGCGACGAAATCGCGTTCGGCTTGAAGTTGCGCGGCATCGGCGAAAAAGAAACCAGCCGCCGCGTGAAAGAATCTCTGCGCGCAGTTGGTTTGGCCGGCTTCGAGGAACGCGACCCGTTCTCGTTGTCGCAAGGACAAAAACAAAAACTGTGCCTCGCGACCGCGATAGCGAGCGGCGCGCCCCTGCTCGCTCTAGACGAGCCCGTCGCGAGCCTCGATTACGAGAACGCGAAGCACGTTTACTCGATTCTTGAGAAGCTGAAGCGCGGCGGGAAAACGATTATCGCGGTCGAGCACGACTCGGAATTCGCGGCTAAGCACGCGGACCGCGTCGTCATACTAGAAAACGGCGCAGTCGCCGAAGACGCAAGCGCCGCTTCGCTGCTGCGCTCGAAGCGCGTCGAACGATACGGAATAAAACGCTTGAAGTAAACGCAAGCGCGTGAAGTGAATCCCGTCATGCTGAAGTATTTTCCGGAAAAAAGTTTTCTGCACTCGGTCGACGCGAGGATTAAGATAATCGCGCTTGCGGCGTTGATCGCGTTATTCGTTTTTCTCCCCCTCGAGTTCGCTGCGCTCGCGCTTCCTTTCGCGCTCGCGCTCTGGTTCGCGTCGCGTTTGCCGCCGCGCAAAATCGCGGAGCAGAAATTCCTGCTGCTCGTCGCGCTCGCGCCGCTCGCGTTCCGCTTGCTTTATGAAAAGACTTTCGAGGCAGGCGTTGTTGCCGGCGCGTTGAACGCGTGCTACGCGCTCGGAATCGTTTTGCTCGCGGAATTATTCGTTTTCACGACGCGCAACGCCGACGCGCGCGACGCGCTCCTCTATTTCCGAGTGCCGAAACGCGTCGCATTCATGTTCGCGCTCGCGCTGCAGGCGCTTCCACTGCTTCAGGAACGCGTTTTTCGCGTGCGCATCGCGCAGCAGTCGCGCGGCGGCCGTAAGCGCGACTCTTTTTCCTTGTTGAACCCGGTTCTAAACGGCGTTTTTTTGCGCGCGCGCAAGCTCGCAGTGTCGCTCGAGAGCCGCGGTTTCGACGCGGAAAAACTTTGATTGCGACGATGCTAGGCGCAAAAAATTCAATTACGACGCTAGGCACTTGACGGTTTTCGAGAAATAGGTTGTTTTTGCGCAGTTAATCTTTTTTCGGCGCGTTTTTACGAATTTTTTTTCAATAAAATACGGTTATGGGCAGGAAAATCGTTTTGAACACGGTTTTTATTGTTTTGGCGTTGGCGGCGCGTATTCGCGACGAAAACAAGCAAAATAGGCAGAAAATATTTCTCAGCCGGATTTTCAGTTTTTTATTGAACCGCCGACGAGAAAAAGCGAAAAACGCGTTTTTCGCGCGATCGCTCCCGCGGCGTTTTGAAAAAGGAAAAATATGGGCTGGTTTTATTTTTTATAGCGGTTTTTCAAGAAATTTGCGGCGTTTTTTGCTGCG
>CAZWIQ010000002.1:25719-33150 GCA_964634375.1 Microcaldota archaeon
CTGGTTTTATTTTTTATAGCGGTTTTTCAAGAAATTTGCGGCGTTTTTTGCTGCGTTTCGCGTTCGTTTTTTCGGGAACAAAAATTTTTTTCCGTAAAACTTGCGACGCCCGCAACGCCTGCGGCCGCGCGGTCGGCATTATTTTTAGTTAGTTATTTCAGTATACTTAGTATTCGAAGTATATTTTGTAAACTGGATACGCGTATGAAAAAGATTATAAACTAAAGCTACTTAGTAAACGAAGTTAATTTTTTCTTTTTGGTTCGTGACCCATCGGCCCGCCGCGTCAAAACCCGTCAGGTGGTTCATATGGATACGAAGTTGGTGCGAGTTGACGAAAAAGTCTTTGAAGAGCTTCACGCGCTCGCCGGCAAGCTGCAAATGCGCGAGGGAAGGCGCGTGAGCATCAACGCCGCGTTGCGCGCGCTGCTTCTTCCAAAAAACCTGAAAAGCGAGCTTAAAATAGAGGAAAAACCGCTCGAAATTCATTCGGGTATGAACTTGAAAAAAGGTTTTTTCGCGAGTGAAAAAACCAAAAAAGTCCGGAAAGCAGTCAAGAAGGGCGGCGTAGCCGTCGAGGCGCCGCCGTTCGAGCCGATGAAGCGGTTTTCGCTTCACCACAAGAAGTTCGTTGCCGAATAAGTTGCCGAGTAAACCTCGAGCAGTGCGCGCGCCGTAAGCGCCGCAAGCAAAAGAGTTTTTAACTTCGGGAGGCGTAAAATCTTCATGAACACTCTGCAAAAATTCTTGGGCGGGTTGCTGAACTCGATTACGGGCGGCGTGCGCAAGTTCGTTGCCTTCGCCATGATCATGTTTTTCCTCGGCGGGGTTTACGGTTTCGCGCTCCCCTTAATCGTCGAACGCACGGGCGTGCCGGAAGTTTACTGGGTTTTCGTGCCCCTCGTTCTCGCGCTGCTTGCGTATCTCTCGAGCGAAGTCGCTTTCGTCTTGTTCGTTCTAATGCTCGGCCTGATGTTCCTCGTGTTCCTATAGACAACGTGATTTTTTGCCTGTACGTCCAATCACTCTAGAATACGGAGGCATAAGCGTAAGCGTTTCACGCAGCGGCGCGAAGCGCAGTTACGTTGGAGACGTGACCGGCGCTCGAGCGAATAAAACTGATTACCGCGCTAAAGAATTAACGGGCGCGCTTCCCGCAAGCGATCCAAGCAAAGTGCTTTTAGCTGCTCTAACGCGCGTGCACCAAATAGGCGTTCCAGTTAAAGTCGTGGCAGCGAATTCGCGTTCGCCGCGCGCGCCGCCAGTCGTAAGCGCGGTTAAGAGAGGTAAAATCGTGGTCGAAGGAGGTTTGAAACCAACGCACAGCGTGCGCTTTGATCCGCTCAGCGTTCACAACGCCCCGGCGTATGTTGCACGAAAGTTTGGCGGCGCTGCAACCGCGCTAGTCGCGGCTTCAGCGCTATTGAGCGAGTCAGGTCACGAGCGCGAAGCGGAAACCGCTTTAGACTGGGTGGACCAGTTGGCGCGTGCTCGCGCTGACTCTTCCGTGCGAACAAACCGCGCTTCTCTTTACTCGTCCGGCCAAGGCCTTGCCGGGAGACTCGGAGGCTTGTTGCACGGTACGCGCTATCACGGCCCCGCAAAAGCGTTTCGTCAGTGACCCCTTACAAGTAAACTCGTTTCACTTCAACGAGTTTCAACGAACGCAAAAAACGTTTTTACGCTTAACCCTTAAGCGATAAACTTTTTTACCAATTGTTTTTCGCCAACCTTAAACCCCATCCACCGTAGCGGTATTGAGGCGAGAACTTCGCTGGCTTGACCAAGCCCAAACGCGTTTTTTACCTCGAAGAACGCCAAAAAGCGCGGTTCCACTATTTTCGGTTTACCGTAACGATATTTTTTTATACTCGCGGCGCGTAAGCCTGCTGCCCGTTGGCGCGAGAAAGAAAAACACTTTAACGGTGTTGCGTTCGCGTTTCGGTCGCGTTGCGGGCGTAGAGGTGTTTGCATTGGATTTTGCTTTGAATTTTGTTGACGGCAGCGAACTTTTTTCCTCGGTTTTCTTCATCGTCGGCTACTTTTTTCTTTTGTTGCGCCGCCAAATCAACATTCAGGCAGCCAACGCGCTCCTCGGATTGTTTTCCGCCGGCTTGCTTCTCCTCGCCACGCCGATGATTTTGCTTGCGCTTGACGAGAAATTCGTCGACTTGCTCGTCGCGCTTTTGCTGTTCATCGTCGGCTTGCTGCTCGCGTTCGTCGCGAACGCGCGCGGCGGTTATTTCGCAGGCAGAAAACCGTTTAAACCGTTTTCTAGAGGTAAACCCCGTTGATGGAAGACGATTTGAAACAAAGCAAGGCGGCCAAGAATACTCCGAAAACGATTGCGAGCCGCGGCATTCCGGCTGACGAAGCGTTGTGGCTGCCGCGCCACGACGAAGTGCGTGAAATACTGCGCAAGCAAAGCAATCCTTTCGACGAGTACGGCGTCGAGTGGAGCCCCGCGGACGTCCTGGAATTCGTTTTTCCGTCTCGCTACCGCGCCTTGCAGCACGACGTCGCGGCGCAGTTCATCGATTTTCTCTGCGCGAACGCGGGGCAAGCGGACTTCCACTCTATAAGCGATTTCGTGAAGCGCAGCGGCGCAAGCAAAGCCACGTTCTACAACAAGATAGTTCCGCGGCTCAAACACGCAGGGCTAATCGAGGTTAAACGGCCGTTGCGGACGGGCAGCCGCGAGAGCGAAAAAGGTCCGATGACGATTTTTTTGAGCGAGTCGTTCCACAATTACTTGTTCAAGCTCGCGAAAGAATGGCGGCGCATCGTTTTAACGGCGCGCAGCAAACGCGAAAAACAGTAAACACCAGCAAAAACCCTAATTTTATTTCAACTTTTCCTTCAACTTAGCGGAAACCTGCCTATTTCGCTCTTCGCGCGCCGGTTCATGAAAATACGAACCGCGAGAAAACCTGTTTCGCGCGATTTTTTTGCGGAAAACGCCGCATTTCGAGTTTTGACTGGGCTTGGATTTAGTTGGCATTACCGTTTCGCGTTTTCCGCGTATTACGCTTGGCTATACAATTCCTGCCTACTTCGCGAAAGCGGTTCTGGGTCGTCTTCCGCAGTATTCCGCGCGTTTCCGCAAGCCAAGCCTTTTTTAATTCGAAGCTTTCGAAGCCCGAGTTTATCGCGTTTTCCCGCTTTTTTTTACGTTGTTTTTCTTTTGATTTACGTTGCCTAAAGCTTAAACCTGCCCGCACCGCGCCGGTTTTCACTGGTGTTTAAGCATAAATACCCGTTTAAACAAAATTTCTTTCGCAAGTTAACTGTTTGAGGCGATTTTTTTTGGGCGGAGGTAAAGCGGTTGCTGGCGCGGGCTTGTCTTTACTGCTTGTTTTCGGGGGTGCGCTAAAAAAGCGGACGTTGCCGCGGTCGAGGGTTTCGCCCGCGAATTGTCTGACCGCCACGGAATGGACGTCGGCGAAGTGAGCAAGCGCGGCGACACCGTTTCTTTTCATGTTTTCGGTCCGGTTGAAAAAGCGGGCCGCATTCAGGTTTCCAGGATAGATAATCTGTTGGGCATGCGCTTAGGCACCCACGTCGAGGCGAATTCTCTAAGCGTTTCGGTTCCAGACACTCACGGGATGCGCGTTGCTGTCGAACGCGCGTTGCGGCAAAGCCGGTTTAAGTCTAAGTTGGACAGTTTGAACGTCCGTTTCGCAGGCACGGGCGAGCCGGATACGGCTCTCGTCGCGGCTCCTGAAGAAAGCTTGAAAACGGCCGTAACCTCGGTTCCCGCGTTCGCGAAGGTGGGCGTGCGGGCAAAATTCGTCGGTCCGCCAAAGCCGCCGCGCCCGCGCAAGCCCAGGTTCATTTATCCAATGCGCCGCTGACTTGGAAGGAAAAATAGTTTATACTTGAAGCGCGTATCTTCGCGCGTGTTCAACGATTTTTTTCGTTCGCCTGCCGCAGCCAAAGAACGCCGGGACTTCGTTGTCCTAGGCGGCAGGCTCGTCGAGTTCGTCGTTCGCGAGTCGCCGTCGGCGCGAGGAATAACGTTGAGCGTGACGCACGGCCGCGGTCTCGTCGCGACGATTCCGCCTCGTTGCCCGCCCGGCGAGCTCACGGCTTTTCTGCTGAAGAAGGAAAAGTGGCTCTTGGCGAAGCTGGATTACTACGCGGATTTCCCGAAGCCGGAAGCGCAGCAAGCGCGAATTGAAGCTCTTGTTGAAACCGGAACCGCGAAAATTCGTTTTCTGGGCGCGGAGTACGCCGTCAGGGTAATGCCTTCGAATTCAACGCGCCTCAAAGTCGAGCTTGACGAATCGCGGAAGGAAATCCGCGTTTTCGCGTCGTCGCCGCGCGTCGTGCGCCGCGCGCTCGTCGCTTGGTACCGCAAGCAAGCCGAGAGGGTTTTCGCGGCGCGAGTGGCGCTGTACGCCAGCGATGTCGGCGTTCGCGTCGAGCGGATTTTCGTTCGCAGCGCGCGAACGAATTGGGGGACGTGCAGCGCGAAGCGAAACGTCGGCTTCAACTGGCGCCTCGTGCTCGCGCCCCTCGAAATAATCGATTACGTCGTCGTGCACGAGCTAGCGCACTTGCGTGAACTCAACCACTCGAAGGACTTCTGGCGCATCGTGCAGCGTTACTGCCTTGACTTCAAGCAACGGCGCAAGTGGCTGCGGGAGAACGAGCGCGCGCTGGCGTTTTGAGCGATTTTTTTTGGTTTCTTTTTTTTTCAGGACAACTCTTTCAGTAGCGCGATTGCTTCCCGTACGTCGTGCAGGGGAATCAGAAAGCGTATTTTGGTTTTCCGCCTTGGTTTTTGTGGTTTTTTTATTTCCGGAAGGTCCAGGACTTCCGCGAACGGCGTGAGTTGGTTTGGAGCCGTCCACCCGCGGCGTTTGAATTCCGCGGAAACCGCCGACTGGTATTCCTGCATCGCGGGCAAAACCCGGCTCTGCACTTTTTTGATATCGGCGTCGGCGTAGTTTTCGGAGTGGTGAGCGATGACGCCTTCCAAGTGGAAATAATGCGGGCCTTCTTTCCTCATTAGTTGTTCGGACAAGGCGCCTTGGGCATTATGATATGCGTCGGCTTCCAAAAAAAGTTTGAGCGCTTTTTCAGCGGATTTTCGGGGGATGAATGCCGCCGTATGCGGCGTAACGCCGGAAGCGACGATTTCGTCAACCAGGCTTTTCAACGCCGGGCGCCGTTCAGGCATGTTTTTCCCTCGGAGTTTTAGCGGACCCGCCGGGATTCGAACCCGGGCCAAGAGCTCTCCACCCACACGCGCGCCGCGCTTTTGAATTCGCGCATCGCTTTAAGGGAGTGCGTGCAATCCGCAAGCTCTCATACTGTCCAGGCTATACTACGGGTCCACTGGAACTAATTGTTTGGAAGCGCGGGTTATAAAAACCGCTCTATACAAAACACAATACTTCTGCCGGCTTCTAACGGCTTTTTTGAAATTCGCGAGAGGGTGGTTTGGCTTGAAAGTGTGTTGCAGTTGCGGGCGGGAAACGGACGATTACGTCGCGTTCCCGTGCCCGGGCAAGGATTGCAAGAAGAAAGTCGTGCGTTGCAAGGCGTGCAAGGAGAAGAGCGTCAAATGGCAGTGCAAGAACTGCGGCTCCAGCGGCCCGTGAAAACGAAAGCGAGTAACGCGAAGCGTTGCCGCGTCATGGTTTTCGGTTGCTTCGACTTACTGCATTTAGGGCACGCCTTTTTTTTCAGGAAAGCGAAGAAGCTCGGCGGCGGAAAAGCCAGGCTTTTCGTGGTCGTTGCGCGGGACGCGAACGCGAAGCGCGCGAAAGGCAAGAAGCCGTTCTTCAACGAGAAGGAGCGCGCGTCGCTTTTGAAGGCTTTGCGTTGCGTCGACCGCGTTGTTTTGGGCGGCAAAAAGGATTTGTTTGCGGTTCTGCGGAAAGTCAAGCCGGACGTCGTCGTGCTCGGTTTCGACCAGCGCGTCGACGAACGGAAGTTGAAACAAAAAATCAAGGAATTTGGTTTGAAGACGAAAGTAAAACGCTTGCGAGCGGCTTTCAATCCCGCCAAGCACAAAAGCGGAATTTTAAAGAAATTTTTTGGACTTTGATTAATGGGGTGTTGCGTTTTGGGCAAGGTTTTGACTCGAATGAAAGTTTTTCCGGAAGAGAACGCGAATCTCGAGGCGTTGCTCGCCAAGGTTAAGGCGATTGACGGGAATAATACGGCGAAAATCGAGGAATACGTCTTCGGCGCGAAAATAATCATCGCTTCGTTCGTTTGCGAGGACAAGGCCGCCGTCGATTTCGAGGAGCGCGTGCGCGCCGTGCCTGGCGTGAGCGAAGTGCAAGTCGAGGAAGTAGGTTTAATATCCTGAAAACTCTTATTCTCCGCGAATGGGATTACTCGACTTCCTGCTGAAGAAAAAACCCGCGCAGCCCACGCAGCCGTTCCGCGCGCCCACCGTTTCGCTTTCCGAGCTGGCGCAGCGCGCGGAGGACGCGAAGCGAGCGGAAATCGGGAAGGCGCTTCCGGAAGTCGAGGCTTCGACGCAGCGGCTGCGCTCGCAGTGGAGCGCGCTCGAACGCAAGGCAGGCGGGTTGGCGAAGAAAAGCGTGCGCAGCGGAATCGACGGCGAGCGCGTCGCGGAACAATCGCGCGACGCGTTCGCGAAGCGCGCGGAATACTTGTTCAAGTCCAGCCGTTTTCCGGAAGCGCGGGGCGAGCGCGACATAGATTCGTTCGCCCGATTCGCCCGCGAGTTCGAAGAAGTTTTGCGCAAGCTCGCGCGCGCCCTCGCCGACAACAAGTACTTGTTCCTGTTCTTCAAGGAAGACACCGAAGAAATCGGGCGCACGATAAACGAGTTGAACGACGAGGCGCTGACGCTGAAGCACAGCGTGGAAAGCGCGCACAAGAACAGCGAGCGCTACGCGTTCCTCCTGCGGCGCATAGGCGAACTGCAGGCGTTGCGGGAAAAGAATTCCGAGCTCGAAAAGCGCTTGCGGAGCGAGGAAGGCGACGCTGCGCGGGAGGAAGAGAAGGAAAAGAGCGCGCGCCTGCATTTCGAGGCGGAGGAGAAGAACGCAGCGCAAGCAAAAATGGAGATTGCGGCGCTCGAAAACGACGTTTGGACTGCTGAAAACGAAATCGCGCAGATTCTCGCGCCGCTCCAACGCCCTTTTCGGAAACTCGAAAAGCTCCTCGAAAGCAAGCAGCAACGCGACAAGCAACTGCTTCAAACGCTGGCGGATTACGCAGGCAACAGCGTTCTCGCGCTCGAGCGCGACGAGGACGGCTGGCGCCTCGCGGCGGCGTGCGGCGAACTCGAAAAACACTTGAGCGAACTCAACTTGGACTTGAAGGAAGCGGAGAAGGCGAACGCCGCGGCTGACGCGGCGCGCAGCGGGAAAGCCGCCGGAATGGCGCGCGCGAGGCGCGAGGCGCTGCACCGCAAGGAGGAGAAGAGCGAGGCGCTCGCGC
>CAZWIQ010000002.1:33160-45011 GCA_964634375.1 Microcaldota archaeon
GAAGCAAGCGGCCGGCGGCAGGAGGCGGCGTTGAAGCTCAAGGCGGCGCAGGCGCGTTTGGCGGAGAACGCGGCGGCGATTCGCTTGGAGAAGGACGCGATCGACAAGGCGGCGAATTCGTTGTTCAAGCTTTCCTTGCGCGAGTAATAATAACTCGTTTAACAACGCGTTTCGCGCGAGCCGAACGGATTTCTTTGAGGACGCGCCTGATTTCGCGCACGTGCGTTCCCTTCCAATAGATTTTAGCGCAACGCGCGTTGCCGCACTGCCAGAACGCGGCGTGGCGGGCGTAAACGCGCGGCCAAACGAGGGGCTTGATTTTTTTCTTTTGAACCCGCTTCAGTTTGAATCCGCACTTCGGGCACAACGCCTGCGTTTCGCGCGTCGGAATCCTTATTTTGAACGCCGAAGCGGTTTCGCGGAACTGCGAGCGCAAGTCGTTCGAACGAATCAGCAACACCCGGCAGTAGCTGCGGGCTTTTTCGTAAAGCGCTTCATCCCTCGTCAGCAGGATTGCTTTGCTGCGCGCGGCGAGCTTGATTACGTCGTCGTCTTCGACTGCGTTAGCGTCTGGGGCGTAAACCGCGCGCGCGCCGATCAAGCGCAGCCAGCGAGCGAGTTTGCCGAGCATGGCGTCGGCGACGAAAAGCATGAATAGTAGTAGCGCGGCTTGAAATTAAAACAAGTATTCCGCGATTCCTTCAAGCGTTTCGCTTTTGGCGGCGCCCGCGTTTTCAAAGTAACGCGTTTTGCGCAGCGGCTGCCGCAAGTAGCTCGCCACCCCGATTTTCACCGGTTGTTTCAGGGCATTCTTCAAGAACGCTTGCGCGTCGACAACGCTACGCTTTTCCTCGATTACGGCTCGCGCCCCGTCGACGAACGGCCCGCGCAACGGCTTCTTGTGGGCGCGGAGAAAGCGTTTCACGTCTTCCTGGCGCGTTACCGGCGGGCCGTAGACGCGCGCGAGGCGCGGGCGCTCGAAAGATTCGAGTTCAAGCAGGATGAAACCCTTATTGTTTTTCTCGTCTACGAAATGCGTTGCGCCGAGGATTTTCCAATCGCGCGCCGCTAGCTGCTTGCGGAGCGAGGCGGCGGTTCGCGCGAGCTGCGGCCACAAAATGTCGTCGACGATTTTCGGCGCCTTGAATTCCAACAGTAAAAAGTCGGTTCCCCGCTTGCGCATCGCTGCGAGGACTTGTTGCTTGGAATAAACTTTTTTCTTCGGGAAGAACAACGCTTCGCCCGGCCGCTTCGCGTATTCGCGCGCGAGCAAAATGAATTCGTGCAGCGCCGTCTGCGTCACGGGTGCGGCCGCGTTGCGGTTGCGGTCGATCGCGTCGACGAAGACGAGGGGCTCGGAAAACGGCGGCTTCTCGCCGGCGTAATGCCCTTCCAAGTCGATGGCGACCGGCGGCTTCCACTGCGCTGCCGCGCGCATCAACCCGTCGAGTGAACGGTAGTTCAGCACGAGGTATTCGCACAGCAAGCCGGAAAAACCGCCTATGCGGGCCTCCGCCCCGTAGATTCCGTGCGCCTTGAGGAGTTGCTTCAAGAGGCGCACGTCTTCCCTCTGGGTTTTGGTGAGCTTCGCTTGCAAGTAAAGCATGTGCAGCGGCGAGCGGTCAACCGCGCTCTTGAGCTTCTCGTGCGGCTTCGTCGCGAAGCACGGAATGACTTCGACTTCGAATCCTTCAACGACGCCTTGCAAATACGGGTGTTCGGCGTAATGCATTTCCCAACGCGTCCGAACAGTTTTCTTGGTCGTGGCGATAGTGCGCGCAACGATTTCTTCCTTGGTTTTCGAGCGCGGAAAGGAAACGAACAAGTCGATGTCCTTGTCCCCACGCAGGCCCGTGTCGCGCGCCGTGCTTCCCACGAAGTGGATTTTCACTTTTTCCTTGTTTTTTCCTTTCGCGAAAGCGCGCGCGAGTTTTTCGCTTAGCGAGAGCGCGAAACGCTTTTCGTTCGCCGCCTCGTCGGGCGTGGGGCTGATTCGCTCGAGAATTTTCTTGCGCAGCGCGCGCGGCAACGCCATATGTCAAAGCCTCTTCAACGCCTCGTCAAAGCCTCTTTTTTTATTCGTTTACTTTAACGGAAAAATGCTTAATATAGCTTGCAAACAAAAAGACTACGCCTAATTGATTGTGCGGTTGAAAAAATGGGTTTAGGTCAAGGAATACGAAAAGCGTTGGCGCGGCTCACTGGCGCGGCTCTCGTGGACGAGAAGGTTGTGCGCGAGCTAACGCGCGAGCTGCAGCGCGTTTTGATTACGAACGACGTTAACGTGAAACTCGTTTTCGAATTAACCAAAAAAATCGAGGAGCGCGCTCTGCGGGAAAAGCCCGTCGCGGGTTTGTCGGGCCGCGAACACGTCGTGAAAGTCGTTTACGAAGAGTTGCAGCGCGTGCTCGGCGGAAAATTCGAGCCTCGCGTGGGGAAACAAAAGATTTTGCTGCTCGGGCTGTACGGGCAGGGGAAGACGACGACGATTTCGAAACTGGCAAAGTTTTACCAGTCGAACGGGCTCAAGGTCGGCGTTATTGCGGGCGACGTGCACCGCCCCGCGGCGTTCGAACAATTGAAGCAGCTCGCGGAGCAAGTGCAGTGCGGTTTTTACGGCGAGAAAAACGAGCGCGACGCGGTCAAGGTCGCGCTGGCGGCCGAAAAGAATTTCGCGGGAAAATACGACGTCCTCATTTTGGACAGCGCGGGACGCAGCGCGTTCGACGACGAACTCGTCGCGGAAATCAAAGCCGTAAACGCCGCGTTCAAGCCGGACGAGCGGTTTCTCGTCGTGTCCGCGGACCTCGGGCAAGTCGCGGGCAGGCAGGCAAGCGAATTCAATTCTGCCGTGGGCTTGACGGGCGTCATCATCACGAAAATGGACGGTTCGGGCAAAGGAGGCGGCGCGCTCAGCAGCGTCGCCGTCAGCGGCGCGGCCGTGGCATTCATCGGAACCGGCGAAAAACCCACGGATTTCGAGGCGTTCGACTCGACGAAGTTCGTCGCGCAGTTGTGCGGCTTTCCCGACTTGGGTTCGCTGCTCGAGAAGTTGAAGGAGGCGAGCGACGAGGAACTCGCGGAGAAGGCGATGGAGGAAGGAAAACTCGATTACGAATCGTTTCTCGCGCAAATGCGCGCCATGAAGAAAATGGGGCCCATGAAGCAAGTAATGCAAATGCTCGGGCTTTACGATCTTCCGGAAGAACTCGTTGGGCAAAGCGAGTCGAAAATGAAGGATTTCGAGGCGGCTGTGCTCAGCATGACGCCGTACGAGCGGAAGAACCCCGACGCGATGAAGAACAAGGCGCGGCAAGCGCGCGTGGCTCGCGGTGCGGGGTTGAAGCCCGACGAAGTGCGCGAACTCGTCAACAATTTCGAGAAGGCGAACAAGATGATGAAGCAATTCTCGAAAAACCGCGGGTTGATGAAGCAACTCGGGAAAATGGGCGGGAACCTCGGCGCGCTCGGCAAGCTCGGCGGATTCAAGCGGTAAGCGAACGCGGCCGAGCGCAACCGAGCGCAACCGAACACAACTATTTAAAATTCGTGAGTGCGTTAACCCGAATCATGAAGCTTCCTTGGGCGTCGTTGCTCCTCGTCGCGCTCGTCTTCGCTTCGTACGTCTACTTCGCCCAACCCGAACCGTACGCTCCTTCGGCGGCAGTCGGCTCGCTCGGGCTCGCGAGCTGGAACCTCGCCGGCGTTTTCACGCACTTGTTCATGCACCAAGGCGTGCACCACTTGCTCGCCAACATCCTGCCGCTCGCCGCATTCGCGGTACTCCTCGAGACGACGATGAACGCGGGAGGCGTGCTCTTCGTGTTCTTCGCCGCAGGCACCGCCGGCGGACTCGTTTACGTGCTCTTGAACCCCGGCGCGCTCGTCATCGGCGCGAGCGCCGCGTCGAGCGGGCTCATGGCCGCTGCGACCGCGCTGCGCCCCAAGCAAGCGATTCTGCTTGCGGTTTTCATCGCGGTTCTAGCGACGCTGTTCGTCGGCCCCGCCAGCGACTACTTCACGGCAGCGCGAAAGACGCAAGTGCAAGCAGAAATACGCGTTTCGGGAGAGCAGTACGCGCAAACGAACGCGCAGTTGATGGTTGCAAAGAGTTCCGTCGAGTCGACGGGCGAGCGAATCGCGGAATTCGACGCGCGCGGCGAAACGGAGGCGGCGGCGCGCGAGCGCGCGATTCTGGCGCAACAGCAAGCCGCGCTCGCGCAAGCCGAGCGCGAAGCGGCGCAAGCAAGCGAGTCGCTCGCGAGCGCGCAAGGAAAAGCGGCGGACTTCGCGCGAGGCGAAGCGCAGGAAAACGCGCCGGTCAGCTCGTTGCCGCACGCGGTGGGCGCGCTCGTTGGTTTGCTCGTAGTCTTGCGTTTCCGTAAGGGCGACGTTGACGAAAACCTGCGTTCGTTCAAGGCGTGGCTCGCGCGCGTCAGCGCGCGTGCGCGGCGGGGCGGCCGGCAAAACGGTTTGACCAGCTGACGAGTTGACGCTTGATTTATTGCTTGGTTGGCGCGAGTTGGTTTCTTGGATTCGTTGTTGCTTTTGAGGATTGCCGCCGCTCTCGCGGGCACCAGCGCCGCCGCTTGGCAGGACGCGCGGACGTCGTTCATCGACGACAAGATTACGGGCGGCATGATCGCGCTAGGCGCGGTTTTGTGCGTTTTCGAGGCGGCGCAAGCGGCGGACAAGGCGCCTTGGCTGTGGGTCGGCGTAATCGCGCTCGCAATCGCGGCGCTCGGCTACGCCGCTTGGCGCGCGGGGCAGCTCGGCGGCGGGGACGTGCTTCTCTTTCTCGGCTTGCACTTGCTTTTGCCTTTCAACCCGAGCGGCGCAGCGCGAGCCGCGCTGCCATTTCCGTTCGTCGTTTCCGTGCTCGTCGCCGCGTCGTTTTTCGGCGCGGTTTGGAGCGCGTTTTGGTACGCGAAGCGCTTGCGCGAGGAACGCGCCCTTGAAGCGCGGAAAAGCGTTTTGTCGTTTGCTGCGCTCGTCGCCGCGCTCGGCGTGTTTGCCTGGAGCGGTTTTTCGCTGGCGCAAACGGTTTTCTTCGCCGCGCTTTTCTCTAGCGCTTTCTTCCTCACGTTGTTCAAGCGCGAGATTTACCGCCGCGTGGTAATCAAACGCATTCCGTTGAGCGCGGTGGAGGACGAGGACGTGCTTGCTGTAGACGAGCTTTCGCGGCGCCTCGTTGCGAAGTACTCGTTTTCGCGCGTGGTGACGAAGGGCGAGGCGGCGAAGCTGCGCGCAGTCGGGCGAAAGGAAGGAATCCGTTCGTGGCCTGTTTGCAAGGAACTGCCTCGCTTCGGCCCGTTCGTTTTGCTCGGATTGCTCGCGTGCCTCGCGGTGGGCGACGTGGTTTACTTCGTTTTGACGCACTAAGCCGCGGCGTTGCCCGCCTTCTTTCGGAGCTTGCGTGAGCTTGCACGGCTCACAAGTAGGCTTTCAGTATTTTGCGGGCGCGTTCGTTGTCGGTAGTGGAAATCGCGTCGAGTCCCTCGCCGTGCAGCCTGCTTATCGAGAACGCGTTCGTCACGTTGATTCCCTTGTCCGCCAGCATGCGGCACGCTTTCGACAACTCGCCCGGCTTGTCTTGCAACCGCAATACGAGGACCGTCGAATCCATTACTTTGAAGCCGGCTTTGCGCAACGCCTTCAAAGCTTTGGCGGCGCGCTCGGGCCTGAGGACGACGTGAATGATGGCTTGCTTGGAGCGCGTGACGTCGACGAAAATCGTTTTGAGGTTCACGCGCGCTTTCCCGAGGACTTCGCTTACGTCCGCAAGCAAGCCCATCCTGTCTTTCTCCACGATAGTGATTTCCTGCATGCCTTGGTTCAACCCTCCGCCCGACGTTATAACGACGCGCGCAGTTAAAAACATTTCTTTGAACGCTCTTTGACGAAAAAAGCGGGAAACCTGTTTTTTTAGGTTTGAGGGAAAGAAGCGAGATTTTACGGTGTAATGCTGGCGGCGAGCCGCGTTTTTCAGTAAGCGAGGAACGCGGCCGTCACGCCGAACGCGAGAGCGAGGACGAATAGCAAGGCGAGGTCGCGCGTGAAACCAGCGTCCTTGACCGCGAGCGCCGCGAGCGCGGTTTTCGTCGCGAGCGAGCCGATTGAAGCGAACACGAGCGAGTAAACCGCCGCGTTCAAGCCGAGCGCCCCCGAACCGAACGCGTACGCGACTGCCGCGTAAACGCTCGTCGAGGAAACGAGCCCGCCGATGAACGAGAAAACCACGGTCGCGCCCGGCGAAGCCGCGAGTTTGGACACGGCGAGGTAAGCGATGAAGAAAATTGCGGCGAACTCGACTGAAAAGCGGAGCGAAATCGCGCTTCTCTTGACGGCGATGCTTTCCCCGCGGCGCAGGAACTTGAGCGTCCACCACGCCGCCGCCGCGTAAAGCGCCGTCAACGCGGCGACGACGGGCAGCGCCGCCTGGAAAAAGCCGGGGTTGGCGAGGAGGATGACTGCGGCGTTGGAAAGCGCGCTCGCGAGCGCCGCGCTCGTTATCGCGGCGAGTAGCACGCTTTTGTCGCGCGTTTTCTTGAGGAATACGGCGGTCGTCGCTACGCTCGAGACGAGCCCGCCGAGGAACGCGGTGTAGAAAACGGCTTTGTCGCGGAAGTGCTTGGCGAGAATGTGCCCCGCGAACGAAATCGCGCTGACGACGACCACGACGAACCAAAAGTATTGGAGGTTGAGCCAAAAACCGAACAACTTGACTTCGTTGGAAGGCAACGCGGGGTAAATGATGAACGCGATGACGATGAACGTGAGCAAGTCTAGGAGCTCCTGCTTCGTGATGCTTTCCCCGATTTCGCGCAACTCTTTCTTTTCGACGAGGAGGTAGACGCAAGCGATTGCAGCGACGCCGGCTTCGAGAAAGCGGCTCCAGCCGATGAGCGCGCCGAGAAAGAACGCGAGCGGAATCACGATGGTCGTCGTCAACCCGAGCGACATGCGCGCGTAATAACTGTAGCGCACGCGGAACGCGTAGTACAATATCGCGAGGATGAAAACGCCGGCGAAGCCCGAACCGACTACAAGCCAGCTTTGCTGCGATTCCGCCGAGAAAAAGCTGACGAGGAAGCCGAGGAACGAGACGAGCGCGAACGTGCGCATTCCGACTATCGGCGTTTTCTTGCCGCGCTCCCTCTCGAGTCCGATGAGCCCGCCCACCGCTATTGAAAGGAGGGCTCGAAACAAGAAGTCAATCATGGCGGGCATCAAGCATCGCGAGGAATAACGCCGCGGAATATTAAAATCAGGCGCTAACGCGTTTCAAACGCGTTTCTTGCCTTCCGCATGAACGGCGTCCGCGATTTTGCGGACTTTGCTCATCCCGCCTTCCGCTTCCTCGAACGCGTTGCCGACGTGCAAGCCGTGCGCGCCCGCGCGAATCACGTTCGCGGCGTGTTCCGCGTTCTTGACTCCGCCCGCGTAAAAGTAAAGCATTTCGTCGCCGCACGCTTTCGCGATGGCGGAAATCATCTCGTTGGGCGCAGGGCTCGGCGCCCCGCTGCCGCTGTCCGTGATGAAAACGCGCGCGCCGAGGTATTTCGCTGCGAGCGCGCACGCCGCAGCGAGGTCGGCGCGGTCGCGGGGGACGACGTTCGCGTTCCCGATCCAGCCCACCGCCCTTCCAGGTTCAATGATGACGTAACTCGTCGGAATCGCTTCGATTTTCATGCGCGCGACTACGGGCGCGGCTTGGATTTGCGCGGTGCTGAGCCAGTAAACGTCTTTCGAATTCAGCATTTGCATGAAGTAGACTGCGTCCGCTTCGGGCGTGAGCCCGCCCGGCGAACCCGGGTAAAGCACGACGGGGAGTCCCGGCGCCGAGTCTTTAATCATTTTCACGGTGTCGTCGAGCGCGCTTCCTTGCACTCCGATGCTTCCGCCGACGAGGATTACGTCGGCTCCGCCTTCGTAACTCGCTTTTGCCACGGCGGCGCCTTTCTCGAGCGGCAGCTTGTCGGGATCGATTAACGAGAAAAGCATTGCTCCGCGCGTAGCGAGTTTTTCGCGGTAATACTTCAATACTTTGCCTTCACGCAAACCAAACCACCTTGACAGCGTTAATTGTTAGGCTAGCGGTTTAATAAACTCTTTTTTTCAGCGTTCAGCGAAAAAAATTTGAACGCCGCGTAAAACGCCGCGGCGGCGAGCAAGCCGATTGCGTAGCAAGCGACGAACCCTAAGGCGAAGCCTAACGACGGGAGCAGCAGGGCGACGCTTACGGCGAAAACGCAGTTCGCTACGATGCCGAACGAAAAATCTTTAGCAAAAAAATCGGCGAACGACGCGCCGTTGCGGCGCGTCAAAATCGCGAGCGACGAAACGAAGACGGCGGGAAACGTTCCCGCTACTCCGCCCCACGCTTCCCCGAACGCCTTCGCGAGCAACACGGTTCCCATTATGACGACGCCTCCGAGCAACGCACGGCCAAGCGTTTCGCGCGCAGTCAAGCCCGCGACGACGAATTTTTTGCGTTCGCGCTTTTTCAGCGTCATCAAAACGAAGAACAAGGCGAAGAACGGAGCGAACGCGGCGACGGAAACCCAGAGCGTCGGCTTGAACGAAACGACGAGCAACGCGACCGCAATCCAAGCCGCCAAACCGAAAACCAGCGGTTGCAAGAAATTCTTGTTTTCGCTTCCGCCGCGCAACGCAGTCTTGACGAACACTAGCGCGAACAACAAGCTGCCTGCCTGCGCGGCCGGGGTGACGTTGGCTGCGGCCGCAGCGAAGTCGACGCCTTGAGTCCAAGCAATGAAAATGAATGAAACCGCGGTCGTAGTCGGAATCGCGGCGGTGAACCCGCCCCAGCGGGATTGAAAAAGTTCCGCAATCCATGTTGACGCGACGACGACGAATGCGCCGGCTACGAAAGAACAAAACAGTTGAAAAATAAAGAGATCCATGCGCACAACTTCGGCGGCTTCACTTCAAGCGCTTGACGCGTCCTTCAACCCTATTTCGCAAACCGCAAGCGCTTCCGGAATTCTTGATTTCCTCGTCGGCTTCCGCGACGCAAGCCGCGATTCCCCAACCCGCGCCTTTCGCCTCGAAGGCTTCGCTTTTCTTGAAGGCGGCGAGCGACGCCACGCGCTCGCTTTCGCGCATGCGGCGCTTCGCGCGATGATAACGCAACTCGACCGGAGCGGTGACGGCTATCAAAACGAATTTTTTGCGGAACGCGCGGCGGAAGACGCGCACTTCGTCGAGATTGCGGAATCCTTCGACGACTGCAATGCGGGCGCCTGTTTTTCGAATTCGCGCGACGAGTCGCCGCGCCCACACGCCATTTCCGCGTTTCGCCTTTTCTCGCGCGCTTAGTTTTTGCAGTGCTTCGCGCGTGACTCTCGTTTTTTTCTTTTTGAGGGCGAGGCGCACTTCGTCGCCGAGAGCGAAAGCGCGGCACTCGAGGGCGCGCGCGGCGAAGCGCGCCGCCGTCGTTTTGCCGCTCGCGAGGAGCCCGACGAAGCCGACGACGAATTTCAAACTCTTCTCCTCATGGGTAAGCGCGGTTGATTACGCGCGGGAACGGGATTGCGTCGCGAATGTGATCGAGGTTCAGCATCCATTTTACAAGGCGTTCGATTCCGAGCCCGAACCCGCTGTGCGGAACGCTTCCGTAACGCCGCGAGTCCAAGTACCACTCATAGTTTTTGAGGTCGATTTTTTCTTCCTTCATGCGCTTGACGAGCACGTCGTACCGCCACTCGCGCTCGCTTCCCCCGATTAACTCGCCGTGCCCTTTCGGAGCTAGGAGGTCGGCGTTGAGGACGTGTTTTCCGTCGTCGGCTTGCGCCATGTAAAACGGTTTGCTGTGCTTCGGCCAATTGTAGACGAACAACGGCTTGTCTTCGTTTTTCGTGAGTTCGTCTTCGTGAGGCGAACCGAAGTCGTCGCCGTGCTTGATTTTTACTCCTGCGTCGTTCAAGCGCTTGACTGCCTCGTCGTACGAAAGGCGGGGGAACGGCGGCTCGACGGCGAGGAGTTCTTCCGGCTTCCGGAATTTCGCGAGCAAGCCGCCTTGCTTTTTCGCGAGCTGCTGGCACGCGTGCGTGACGAGTTCTTCCTGCAAACGCATGTTGTCGTCGTTGTCAAACCACGCGGCTTCCTCTTCCAAATGCCAGTATTCTGTGAGGTGTTTTGTGGTGCGGCTTTTTTCCGCGCGGAAGTTTGGAGCGAGAATGAAGACGCGTTCGAGCGCGGCGATGAACGCCTCGTTGTACAACTGCCCGCTTTGCGTCAAGTAAACCTTGTCTCCGAAATAGTCGACTTCGAAGAGCGTTGAGCCCCCTTCGCAACCGGCTTTCGTGAAAGTCGGCGGAGCGAGCTCGTAAAAATCGTTTTCGTCGAAAAACTCGCGGAGGTAGTGCACGATCCAGTGGCGCGCTTTCATGACGTTCGTCATGCGTTGCGAGCGCAGCCACAAGTGGCGGACGTCAAGGAGAAACTCGGGGCTTTGGTCGCGCGTAATCGGAAAAACTTCGGCGGCGTGCACGAGCTTGAACGCCGTCGCCTGGATTTCTTTCCCCCCCGGCGCGCGCTTGTCCTCCTTTATTTTGCCTTCCACGACGGCGCTTGACTCGATGAGCGCGCGTTCGGCGTCGGCGAATTGCGCGTCGCTCACCGCGCCTTTCTTGACTGCGACTTGGATTACTCCCGTCGCGTCGCGAATCGTCGCGAAAACGACGCCTCCGCTCGAGCGCGTGCGGTAAATCCACCCGCGCACAGTCGCGTCGGCCCCGCCCTTGAGCTTCAATGCAGTGTCGATCGAAACGACTCCCTGAAATTCTTTCATGAGCACCACCACGGTTAAGTTGCAATTAAGCTGCGACTAAGGTTTAACGAGCCGCGGGTTTAAAACAAGAACGCCGAACGATGACTGGCTTGCGCTTTTGAAGCTCCAACGTTTTTCAGCCAGCGAAGAGCCGGTCCGGCGCGTTTTTTTGCGCTCAGTGTTTTTAAACGAATTCGGTTGCGCCCCCCGGAGTTTCAACGAAGTTTCCGAAACCTCGAAACGCAGGTGTTTGCGGGCTCCGTTCGGCGTTTTAAGGCGTTTTCTAGGCGTTTTGCGGGGTTCGGGGGCTTTTTAAATAGGGCGGGATAGGTTTATAAATGCGCGTCGCTGAAATTACAAAGCCGTTCTCAACGAACACGCGTTGGGGATGTTGCTTTTCTAATGCTACAGTTCCCGGCGAGTTTCAAGCTGTAGACCCATTAGTCCCAGTCGTCTTCGTCCTTCTAGGCGTAGGCGTCTGTGTCTGTGGCCGTCGATGCAAGCGGTGCGAAACAACGCTTTTTTCCGACTGTGGCGAGCATGGGCAGCGAACCAAGACCAAGGGCGGACTACCCGAGAGGGAGTTTCGTTCGGCTCATTCGTTTTGCGACGCAGGTTTCGAATAAGCAGCTATGGTAATGGAAATTCTTTCGCAAAAGAAAAAGTTTCATTTAAATCGTTGCGAACGCAAACGTCCATAAACAGCGCGAATAAGCGAACTATTTTTTTTAGTTCGTCCTCGCAGCATGGAACGACACCAGTTGATCCTGCTGGAGGGCACCGCTATCGGATTGCTATTAAGCCATGCAAGTCTAGGGACCACGCTTGTGAGTCCCGGCGTACGGCTGAGTAACACGTAGTCAACCTACCCCAAAGACGGGCACAACCTCGGGAAACTGAGGACAATTCCCGGTAAGCCAAGAAGTTTGGAACAACTCTTGACTGATACGAGCCCCTAAATTGCAGGGGGTTTTGCTTTGGGATGGGACTGCGGCTGATTAGCTAGTTGGCGAGGTAATGGCTCACCAAGGCGATAATCAGTAGGGGCTATGGGAG
>CAZWIQ010000003.1:0-42389 GCA_964634375.1 Microcaldota archaeon
GCTCGGCAAGCACCTAGACATGGAAGTCGCGTGCGTCATCACCGACGGCTCGGAACCAGCAATGAACTGCGTGGGACCCGCGCTGGAAGCCAAGCGCGTGCTCGAAATACTCGAAGGCAAGGCAAGCGCGCCCCTCGTCGAAAAAGCGTGCGTCGTCAGCGGAGTCCTGCTCTCGACGGTGAAAGGCGTCACCCGCCAAGAAGGCTACAAGATGGCGAAACAACAACTCGAAAGCGGCAAAGCCCTCGAAAAATTCCGCGAAATCGTCGCGGCGCAAGGCGGCAACCCTCGGGTGCGCCCGGGCGACATCCGCTTCGCGCACCACTCGCAAAAAGTGCTCGCCGCCGAAAGCGGGGTGGTCTCGCACGTCGACAACAAAGTGCTTTCGCGGGTCGCGCGCGTTCTCGGCGCGCCGTCCGACAAGGAAGCGGGAATCGCGCTGGAAGTCGCGAAAAACTCGCGCGTCGCCGCGAAGCAGCACGTGGCGACGCTTTACAGCGACAGCGAGGAAAAAATCGGTTTCGCTCTCGACCAGCTCAAGAAAACGCCGCTCATCGAAATCGAGAAGCTCGTCTTCGACGTCGTGTGAAACGCGAATTGCGCGAATTGCAAAAACTTTAAAACCGCGGCTTCCGAAAACACTGTTCCTTGAGGCGCAACGCAATGATTGAAATCCGTTTTCACGGCCGCGGCGGGCAAGGCGCGGTCACGAGCGCCGAAATCCTCGCGAGCGCCGCGTTCAACGACGGGAAAAACGCCCAGTCGTTTCCAGCCTTCGGCCCCGAACGCAGCGGCGCCCCCGTAAAAGCGTTCTGCCGAATCGCCGAAGCGGGCGAAGGGGAACGCATACGCCTGCACGAGGAAGTCAACGAACCCGACTACTTGCTAGTTCTCGACGAAACACTTGCGGACGCCGCGTTCGCGGGCGGCGTGAAGAAAGGCGACGGCGCCACAGTCGCGATTATCGCGACTAAAAAAGCCGCGTCGGATTTCACCGCGCCGGCAGGCGTAAAAGTCCTCGTCGTCGACGCTTACTCGATCGCGCGCGAAATGCTCGGCGCGCCCTTCGTCAACACCATAATCTTGGGGGCGTTCGCGAAAGCCAGCGGGCTCGTCACGCTAACGAGCGTTGAAACGGCGCTAAAACACCGGTTCAACGAGCAAGTCGCCGCGAAAAACTACGCCGCAGTGCGCAAGTGCTACGACTCGCTGAAAACCTGAAAATGCCGCCCCCGCTGAAAAGGCCTGCGGTCGCTCGCCCGTTCACTGCTGCGGCCCGAACTCCTGCAGCTCTTCCTGCTTCTTCCGGTAGTAAGCGAAAGCCGCGACCGCGAGAAATATTATCACGAACGCTGCGAACAACGGCGAATAGTCCGGCGCCTTTTCCACGTAAGGCTTCGGCGTCGACACGCTCGAACCGCACAACGCGTAAGCGCGCTGAACCTCGGCTAGCTCCGCCTTAACCGCTTCCGCCTTCTCGAGGGCGCGCGAAAAGCCGAGCGCGTTTTCCTTCGACAAAAAGTAGCGGGCGTCGTTCCAGTCCTTGCGGAGCTTCGCGAGCGAGTCGCTCGAAACGCCGCAAGCGGCTACCGCCGCCTCGTTCTTGAGCAACGACTCGACCGACGCGCTGAGTCCGCCCACCGCGTCAAGCGCCTCGCGGCGCGTCTTGCGGTAAAGCGTGGACTCGATGCTGTCGTTCACCCACCTGTCGCTCGACGCGAGCAAGCGGGAGAATTCCAGCCGCGGTTTTTGCGAGACGAACTTGTTCCGCAAATCCGAGAGCCCGTCCTCGCGCAGCACGTCCAGGTTCTGGTTGATGCTCGAAGCGTCCGCCGCGCTCACGTTCGCCTTGTAAAGCTTGAACGAGAAATCGCTTAACTCGCTTTGGTAGGCGTCGTGCGCCGCGAAAAGCGATTCGAGCAAGCGAAGCGAAACATTGTACTGGCGGAACATAGCGTTGAAAGACGACGACGAGTAGTCGGAAGCGAACTGCGCTTCCAACGCGCTGCCGTCCCGCGCCGCGCCGCCGGCAGCAAGCACTTGGTCGCTGAGCCTTGAAAGCGCGGCGTCGACGCGCGAAAACGACGGCGCAAGCGACGGGTACAAGCCTTGCGTTTGCGCCGAGAAATCCGACAGGCGGCGCTGGTCGTCGGAAACCACGCTCTCGGCGGAAGCGAGCACGGGTTCGACCGCGTCGAAACCCCACCCGCGCGCCTTGAGGAATTCTTCCACAATCGCGTAATCGTAAACCACCGTGCCGACGCGGTAAAGCTTGTCGCGCTCCGTCACGATTTCGCTTTGCGAGTCGCTGACGGCGACGAGCATGCGCGTGGGCGAGTAAATCGAGAAAAAGAAAACCCAGTACGAGTCGGAACCCACTTCGAGCGGCTGGCTCAGCGAGTTCGCTTGCTTCGCGTCGTCCCCGAGAATCTCGCCCGCCTTCTCCTGCGCCGCGCTGCTCGACAATCCCGCGGAAGCAAAGCCCGCCAAAAACAGCAGGCTCAAGCAAAAAAGCGTTGCAACAATTCTTTTAACCACGCGGCGCATTACTCTTTCGGCGTTAAAAAAGGTTTTCAGCCATGCCGAAAAAAACCGCTTCAAAAAAACTGGCAAAAACCAACTCGGCCAACCAGCCCGCCTTGGAACTGGCTTGCGTGCTCGTCCGCCCGATTCACGAGCTCAACGTCGGCTCGGCGGCGCGCGCTTGCACCAATTTCGGCGCGAAAATGGTTTTAGTCAATCCGCAGTGCGAGCTCGGTTTTCAGACGCGCTTGTACGCGAAACACGCTTGGCCGCTGGTGAAGAACGCGCCAATATTCAACGAGCTTTCGCAGGCAATAAAAGGCTTTGACTTGGTTATCGCGACGACGGGCGTTCCGTCGCGCTTCCGCTCCGCCGAGTTCAAGAACTGCATTACAGCCGCTGCGGCGGCGCTCAAAGCCAAGAAATCAGGAGTCAAGAGCGCGGCTTTGGTTTTCGGTCCCGAAGACGCGGGGCTCAGCCAAAGCGAAATAGCGGAATGCGATTTCTGCGCGTTCATTCCTACGCAAGCGCACTACGCGGTAATGAATTTGTCGCACGCCGTCGCGGTAATGCTTTACGAGTTCCGCCGCGAGGAAAGCCAAGCCACTAAAATTTACTCCGCGGCTTCCCCCGAAAAAAGAAAAGCGTTGGCGTCACTGTTTGAAGAAATCGCGAAGAAAACCCCGGGAGTGAGAGACAAGAAAAAAGTCAGCTTGGCTTTCAAGCGCGTGTTGGAGCGCGCTTGCGTGGCGCAAGACGAGGCGCAAGCTTTGTTCGCGGAATTCGGGGAATTAGCCAAGAAGTGACGCGCATGCAAAAACAAAAGGAAAAGCAGAAAATGAAGACTGATTTCCGTAAGAGCGCGGGAATAATCGTTTACCGCGTCAACAAGGGAACGCGGGAATACCTCTTGCTCGAGTACGGCGCAGGCGGGCACTGGGATTACGCTAAAGGCGGAATCGAGCCGGACGAAGACGAGCGCGCCGCCGCGTTGCGCGAACTCCGCGAGGAAACCGGCTTGACTGACGTCCGCGTCGTTGACGGCTTCAAGGAGTCGCTGCACTATTTTTTCCGCGAACGCGGCGGGCTCGTTTCCAAAACCGTCGTCTTCCTTCTCGGCGAAGTCCCGCCGCAAGCCGAAGCAAAACTCTCCTTCGAACACTCGCGTTTCGCGTGGCTTCCGTTCGAAGAAGCGCTGCAGCGCGCGACTTACGGGAACGCGAAGGAAACGCTTCGCAAAGCCGAGGAATTCCTGAAAACGCGGCAGAGAAAAAAGCTTTAATAGCCTTTTCTGGTAAAGCGTAGTCCCCTTTCAAAACACTTATTTTTGAAAAAAAGAGGCGTTAAAAGCCGAGAAGCAATAATTTCTTTCCGCATTTCTTTCCGCAAGAGGTGGAATTGATGGCAAGCGAAATGAAGAATATTTACTGGTTTGAAGAGTTAGGCAAGGAAAACCTGCTTCAAGCGGGCGGGAAAGGCGCTAACCTCGGCGAAATGACGCGCGCGGGACTGCCCATCCCCCCGGGATTCATCGTCAGCGTAGGAGCCTACTACCGCGCCATCCGCGAAAACAACTTGGCTGGCTTCATCGAAGGCAAGTTGCGCAACCTCGACGTTCAAAACGCTGAAGCGCTGCAACGCGCGAGCGACGAAATCAAGGCGGCAATCGAGCGCGCCCCCGTTCCCGCGGACATCCGCACCGACATCGTGCGCGCCTACAACCGCATGTGCGGCGTAAGCGGGATTCCGAGCGCGAACCAGGAAATCCTCGTCGCGGTGCGCAGCAGCGCGACCGCCGAAGATTTGCCGACGGCTTCGTTCGCCGGGCAACAGGCGACTTTCCTGAACATGAAAGGCGCGGAACAAGTCGTCGACGCGGTGCGGCGCTGTTGGGCCTCGCTCTTCGAGGCGCGCGCGATTTACTACCGGAACGAGAACGGTTTTGAACACATGCGCGTTGGCTTGAGCGCCGTCATCCAAAAAATGATTCAAAGCGAGTCAAGCGGAGTAATGTTCACCGCCGACCCCGTGAGCGGCGACCGCTCGAAAATAATCATTGAAGCTGGGTTCGGGCTCGGCGAAGCCGTCGTGTCCGGGCAAATAACGCCCGACAACTACGTCGTCGACAAGGAAACGCTCAAGATTCTCGACAAATTCATTTCGCAACAGGAAATGATGATTATTCGTTTGCCGAACGGCAAGACGGACCACGCGGACGTTCCAGAAGAAATCCAGGAAAAACAGAAAACGAACGACGACTTCATAGTGCAAATCGCGAAATTCGGGCGCAACATCGAAAAGCACTACGGTTACCCGCAAGACATCGAGTGGGCGGTAGAGAGAGGGCGCGTTTACATCACGCAAAGCCGCGCGATTACGACGATCAAGGGGAAAGGCGAAGAAAGCGCGAAAAGCGAAGCAGCGCAAACGAAGCAAAGTGAAGCCAAGCCAAGCGAAGCCAAACCCCAAAGCGCGGCAGCAAGCGAAACCAAGGCCGGCGACGCGAAAGATGCGAAAGTAATCCTCAAGGGACTCGGCGCGAGCCCTGGAATCGCGAGCGGCGTCGTCCGCCTCGTAACCGACAAAAACCAACTAGGAAAAATCGGGAAAGGCGACGTACTCGTAACCGAGATGACTAGCCCCGACTACGTTCCCGCGATGAAGCGCGCCTCGGCAATCGTCACGGACGCGGGCGGAATGACGTGCCACGCCGCGATTGTAAGCCGTGAGCTAGGAATCCCGTGCATCGTTGGAAGCAAGACGGCGACGCGCGTTTTGAAAGATGGGCAGACGGTTACGGTCGACAGCAAGCGAGGCGTCGTCTACGACGGAAAAATCGCGCTCGAAGCAGAAACCGCGGCTGCAAGCGCTGGCGGAGCTCAAAGCCAAGCCACGACTATCGCCGCAGGAGGAGCGTATTCAACCGCAACGAAGATTTACGTCAACATAGCAGACGCGACGGTTGCTGAAAAAGTTGCCGGCAGGGACGTCGACGGAATAGGACTGCTTCGAGCCGAATTCATGATTGCGGGACTAGGGGTTCACCCGAACAAGCTCGCGAAAGACGGACGCGCAAACGAGTTCGTCGACATGCTTGCCGAGAATCTCCGCAGAAGTTGCACCGCGTTCGACCCGCGCCCAGTGATTTACCGCGCGAACGACTTCAAGACTAACGAGTACCGCGGCTTGCCGGGCGGCGAGGAATTCGAGCCCAAGGAAGAAAACCCGATGATTGGTTACCGCGGGTGCGCGCGCTACGTCCGCGATCCGACCGTGTTCAAGATGGAAATTGAAGCCATCAAGAAAGTCCGCAACGAGTACGGACTCAAAAACTTGTGGCTCATGATTCCGTTCGTGCGAACAGTCGAGGAATTGCGAGAATGCAAACGCATTTGCGAGGAAAACGGGCTCAAGCGCTCGCGCGACTTCAAATTCGGAATAATGGCTGAAGTTCCGTCGGTTTCGATTGTTCCCGAGGAATTCTGCAAAGTCGGAATCGACTTCATGTCTATCGGGAGCAACGATTTATGCCAATTAGTGCTCGGCCTGGACCGCGATAATCAAACAATCGCCGACAGTTTCGACGAGCGCGACCCGGCGGTCGTCACGGCGATGAAAAACATTATTGAGACGTGCCACAAGTACGGAACGAAAGCGTCGATTTGCGGGCAGAGTCCAAGCACTTACCCTGAAATCGCCGAAGCGCTCGTCCGCTTCGGAATCGACAGCATGTCTGTGAACGTCGACGTCATCGAGAGGACGCGCAAATCGGTTGCGAGCGTTGAAAAGAAAATCCTGCTCGAGAGAAGCAAAAACGCCGCGGAAAAAGAGTAGAAACCGAAGACGCCGCGAAACTTGTTTGAACAAGGTTCAGCGGAGGCTTGGCGGCGCATTGGTTTTAAAGGCGCGCGCAAGTAAGTTTCCTCGCTGGTGGGAAAAAACCGTGTCTTCCGAAGCTGAAATCGAAGCCGCTAAAAAAACCGTCGCAACGCTGGTCGCCCAATTCGACGAAGTTGTCGCTAGCGGGCGGTTGAAAACCTTCAACGAGGAAAACACGAAGCGCGCTTTCATAACGCCCCTATTCCGAGCCCTCGGCTGGGCCGTCGAAACCGCCGGCGACGAAGTCACGAACGAAGACCGGGTCTCGAAAGGACGCGTCGATTATTCGTTTCGCTTGAACGGCATACCCAAATTCTTTTTGGAAGCCAAAGCCGCCAGCAAGGAACTCGAAGACAAAGACACCGAGCAAGCGATTAACTACGCTTACTACAAGACGACGACTTGGGCAGTCCTCTCAAACTTCCGCACGCTCATAATCTACAACGCGGACTGGAAAGGAAAAGAAGCCAGCGACTTCCGCTTCATCCGCTTCGAATACAAGGAATTCCTCGACCGATTCCCGCAACTCTGGCTCCTCTCGAAACCCGCGTTCCAACAAGGATTGCTCGACAAGGAAGCAGCCAACCTCGGCAAAAAAGACTACCGCCCGAAAGTAGGCGACTTGCTCCTCCAAGAACTAACCAAACAACGCGAAGCCCTCTCCAAAAACATCGTGAAAAACAACGCCAAGCGCGACTTAAGCGAGGCAGACGTTGACGAAGCAGTCCAACGCATCATCGACCGTCTAATCTTCATTCGAACTACGGAAGACCGCAACATCGAAGAACCCCGCCTCAAAACCCTCGCGCGCGAATTCGCGGGAGGCAAACGCGGCAAAGTCACTGCCGCGCTCAACGAGATTTACTTGAAGTACGACAAGACTTACAACAGCAAGCTCTTCACTTTCAAGCAAGAGGACGAAACCCAACGCCACTTGTGCGAAACCCTGGAAATCGACAACGAAACCCTCCTCAGCCTAATCGAAAACTTGATGAAATACGATTTCTCGGCGATTGACGCCGACGTCCTCGGCAACATTTACGAGCAATACTTAAGCCACATCTTGCGAAAGACTGAGAAGCGCGCGAAAGTCGAAAGCAAGGAAGCCCACCGCAAAGAACAAGGCATTTACTACACGCCGACTTACATCGTGGACTACATCGTGCGCAACACGCTCGGCGAAGCAATCAAAAACAAGAAGCCCGACGAAGTCGACGAGATTCGCGTTCTCGACATGGCTTGCGGCAGCGGCTCCTTCCTGCTCAAGGCTTTCGACGTTCTCGACGGCTACTACAAGACTCACGACAAGCAATACGCGCAGTCCGCCCTTGACACCGCCACCGACGCCGCGAAAGTCACGCGCAAGACGAAGATTCTCCGCAACAACTTGTTTGGAGTCGACCTGGACCCTAAAGCCGTCGAAATCGCGCAGCTTAACCTGCTCCTCAAAGCCGCGGAGACGAAGCACCGCCTTCCGGACTTGCGTGAGAACGTCAAGCAGGGGAATTCGCTTATCGACCAAGCTCTGGGGGAGGATGCGCGGGCGCGTGCGTTTGACTGGAAGAAGGAATTCTCTGAAATCGTCGGCACTGGCGGTTTCGACGTCATCATCGGCAACCCGCCATACGTGAGCGGCTGGAACATGAGTTTAGAATTTCGCGACTGGATAAAAAAATCAGGCGCATATGCAACGGCGGACAAGCATTGGGATATTTACGTTTTGTTTCTCGAACGAAGCATTAAACTAATGAAGAATGGCGCGCGGCTTGGAATGATTCTGCCATACTCTTTCCTTAACCAAGCGTATGCACAAAAAATAAGAAGAATGATTTTAGACTCCTGTAAAATTCACGCAATAGTCGATTTGTCTGAAATCGATGTTTTTGCTGACGCGACCGTAAGAAATTGTATAATAATCTTAGAAAAAAACAATAAAACAGAAAACATTGTGACAATAATAAAAGCAAAGACTGCGGGCGGAATCAGCGAAACAATTGAACACAAAATATCTCAAAAAACGTTCAACGAAACGCCAGAAAATATGTTCCGCGTCGATTTGCAACCACGCGACATCAAACTTATAGAAAAAATAAAAACCAAAAGCATAACACTCGATAAAATTGTTTATTCGACTACAGGGGTCGTCCCACACAGTGAAAAGGAAGGAAAGGGAAAGGAGGCATACATCTCGACTCAAAAAAAGAGTCAGAAGAGCGTTCCGTATATTGAAGGAAAAAATGTAAACAGATACCAAATAGATTACGACGGACGATTTCTCGAATACGACCCGGACATCGTTTACAGGCCGTCTTTACCAGAGCTGTTGAAACAACCTAAAATTCTAATAAAAAACGTCGTTGGAAAAAATGGAATTACGGCAACTTTTGACGACTTCGGCTATTTTACTAATGAAACAGTTAATTGTGTGACAACAAAAAATAAAATAGCTGGCGTTGAACGAAAAGACATTAGATTTTCAAAAAATGAGCTAAGTGAAAGTGAAAAATACGATTTGAAATTCATCTTAGGACTAATCAACTCTAAACTATCTAATTGGGTTTACCGAAAGATGATTAGCGGAGAACTACATTTCTATCCAAAGGACGTTAGATCGTTACTGGTGTTCGACATCGAAAAAAACCCAAATAAAAAAGAAGTAATTGAAATAGCCGCAGCTACCGATAAAATGCTAAAGCTACATAAGAAACTTACTCCGAACACAGACAAGCAAACAGATGAGCGCACGCGGTTGGAGAAGGAAATCGCTGAGACGGATGCTCGGATTGACGACTTGGTTTTTGATTTGTACGGGTTGACGGCGGAAGAACGCCGAATCATCGAAGAGGCGGTAAAATGACTTTTTCGTTTGCCGACTTGCAGAAGTGGATTACTGAATGGGAAGGTCCAACGCTGGAGTTCAAGCTAAGGGTCAACGAAGACGCTGGGAACACGATTTCCGCGTTCGCCAACACCTTCGGCGGAACAATCGTTTTTGGGGTCGAATCCAAAAAAAAAGAATTAACGGGGTTAAGCAACGTCGACGAGGAAAGCCGGCGGCTGCGGCAAATCCTAGATTCCTGCAAGCCAAACCCAAAACCTGAAATAACCCACATCAAAGGAGAAGGAAAAACGTTTATCGCAGTCAGAGTCGAACAAATTGCTTATTCGCAGACGCCGTGCTTTTTCAAAAAACGCTGTTTCATAAGGCAAGGAACAACAAACCTAGAACTAGCGGGAGAAGAACTCATCGACTTTTTGAGAAAGCGAGCAATCCTTAATTTTGAGGAATCAAAAACCAGTGCCAGACTGCACGACTTGGATTTGGAGAAAATCAAGCGTTTTCTGAAGCAAAGGAAAACAAGTTATGAAAACCTAAATGAGGAAGAAACCAAGAGAATTCTTGCGGGGCTAAGCGTAGCGAATTACAACGGAGAATTCTTTCTGAAAAACGTTGCGCTTCTTTTTTTCGCTAAAGACCCCCAAAAACTTTTTTCTAATTTGGAGGCAAGAGTGGTCAGGTTCAAAGGAACAGAAGCAGAAGTAGGCGCAATCATTTTGGACAAACGCGTTTGCGGCACGATTCCGGAACTAATAAACGGAACTTACAAGCTTGTATCAGAAAATATTGGAAAAACCTTCAGATTAATCGGACCAGAGAGGAAGGAAATTCTGGACTACCCAGCCGAATCGCTTCGAGAGGTTATCACGAACTCGTTTGGACACCGGGACTACTTCGAAACAAAAGAAGTTTTAATCGAAATTTTTGAGGACAGACTAAGCATAACCAACCCAGGCGGGCTCCTACCTGGCCAAAATATTGCTAATTTCGACAAAACACCCCGCCATCGAAACCCAATAACCTATCGGTTGCTTCATGACCTAGGCTTGGGAGAAGGGCTCGGTCTCGGGGTCAGGTTGATTCGACGGCAATTTCGGGAAACCGGCTTGCCCGACCCAGAATTCTACGACGTTGGCAATGCGTTCCAAGTCGTTTTTTACAATCATTCAAGCAAGAAGCCACGCCACGCAGTTGAATTTGAAAACGATAGGCAAAAGCAGGCGTTAGCTTACCTTCAAAAAAACAAGTCGATAAAATCGGCTGAATTCGCTCGCCTTGCGGGCGTTTCTATCCCAACAGCTCTTAAAGATTTGAAGGAATTGGAAAAGCAGGGCAAAATCAAAAAAATCGGAAAATACAAGGGGGCAAAATACGAATTGGAGAAACCTATAAAAACATAAACTTTCAGAAACTTTAAGTAATTTAAAGTAAGTTTAAGTAAAGGCGATGTTTTGAGCGGCGTTAACGTAAACTCTAATGTTCCTTGGCAAGTCGCCATCTTCATTTTGAGCCTGCTAGCGCTGTTCTTTAGCGGAAACCTGTTGGGCGGAGACTGGTGGAAACTTGCTATTCCGGCACTAGTTGCGGCTATAATCTCGTTTATTTCAATGCTTTAGAAAAACACGATTAAGTTATCTTCAATCCAGTGCGCTTTTCGAATTCTTTAGCGTTGTAAACCTTCATTTTTCCGGCTTTAATCAACTTCAAAATTCGTTTGGCGTCGCGAACGTCTTCTTCATCTTCGCGCTCTTCCAATTCCCGCAATTGCTTCGCAGTTAATTTCACCATTTCAACCACCATTCGAGAAAACAAACGCAACAAACAATAAAAAACCAGCCGAATTTGTAAACAAAGCGCGTTAACATTTGTTACATTTAGGCGTTTTCAAGCGTAATAATAATTTCCGCTTTCTTTTTGTTCGCGGTCCGCGACGCTTCCCGCCTTGTTCGCCCTCGGGCGCCCCGTCTGCGGGTCGCGGCGGAAAGTCACGCCCATTTCCCGCAGGAAATCGTGCATTCCCTCGCGCTGCGCCTGCGGCGCCCCCGCTCGCCCTTCCTTGCCCGCCACGCCCGAAAACAGCAGGATTTTGTCCGAAACGGCATCGACGAACAGCAAGTCGTGATCCACCACGAAACAGGGGGTTGCGGTGGCTTCACTTGTCCGTTTGATGAGTTCGGCGGCTTCGAGCCGCTGCTCAACGTCGAGGAATGCGCTCGGCTCGTCGATTAACCGCAAATCGCATTCCTGCGCGAGCGCGAGCGCGATTGATAACCGCTGTAGTTCGCCGCCGCTCAGCTCTTTCACGCGCTTGTCGAGCAAGTCCTCGATTTCCAGCTTGCGCTTTATTTCCCCAAAACCATCCGGGGGGTTAGTCATGGCTTTCGCGAAGAGTTCGCGCACGGTTCCAGTGAAGTCGCTTTTCAAGTACTGCGGCTTGTAAGCAACCCGCTTCTTCGGAATCGAGTGAGCTGCGTCACCATCGCTCTTTTCAACGCCCGCCAAGAGTTTAACGAAAGTCGTTTTGCCTATGGCGTTCGGCCCGAGCACGCCGACGGTTTCAGCGAACACTTCGCCGCCGCGAACAGTCAAGCCAAAGTCAGAATACTTCTTGGTGAGCGGAGGGTAGGCAAAAACCGATTCCTTGCGGGCATCACTATTTGCGGGCGCTCGCGCGTGGAAGTGAATCGAGTGGTCGCGGAAACGCACGTTTTCCTCCCGCAGAAAGCCATCCAAGAATTCGTTGATGCCGACCCTCGTGCTTTTAGGCTGGCTGACTACTCCGAACGCGCTTTTCTCGCCGTAAAGCACGCACACGTTGTCGCTCAAGTAATCGAGAACCGCTAAGTCGTGTTCGACGACCACGACGCTTTTTTTGTGTTGTTCAGCGAGCGAACGAACTCCTTTCGCCGCCAAAAGGCGCTGCTTGACGTCGAGGAAACTTGACGGCTCATCAAAAAAGTAGGTTTGAGCTTCGCGCACGAACGCCGCCGCGATTGCCGCGCGCTGCAACTCGCCGCCGCTCGCCTCGCACAGCTTTCGGTGCAAGCAATTCCCGAGTTCGAAAACCTTGATTGCTTCGTTGTAAGCGTCGCGCTCGTCACGCTCGCGAACGAACGACTCGATTGAATCGTCGCCGCGCTGCGCGGCGATTTCGTCGACGTACTGCTGTTTCGAAACGACGCCGCGTTCGCCTGCCGGAGTCGTGAAAAACTGCGTTGCAGCAGGCGGCAGGTACGACCGAAGTTCTTTCGGCGTCAAATCGTAATGAAAAACTCCGAAATTCGGCGCGAGCGAACCGTCGAGCAAGCGCAAGAGCGTCGTCTTCCCGATTCCGTTTACTCCGATGACGCCCGTGACGCTGCGCTTTTGCGGGAGGAGGAAGCCGAACAAGCGGAACGCGTTTTGCCCGAATTGGAAGAACGGCTCGCCGAGCGCGCGAGGCAGGTTGACGATCTTGATTGCGCGGAACGGGCACTTTTTCGCGCAGAGGCTGCAGCCGACGCATTGTTTTTCGTCGATTACTGGGAAAATTTTTGACTTCTTTGCGTGATGAGCAACTGCGAGAGTTAGCTGGCTTTGCTTTGCTTCATCCTTCGGAATGGCTATCGCTCCGCCGCCCATTCGTTTTACGGGGCACGCTTTCACGCACGCGAAGCCGCATTTTTCGGAATCGCACTTCGAAAAATCGATTACCGCGATTCGCGAGCCGCGCGTTCCGCTCGTATTCTTGTCCTTCACTGCAAACCAACTCGAGCCGACCGAGCCACTGGAGCGTTAATAGTGAACGCGCGGGAATTAAAAACGAGGCGTTGAGGGGGTCAGGCGCCAAAAGAAAAAGACAAAAAAAAGCCGGGAAAAAGGTAGGGAAAAAAGTAAAAAAAGTCAAACCAGCAGTATGAGGACGCCGAGGAGGATGAGTATCAGCCCGAGCCAAAGCAAGCCGCCGACGAGCAAGTAACCGAGAAACGCCATTAAAACCGAGCCGCTCGCGGCTTTCGGAGCGAAAAACAAGAGCCACTCGGCGACGAGTATGAGCAGCCCGACTGCGAGCGCGCCTATTCCGAGTTTGCTTACCATGAACATCCCCCGCAAAAGCGCTTAAAGCGCGGCGGGTTAAAAAACCTTGTTTTTTAAGAACGCCGCAGCAAAACTAGTGAATAAACGAAAGACGGAGAAAAAACGAAAAACGGAGAAAAGAAATGAAGGCGAAAACCGAAGCGGGAGAAGGCGGGCTCAGCGTGCTCCGGCTTGAACCGGAGAGCCTTGAAGACTTATGGGTCGTCACGCGCCTAGCGCAGGCCGGCGACGTTGCGCGCGGCACGACGTGGCGCCGCTTCAAAACCCGCGGACTCGAACGCGCGGAAAGCGGAGAGAAAAAGAAAATCAAAGTCGAAATAAAAATCGGGAACGTGGAATACGCCGAAGCCGCGAACAAAGTGCGCTTGACCGGCGTGATTCTCCGCGGCGAACCCGAAGAATTCGCTCCCGCCGGCGAACACCAGACGCTCGACGTGGAAATCGGCACGCGCTTCGAACTCCGCAAAAAAATCGGGGTTTACGAACGCAAAACGCTTGACGCCGCGCGCAAACGCGCGGCGCGCATAGACGCGCTGATCGTCGCGCTCGACGACGAGCGCGCAACGCTCGCGCAACTGACGCCGTCAGGCGTGCGCTACGCCTACGAAATCGAGAGCGAAGCCAGCAAGCGCGACCCGAAATCGTACGCGGAACTCCGCAAAAAGTATTTTTCGGAAATACTAAAGGCGTGCGAGGCGGCGGCGCAACGGGGCGCGAGTTTGATTGTCGCCGGCCCCGGATTCGCTAAAGACGACTTCAAGAAATACGCCGAACGGCAAAACGCCGAAATTGCGGGGCGGATCGCGCTCGAAAACACGAGCAGCGCCGAACGCACGGGCGTAACCGAACTCGTCAAACGCGGAATCGTCCAGAAACTCCTCGGCGAACAAAAACAAACGGCGGAATGGGAAAAACTCGACGAACTCAAGAAAAGAGTCGCGCGCAACGGACTAGTCGCTTACGGACCCGGCGAAGTCGAGCGCGCAGTCGAAGCGCGCGCTGCTAGCGAAATACTCGTCTTGGACGACGTGCTCCGCAACGACGAGCGCGCGCAGCGCGCCGTAGAGCGCGCGGAACGCGGGGGGGCGGGCGTCTTCGTCTTCGATTCCCGCGACGAGGCGGGCCGCGAGTTCGCGGCGTTCGGCATTGCGTGCACGCTCCGCTACAAGCTAAGCTGAAAAAAAGCGAGCGCGCCGAAACGGATGCCGAAGCGGTTTCAAGGGCGCAGGTTGGGAAAACGCAGGTTTTCGTGCGCAGTCTTGCGCCCCGACCAAACGTTGAACGCCAGGAACAAAAGCATCGCCGCCAGCGCCAGCACCGTCAGGTTTCCCGCGACCAGAAAGTAAGCCGCGGCTAGGACCGCGACCGCCGGAACGAGGAAGTCGTTCGCAGAAAAAAAGCCGGATTCTTGATTGAAGTAGTCCATGTCGCTATCCTCTTTTTTCATTTAAACCACGAGCCGCGCTTCGCGCGGCAATGCACGCGGAAGAGCAGGGGAAACCTGAAAGAGGAACACCCCCTGCGCGAATCCCCTGCCTCCGCGGCACCACAACGGTTTTCCACGCAGCGCCAAAATGAGAATAAAAAACGCGCAAACGCGAATAAACCCGGCTACCACCCCCCGCAAACATAAAGTTAAATTAATATAAATACTTTTCGTTTTTTGCTTTTTTTGTTATATTTTAAACACACGTGTGTTTTTTGCGTTGGCGGCGTTAGGCTTCTTTTTAAACCATTTTTAAAGACGGCGAAGGTTTTTTAATTAAGGCGCGAGTAACGCATTCCCGTTTTTCGTTTTTCGGGTTGCGCTGGCGGCGGGGTTGCGCGGGTCGCGGCGGGCGGGTTGCGGCGAACGGGTTTCTGTGGCTGGATTGCGGCGGTTGGTGGGAGTCATGGCGTTAAGCGTTTCGGACGCGGTTCTCGACGTCTTGGAAAACATGCACTTCTTGAAGCCGGCGATGAAGCTGGACTTGATAAACTACTCGGCGCTAGCGCGCGTCATCCGCCCGTACGTCGAGGAAAAAATCGGGGCTCCCGTTGAACTCGAAACCATGGTAATGGCGATTCGCCGCAACGCGCACCTCCTGACGAAAACGCCTTCGCCCCTCGTCTTCGACGTAATCAAGGACATGAAGGTCGAACTCACGACGGGAATGAGCTTCGTGACGCTGAAACGCAAGCACGGCGTTTACGAGCAGCTCATGGACCTCGTAAAGAGCGTGAACGCCGAGCAGATGGAAAACATTTGGGTGACGCAGCGCACGGACGAGATTTCCGTGATCATTCCCGACCAGCTCCTGCAAAAACTCTCCAAACTCCCCGCGATAAGGAAGGACAAGTCGATAATCGCCGAGATTAGGAACGAGCTCGCGCTCATAAACATCAAGGTGCCGAGCACGCACCTGGAAATCCCGGGAATTTACGGGGTTTTGACGACGAGGCTCGGCGACATGGGAATCAGCTTGTACAGCATAATGGCTTCGTTCACGAAACTCTCGTTCTTGTGCCGGGAAGAAGACGCGCCAATGGCGTACGACCGAATCAACCGCTTGATTCACGAAAGCAAGGAGTTGTCGCGGCTAGGCCGCGAATCCAAGAACCACTCGCTGATTTGAAAAAAAAGAAATTTTAAAAAAGAAGAGACTAAACGGGTTACGCCCGCGCTTTTTTTCCCGCGAGCGCGAGCTGCGCGAGCAACGCCTCGAGCTGGACGCGCTCGTTAGCGCCCTCGCCTATCCGGAAATCGTATTCGCCGACTCGCTCGACGAGCGCGATCTTCGTTTCGTCGCCGACGTCGAGCGCCACGACTTCCTTGTAGACTTGCGCGATGACGTCTTCCCCGCTCAAACCGTACCGAAGCATCAAGTCGTCGAGAAGCGTCCGCGCTTTCAGGAATTCGCCGCGCAGCGCGAGCTGCACCATCTCGCCTACTTCCTTCGGCTTCGCGCGCGACGCGACTTTGTAAATGTCTTCTTCGCCGACTTTCTTTTCGCCGAGCCCGCTCGCGCCTTGCAGGACGTTTATCGCCTTGCGCGCGTCCCCGTCCGCGACGTAAACGACTGCGTCCGCCGCCTTATCGTCGAGCTTGAGCCCTTCCCCGTCGGTGATTCGCGAAACGATTTTGCGCACGTCGCCTTCCGCGAGGCGCGGAAACCTAAAAACCGCGCAACGGCTTTGAATGGGCTCGATTATGCGCGACGAGTAATTCGCGCTGAGTACGAAGCGCGTGTTGCCCGAGAATTGTTCCATGGTCCTGCGCAGGGCTTGCTGCGCGTCGCCCGTCATCGCGTCGCATTCGTCGAGCAGAATGAGTTTGAACGACACGTCGGAAAGCGGGAGCGTGCGCGCGAAGTCCTTGATTTTGCCGCGCACGACGTCAATCCCCCGTTCATCAGAAGCATTCAATTCAAGAAAACACTGCCCGATTGCGTCACCATAAAGCTCGCGAGCCATGGCGAGCGCGCACGCGGTTTTGCCGCTGCCGGGCGGCCCGCAAAACATCAAGTGCGGGAGGTTCTTCGATTTCACGAACGCCTCGAGGCGCTTCGTAATCGCGTCGTGCCCGATGACGTCCTTCAGTTTGTGCGGGCGGTATTTCTCCACCCACGGAATGAATTCTTTAGCATCTTTCGACAACGAAACCAACCCACCTAAAAAGCGGTTTGCAAAAAAGCAAAAAAAGCGAGGACAACGCTTTAACAGCTACTCTTTTTTAAACCGAACGCTGGCTTTAATGCTTTCGCTAAGCGATGTTTTTAAACTCGAATCAAGCAAATTAATTCGCCTTGCTTTGTAGTCAAAAGCAGCGAACCTAGGCTCGCTCCACGTCGTCGTGTCCAGGGAGCAAAACGCGCCAACCCAGTCCACCGAGCGTTTTGAGCGAGCGCTCCATCGCGCGCTGGTCGCCGCCCTCAAAATCAGTGCGGCCGAACGCGCCCGCGGCGAAAAGCGTGTCCCCGCTGAAAAGAATTTTCTTTCGCGCTTCCCAAAAGCAGACGCTTCCCGGAGTGTGCCCAGGAGTCGGCAAAACGGACAACGCGAAGCTCCCGAAAACGATTTTCTTCTTCAACGGCTTGAAGCGGGCTTTGCCTTCCCCGTGAATCAAGTAAAAGTCTTTCTCGCTCAAGAAAACGGGCGTTTTGCTCGGCAAGGCTTTTATTCCGCCGACGTGGTCGTAGTGCCCGTGAGTGCAGTAAACCGCTTTCACGGCGCCCTTCAACTCCTTGATTGCGGCGTTCAACTCCTTCGCCGTCTGCTCGCTCAAATTACCGCAGTCTATAAGCAGCAAAGAACCCTTGTTTTTAAGGAAAAAGCAGTTGCTGGAAATGTTGTCGAACGCCTCCCAGCCGCGCAGGAAGAAAACGCCGGGCGCCACTTTCTCAAGCACGCGAACACCCTCCTGAAGCGGTTTCACGCGGACAAAAAGTTTTTGCGTTTTTTCGAACTCGTCCAGCACGTCTTGCATATGACGAGGCGCTTCGTCTTCGTCGCGCTCTTGCTGCACTTCTGGCACGCGCGGCACAACTTCTTCTTGCAGTAGTCGCACGGCTCGAAGTAGTACTGCGGTTTTCCGCAGCGCTCGCACTTGCTTGATTCCTTCATTTTAGGCATTGCGCAACCACCGTATTCCACGTAATCCGTCAAAGAAGGATTTTTTATGGCGAACGAGTTATTTAAAGGCTTTCGAGAGCGAAAAAGCAAGGCATAAAAGCGAGCGGAGAGCGAAACTAATTCATGGCAGTCAACGAAGCGGCGTTGAAAGCGCGGCGCACCGCACCCGACCTAAGCGCGCGAAAACGCTTTTCACTTGGAGATTTGTTAAAGCGGCTGAAAAAAGCGCCGTGGAAAAGGATTTCGCAAGTCGGCGGGATAACCGTCTTGTCGCTGGCTGCAACGGCCGTCCCGTTGAAAGCATTGTCGAAAGGCACTCTGCCGCCGGTTGTCGGAAAGAGCTCTGGCTACTCCAGGACAACCGAATTCGTCGCGTCGATGAAGAGGCTAGCCGCCTACGACCAAACAAAGTTCAAACTCAAGCGCACTCCCGATGCTCCGCAAACGCCTGAAGACTGGGCTGAAACGTTGAACCGGACTGTCGACTGGGAAGGAAGAATGGAAAAGCCGGGCACGATCGTGTTCAATCAATACAATCCCGAGAGAGACGAGATAACTGAGTGGAGGTTCGACCAACAAAGAATTCAGCGGGATTTGAGCAGTATTTTGGATGAAAACGTCAGGTCGAAACTCGCAGTAAGAGGCGCCTACTTCTTGTCGCGCATAAGCAACGACTTGTGGGGTTTGAACACGCCGAACAACCCCAACGCAAACGACGCGTGGGTCGCGCAAACGAGCCGGGCGATTCTGCAAACGAAAAACCTTGATTCGCTCGCCACTCCGGAAGAAATGGCTGAATTCCGCGAAATACTGGCGCAAATACCGCCGCAAAAACTCGAGGCGATGCAGAAAAAATACGCGCCGCTGCACGCCGCAGTTGAAACCGGCGGAACGCCGCTCGCAACCGCGCTGATTTTGCTTTTGACTTCGGGCGCAATAACGCTCACCGCGGTAAGCGAGTTGCGTCGAAACCCGCGCGCGAAAGAAGTCGTCCGGCGCGCAATCGAATCCGGGCAACCGCTGCCTCTCGACGAAGCCCTGCGGCAAGCGGGCGTGTCGAAGTTCGACAGAATGGCGTTGTCGCCCGTGCCGGGAAAAACGCTCGACGCGACCGGATTCAAAGAAGCGATTCCGAACGCGGAAACCAAACCAACGCAAATCAAGACGTTCGCGCGAAAAGCGCTGCGCCTCGCTTCAACCAAGCACGCGACAGGCGTGCCTCCGTTCCCGCTCGACGTCAGCCCCGTGCACACCGCAATAGGCGTTTCGCACAGCCGCAAGATTTCAAGCGCGCCTAAAATCCCCGTCGACTTCCTGCTCCTCGGCTTGTTCATGGCTGAAAACTTCGGCAGCAGCCGAATCTACATCGCCGACGCGCCGGCAGTGCGAAACCGAATGGCGTTGTACGGCGAGGCGCGGGCGCAAGCCGAAAAAATGGTTGAACGCGACGTGCAAGCGAAAACCGCCGCGCTCCAAGGCTTGCTGACCGCCCTCAAAATACCGCGAAACCGAGTCAAAGTAATGCGCTGGGCTCACTTGGAACAAAACCCGGTTTTCCAGCAAAACCTTGAAATGCTGAACGGCCTCGCGCGAACCAACCCGAAATTCAGGAAAAACCTCGCAGACTTGATTCCAAAATCCGTGAAAAGAATAGCGTTGGAAAGAGCGCGCGAAACAGTGGAAAAAAGCGGCGTGAAAAACCGGTTTGCAGCCAAGCGCGCGGTAAACGCCGAGTACGCTTCCACTCTCGACAAACTAGCGGAATACGCGTTAGCCGACTTGGCTTACGCCGCAATGCCAGGCATGCGCATAGCTCACGCGCGGGAAGACGCGTTCAACGAGCAAGCCGAAAAAATAATGCGCAGGCACGGAATCGCGGTTTCGCAACCGTCGAAACTAAAACTAAACGCGGCGACCACGTCCAGAATGCAGGTAGACCCGAAAAAAGCAAAAAAATGGTTTTTGCAAGGCGCTAAAGCGGGGCTCGAAGCGTTCGACTGGCTCGAACCGCGCCAAGTGCTGAGAAGCCGCGCAACCGGGTTAAACTACATGCGCTACACTCCGAGCGCCGGCCTGACTCCGAACGCGCCGCCCGAACACTACCTGCCCGGACGCGCGGGCGAAAAAATATTGACTGCCGACAGCGAGGAAACGGCGCGGCAAAAAATAAGCGCGAGCGGCCGCGAGCCAGACGAGTTGTTCACGCAATACGCTGAAACCATTCCTTCCCTGCGCGCGGTAAAAAACCGCGGCGGGAGCGTTTTCAATGCGGTGATGAAAATCGTGCGAGCAGCAAACCAAGCCGCAGCACGCGGCTCGAAAACGCCTGCCGCCGCGCCAACCGCGGTGCCTGCGGCGCAACGGGTTGCGCAAGCCGCCGTTGCCGCAAAGCTAGGCGGCGTAACCGCGCGGCGAGCACCGAAGCCTCGGCTCGACATCGTACCGCAAGCGGCTTGAAGACTCGCAAATCACTCGGGAAAGAAAGTCATCTTCTCTTCGCTCAGCAAACGATAGTATTCGAAGCACTCGATTACTCCCGGAAACGCCTTGCGCAACCCCTCGATTTTAGCGAGGAGTTCGCGCAAGTTGCGCACGTGAAATTCCACTTCCAAGTCGGCTCCTCCAATCGTGTCGTTCACTTGATACGCGTTCGGTTCCACGCGGCAGTAATCGCGAATCTTTTCCTTGTCCACCGTGCTGGCAAGCGAAAAATCCACTTTGTAAAACTCGAATCCGAGCCGTTCGACGTCGATGAGCGCGCGGTACCCCTGAATCACTCCGTTCGCTTCAAGCTTGCGCAAGCGATTGACGACGGTTTGAGGGTCCGCCCCAGCCCGCCCCGCGATTTCAACCGCGCTAGCCCGCGCGTTTTGCGAGATTGCTTCAAGAACCTTCAAATCCGTTTCGTCGACTTCAACCGGCTCGCCCCCGATTATCCGCACTTTGCCTTCCTCCCTAGCGCCCACGAGGTACGCTTTAGAAAAATGGTATACCGGCGAGTAAACCGAAACGCGCGCGCTCGCAATCCAAGGCTTGAACTCCCGCTCAACCGAATCCCAAAACGCGTGGTACTCCGACGGCTTGCGGACGCCAGTAGCGAAAACCACGTCCGCCGGGCCGCTCATGCGCACGATGCCCCACACCCTGTTCTGCGCCTTCAAGAAATCGATGATTTTGCTTAAAACCGCTTCGTCCGCCCGCCGCAAGCGGACGTAAGTACGAAACTGCAGGAAACCCAGTCGGCTGGGGTCAATTAGCGTCGAGTAACCCTTGACTACGCCAGCAGCCTCAAGCCGCGCAAGACGGTACGCCGCGCGTTGCTTCGAAACCCCGAGCTTCGCCGCCAACTGCGTCAACGACTGCCGGCAGTCGACGTCAAGCTCGTAAAGCAAGCGGTAATCCCGCGAATCCAACTTTAACGAAAACCAAGTGTTTTCAGTGTTTCCGGTCTTTTCAGGCTTTTCAACCATATTCTTACTTAAATCCTACGCAAATTATAAGTTTTTCGGTTTTGTCAAAAAAACCGCTGAAAAGCTTTAACTATTCTAACTGTGTAACTACTACAGGAAAGTAACAATCTGGGGGTTGGCTTGGATATGAAGTATCTAGATGATTTTTTGCGGAGTTCGCCGTTGGGCGTCTGGCACTCTATGCCCGCGGCCGAGGAACTCGATTATACTGGAAAGCCGCACAACCGCGGAATCGGCCGCATCGACGGTTCCGCGCTTTGGCGCGTGGGAACGCGCAAGGAAATAGTCGAGTGGTACAAGCACACGATGAACGCCACTTACAAAAACCTGATTCTTGCAGGCGTATTCCTCGTTTGCGCTCTCGTTTGCTTCTCGATGTTCACCGCTTCGAAAGACCTCACTTGCGCTCTCGGCGCCGTCGCGTTCGGCGCCCTCGCGTCCCGCCACTACACCAAGGCGTGGGGCGGCTACGCTGGCGGCTGGGGCGACTACGAGTGCGACCCCGTGCAAGTAAGCGCGCAAAGTTCGTACGTCATCAACAAAGGCTTCGGCTTAATGTGAGAAAGGAAAGAAAAAAACAAGGAGAAACAGGAAAAAAGAAAAAAAGGAAAAATGAAAAAAAATGGAACGGTAAAGAAAAAAGGAAGGGGGTTGGCTGGAAATGTATGAACCGTACACGTTTTCAATGTTCTTGCGGCACTACGCGCCCGGCTTCCGCAGGCTAGGCGAACCCATCAAAGTCCGCGACCCTTACAGCGCGCAACACATTCGCGACAAGAAGTTCACTCTCGCGAAGACGAAAGACGAAATCGTCGAAGAGTACTCGCTCGTGCTGCGCAAGACGTACAACCGAACCGCGCTCGGAGTAGCCGCTTGGATAGTCGGCGGTTGGGCGTTTTTGCAGACTGCGGCCACGGGAAGCGATTTCTACCTGCTCGCGAGCGTCGCAGCCATCGCCTGGGGTTCATACAAGTTCTGGCACGCCGGCGCCGCGTACTCGAACTACCAGGAATTCGAACTCCGCCCGATTCTCGTTCCCATCGAAGACATGCGCGAGCCCTCGATGAACCCGCACTGGCTGACGGGCAAACCGCAGCCGAAAATCGAGGTAGCGAAAGTAGTCGAGCACAAGAAAACGTGAAGAAAAAGCGAAAAAAAAGCGAACCGCAGGTTGATTTGAAGTGAAAACGATCGACGCAGTCGTAATCCTCGCTTTCGTGGCAGTCGACGACTTGCGAAACGCGGTTTTCGCGGTTTTCGTGAATTCAGACGTCACGCTGCTCGTCTTGCTGCTCGCCGTCGTCTACTTCCTCAACAAAAACCAAAACAAGATTTCGGGTTCGTTGAACTTCGACTTGATGGAACCGTTGAAGAAACTCAAGCTCGCGTGAGAAAGCCGGAGGCGCTGGCAAGCGGAAAACTCTTAGTGCCAACCTCAAACGCTTTAAAGCGCCTCCCGGCTTAACTTTTCCGAAATCGAAATGCGCGTTTTCTTGAAGACGTTCGGTTGTACGCTCAACCAAAGCGACGGCGAACTAATCGCCGCGCTCGCCAAGCAAGCGGGCCACCGCATCGTTTCCAGCGAAGCCCGCGCTCAAGCGGTAATCGTTAATTCTTGCGGCGTCAAGCCCGCTACGGAAGAAAAAATCGTTGCGTACATCCAAAAACTCGCGAAAACGAAGCCCGGCAAGAAAATCGTTGTTTGCGGTTGCCTGCCGGCAATTAATTACGCGCGAGTAAGGCAGGCGGCTCCGCGCGCGTTCGTCTTCGGCGCCGCTTCGCCGGAAAAAGTCGTTGCCGCCTTAAAGCAAGCCAAACCCGTCGTAGATTTGCGCGGCAGCGAAGCGCGCGCTATTTCTTGCCGCCGAAAAACAATCATTAGGTATGGCTTGATTGCCCGCATTCCAATCGCCTACGGTTGCAAGGGCGCGTGCGCGTTCTGCGGCACGCGCGCTGCCCGCGGCGTTCTCGCGAGCGTTCCCTTGCGCCAAGTCGTGAAGGAAGTCAAGGCGGCGGCGCGAGGCGGTGCGCTCGAGATTCGTTTGACTGCTCAAGACGCGGGTTGCTGGGGCTACGACTTCAACCCCAAGAAAACGCTCGTTGACTTGTTGGCGGCAATCAATTCTTTGAATGGCGGTTTCTTGTGCCGCGTTGGAATGATGAATCCCGAGCACGCCGCGAAAATGATGCCGGAACTCGCCGAACAGTTAGCGGGGCCGAGAATGTTTCGCTTCGCGCACTTGCCCCTGCAAAGCGGGAGCGACTCCGTGCTCCGCGCCATGAATCGGCCCTACAAAGTCAAGCAATTCGTGGCTTTGGTAAAGGATTTACGGCGGACATTACCTGATTTGATGATTGCGACTGACGTCATCGCCGGTTTTCCGACTGAAACCGAGGCGGACTTCAATAAAACGCTGCGCGTCATGCGCGAAATCGAGTTCGACTTGGTTAACGTCTCGAAGTACGGCGCGCGCCCCACGGCGCCCGCCAGCAGACTGAAAGCATTACCAAACCAAGTAGTCAAGAAGCGCGCTATCGAAGCGTTGGCGTTAGCACGCAAAATCGCCGCGAAACGAAACCAGCGCTTCGTCGGGCGTTGCCTTGACGCACGCTTCGCGGAAGGCGCGGCGAAAGGAGGCGCGCTCGGCCGCACGGCTGGATACGCGCCCGTCATCTCCAAAAACGCGCGAGTCGGGGAAACGCGGCGAGTGAAAATCACGGGCGCAAGCGCGGCGTGGCTTGAAGGACGCGCGGCTTAAAGCGCCGGCAACGCTTGTTTCGAAAACCCTTTAAACCGCTCCACGCTTACGATAATGCTTTTTTACTGTTCAAGAGGGGATTGCATTGAGTTTGACCGCTTTGCTCGAACACGCTTACGAAGCGCACAAGATGAACCTGAAACTCATATCGTTCTTCAGCGTTCCGTTCCTGATTTCGTTCCCGCTTTCGTTGCTGCTGCCGAACTTCGTCGCGCTCAGCGGAACGTTCCTGCGTTTCCGCAGCGTCGCCCTCAACTTCACGCCGTTCGACGCGTTGTTCATCGCGCTCGTCTTCTTCGCCTCGCTCGCCCTCTTCGCCTTCGCGGTCACGGCGATCAACGTCGTCGTGCGCGCGCAGCGCACGCTCAACCGCTTGACGCACAACGAAGTCGAGAAAATCGAGTCTTGCACTTACCGCATGTTTTTGGTTTTTCTCGCCGCGTTCCTCGCGACGCTCGCAGTCAACCTCGCAATCTTCGAATACGGCTTGCTCGGAAGCGCGGGGCCCACGCTCGGCGTGCTCGTCACGTTCGTCATCGCGCTGCTCGTGCTCTTCGCGCCGCAAGCAATCGTAATCGACGACTTGGGCGTTTGGCGCGCGGTCGAAGCGAGCGCGAAAATCGTTCAACGCCGCTTTCCCTACTTCGTGTTCTTCCTCGTTTTCGCTGGATTCGTGGTTTTAATCAACTCCTGGATTTTCCTGAAGCTCGAGTCGTTCTTCCTCGGCGCGCGCTACCTCGCGCTCGTCACGAACTCGCTCCTCATTCTCCCGTTCCTCGAAGTGCTGAAGGTACAAATCTACTTGAGCAAGTACACGATTTTGTGAACCCGCACATTTTATTAAGCCGCGCTCCGCCAAGAAATTCGGTGCCTAGTGGAACAATTGATTAAACTGCTTCGACAAGCCGGCTTGAAGCCAAGAACCGTGGTTAGGGAAAACAATAGAACGAGAGGGAGACCCAAAGTCGCGGCGTTCATTCAACTACGCAGCCCGAACGGGCACCACGAAACGTTTTACTGCACCGCGAAAAAATTCGAAGACGTTGCCAAAAGCCTCGGTTTCGCAACCCGCCACGCGATTCGAAGAAGACAAAATTTGATGGAAGTAACCAAGCCAGACAATCCGCGCTTGTTCGCGGAAATGGCTTTGGACGAAGGAAAAATAATTGGAGCCCGCGTTCCGCTGAATCTCGTCGACGGCTGGCGAAAACCCGAGTTGCTTGACGAACACAGGGAAAAAATGCTTAAACTGTTGGGCGCCGTTCTACCAAGGAGGCTCTACTTGGCAAGCTTGCTCGACGAAGAACTCGAAGCGAAACCGCTCGGCGAAGAAGGCGTTCACGTAACCAAGAAAGGCGAAGGACGACCCCCGTCGAGCAAGGAAACCGAGGAAGTCGAATTCAGATTCTCGAACAAGCGAGGAAAAAACACTACGCTCATCGTCACTCTGCGCGGCGGCATCGCCGCGGCGGCAAGAATCCTCGAACTCCAGCGTTCGCACGCGCGGCAAGTAACTAAAGCGTTGAACGAAGCCCTCGCTCGCGGCTACGACAAGCGAAAATTGATTAAACTCGTCGGAGTGGAACACGCGGTCAACCGGGCTTAGCCAACTATTAAAAACAAAGCGCGGAAAACAATTCCGTTTAGCCAGTGACTCCAATGGAACTAATAATCGCTGAAAAGCCGAACGCCGCCACCAAAATCGCCGCAGCCCTGGCGCGCGGCAAGCCGCCAGAGCGGAAAACGAAAGGCAAGACTTACTGGTTCGAAGTCGAACGAAACGGCAAAAAAATCGCCGTCGCGCCCGCGGTCGGGCACTTGTTCGGAATAGCGCCGAGCGCAAGCGGGAGCGATTACCCGTTGCTCGAAGGCGAGTGGCGCCCGACGTTCGAAATCAGCGACGACAACGCTTACGCCAAAGACTATTACGAAAACATCCGCGCGCTGGCGAAAAACGCGGACTCGTTCGTCAACGCGTGCGACTACGACGTCGAAGGAGAAGTAATCGGAGACAACATCATCGAATTCATCTGCAAAGCGCGCGCCGCGCGCCGAATGAAGTATTCGACGTTGACGGCGGACGAACTCGAAGCGTCTTACGAAAACGCTGCGCCCCAAGCGAGCCACGGGATGCGCGACGCGGGACGCGCGCGCCACTACCTCGACTTCGCGTGGGGATTAAGCATAAGCCGCGCCCTCATGGCGGCGGTGCGCCGCGCGGGCGCTTTCCGCGTGCTCAGCATCGGCCGCGTGCAAGGCCCAGCGCTCGCGTTGCTCGCCGAACGCGAAAAGAAAATCGCCGCGTTCGAAAGCACGCCGTACTGGCAGCTCGTCGCGTTGTACGAAGGCACCGAGTTCCTGCACCGCAAGCAACGCTTCGAAAACGAGGCGGAAGCCGACGCCGCGCTAGCGCGCTCGGACAAAGACGGTTTCGTGAGCGTCCTCGACAAGAAAAAACTGAAACTCAAGCCGTTGCCGCCGTTCGATTTGACGACGTTGCAGACGGAAGCCTACCGTTGCTTCGGCGTTAACCCCGCGCGCACGATGCAAATCGCGCAATCGCTTTACGAAGCCGCGTTCATTTCGTACCCGCGCAGCGCTTCGCAAAAGCTCCCGCCCCAGCTCAACCTCAAGAAAATCATTACGCAGCTCGCCGCGAACCCCGCTTACGAAAAACACGCGAAAGAACTCTTGGAAAAAAACCGCACGAAGCCCGCTGAAGGCGACAAGACTGATTCCGCGCACCCCGCAGTACACCCGACTGGGCTAAAGCCGGGCGCTAACGCGCTGCGCGGCGAAGCGGCGAAAATCTACGATTTAATCGCGCGGCGATTCCTCGCGTGCTTCGCCGAAGAAGGCGAAGCCGAGCGAGTCGGCGCCGAACTCACGCTCGGGCGCGAGCGTTATTTCGCTCAAGGCGACCGCGTAACGAAGCGGGGGTGGATTGACTACTACGCGCCTTACGCGAAAATCGAGGAAAAACAAATGCCCGAGTTGCGGCTGCACCAGAAACTCCGCGTCGAAGAAATCTCGAAGCTGAAAAAAATGACTCAGCCGCCCAAGCGCTTCACTCCAGCGAGCATAGTGAGCGAACTCGAGGAACGCGATTTGGGAACGAAGGCTACGCGCGCCGAAATAATTGAAACCCTTTATCGGCGCGGCTATGCCGAAGGAAAAAGCGTTACGGTGACGGCGCTCGGGCTCGCGGTTGCCGAATCGCTGCACAAGCACGTCCCCGAAATAATGAGCGAGAAGCTCACGCGGCACTTCGAAAAGGAAATGGACGCGATTCAAGAAGGAAAAACGACTGAACAACGCGTAGTCGATGAAGGCAAGCGCGAAATCGCGAAAATCTGCGCGGAATTCAAGCCCAAGGAAGAAACGATTGGACGGGAATTGCTCGGCGCGGTCAACGAAATGCACCGCAAGGCGAGCGTGCTCGGCAAGTGCGACAAGTGCGCTAAAGGCGAAATCGTCGTGCGACGCGGAAAGTACGGGCTCTTCGCTGCGTGCAACGCTTACCCCGAGTGCAAGAACACTTTCCCGGTGCCTCGCGACGCCGCGATTCTCGCGACGGGAAAAACGTGCCCGCATTGCAAGCTGCCCGTCGTCAAAGTCGTGCGACGCGGCAAACGCCCGTTCGAAATGTGCTTGAAGCCGGGCTGCGAAAGCAAGGCGAATTGGGGAAACAAGAACTACAAGAAGAAAGAAGAAAAAGAAGCCAAGAAGGAAGAAAAGAAAGAAGAAAAACAAGAAAAGAAAACCGAAGCGAAAAGCGAAGCGGGTCCCGCCGCCGAGGAAACGCGCGCCGCCAAGCCAGCGAAACCAGTCAAGGAAAAAACAGTGAAAGAAAAAACCAAGAAACCGAAAGGCGAAGCAACGTGAAGATTCGCTTGGACGTGCGCAAGACGGTTTGGCAGAACGCCACGGATTACTTCGACAAAGCCAAGCGCGCACGCGCGAAAGCCGAAGGAGCGAGGCGCGCAATCAAGGAAACCGAGGCGCGCGTAGAAAAAATGCGCGCGGAAGACGCTGCCGCGCAAGCGCGCGCAGAAGCGGAAGCCGAAGCCGCGAAAACGCGTTTCAAAGTCAGGCAAATCCGAGAACGGGCTTGGTTTGAAAAATACCGTTTTTTCACGACGAGCGGCGGATTCCTCGTCATCGCCGGGAAAGACGCGAAGCAAAACGAAACGCTCGTCGCGCACCACCTCGAAGACGCAGACTTGTTTCTCCACGCGGACGTGCACGGCGCGCCAGCAACAATCTTGAAGGAAGGAACTAAGGCGGGAGAACAGAATTTGCGCGAGGCGGTGCAGTGGGCGGCATCGTACTCGAGCGCGTGGAAGGCGGGAAGCGGCGCGTGCGACGCTTACGCGGTGCGCCGCGAGCAAGTAAGCAAGTATTCGCACGGCGAGTACGTCGCGAAAGGCGCGTTCGTCATACGCGGGCAACGCCAGTGGTTCAAGAACACGGAACTCGCGTTGTTAATCGCTGAAGAAAACGAGCGCGCGATAGCGTTGCCTGCGGTGCACGCCGCTGCACCCAAAAACTCGGTTCGCGTCAAGCCGGGCGCGACGAAGAAAAGCGAGGCTGCGAAGAAAATCGCTTTGAAGTTGGGTTGCGATGCAAACGAAGTCGAAAAACTCCTGCCGGGCGACTGCGAAACCAGCGGATTGTAGAAAACAAAAACCTTATTATTAAGCTCTGCGCAACAATTCCTTCCAACGAGACAACGAGTTTTTAATAAACCCAGCAACCCTACTCGTAGCAATCAAAACCCGCTCGGCTGACGATTGAGAAAGGTGAGCGTTGAAATGCCTGAAGATTCAAGGGAAAACAAGGAAATCACGCTGAAAGTAGCCGAGGCGCTGCAAATCGATTACGCGAAGCGAATCGTGCGCCTCGACGCAAACGCCCGCAAAGTCCTCGGCGTCACCACGGGCGACGTCGTCGAAATCAAAGGCAAGAAAGTCACCGCCGCAATCGTTTTGCCCGCGCATCCTCAAGACGAAGGCTTGAACATCATCCGCATGGACGGAATCCTGCGCCAAAACACGAGCGTCGGACTCGGCGATCCCGTGCGCGTGCGCAAAGCGGAAATCAAGGAAGCCAAGAAAATCGTGCTCGCGCCGAACCAGCCGACGCGTTACGCGCCCGGCTTCGACTCGTTCGTGAAAAAGAACCTCGTCGGCAAGCCGTTAAGCAAAGGCGACATTCTCTCCATAAACGTTTTCGGAACGAGTTTTCCGTTCGCGGTAGCGCAAACGGTGCCCGCGGGCTTGGTGCTCGTCGGAGCGCAGACGAACGTCGAGCTACGCGAAGAACCAGTCAAGGAATTAGGCAAAATCCAGACGATTTCGTACGAGGACATAGGCGGGCTCAAAGACGAAGTGCAGAAGATTCGCGAAATGGTTGAGCTGCCGATGCGCCACCCGGAACTCTTTGAACGATTAGGCATCGAACCGCCGAAAGGCGTGTTGATTTACGGCACTCCAGGCACGGGCAAGACGCTGCTCGCGCGAGCAGTCGCCAACGAAAGCGAAGCCCACTTCATCACCATAAACGGCCCCGAAATCGTGTCGAAGTTCGTCGGCGAAGCCGAAGAACGCCTCCGCGCGATATTCAAGGACGCGGAAGAAAACGCGCCAAGCATCATCTTCATCGACGAAATCGATTCGATTGCGCCCAAGCGCGAGGAAGTAATCGGCGAAGTAGAAAAACGCATCGTGAGCCAGCTTCTCTCGCTCATGGACGGACTCAAGAGCCGGGGGCAAGTCGTCGTGATCGCGGCGACGAACCGGCAAAACGCGCTCGACCCTGCGTTGCGCAGGCCCGGGCGTTTCGACAGGGAAATCGAAATCGGGGTTCCCGACAAGGCGGGACGCAAGGAAATCCTGCAGATTCACATGCGCGGCATGCCGCTCGCAGGCGACGTGTCTCTAGACGACCTCGCCAGCCACACGCACGGCTTCGTCGGCGCGGACCTTCAATCGCTGACTAAGGAAGCGGCTATGAAGGCGTTGCGCCGAACGCTCCCGAAAATCAAGCTGGAAGACGAGCAGATTCCGCAGGAAATACTCGATTCCATGCGCGTCACCGCCGCGGACTTCCACAACGCGCAACGCGAAATCCGGCCGAGCGCGCTGCGCGAAGTGTATCTCGAAGTCCCGAACGTCAAGTGGGAGCAAATCGGCGGGCTCGAAGACGCCAAGCGCGACTTGAAGGAAGCCGTCGAGCTTCCGCTCAAACGCCCTGAAGCGTTCACTCGAGTCGGAATACGCCCCGCGCGCGGAATACTGTTGTACGGCCCGCCTGGCACAGGCAAAACCCTTCTGGCTAAAGCCGTGGCGACTGAAAGCGAAGCGAATTTCATCGCGATTCGCGGGCCCGAACTCATAAGCAAATGGGTTGGCGACAGCGAAAAAGGCGTGCGCGAAGTCTTCCGCAAAGCCCGCACCGCCGCGCCCACGATAATCTTTTTCGACGAAATCGACGCGCTCGCGCCCAGCCGCGGCGGCGGAGAAGACGGCGGAACGCACGTCATGGAACGCGTCGTAAACACGCTGCTCGCCGAAATGGACGGGCTTCAGGATTTAAGCGACGTCGTCGTCATCGGCGCGACTAACCAGCCGCACCTCCTCGACCCCGCCCTGCTCAGGCCAGGGCGGTTCGACAAGCTCGTGGAAGTCCCGGCGCCGGACGAAGCGTCGCGCCTCGCCATCCTGCAGGTGCACACGAAGAAAATGCCTCTCGCGAAAGACGTGGACCTGCGCAGCATCGCGAAAAAGACTGACGGCTACAGTGGAGCGGACCTCGAGGGGCTGTGCAGGGAAGCGGGAATGGTGGCGCTTCGAGAGAATCTCAACGCTAAAGACGTCAAGGCGGCGCACTTCACCAAGGCGTTGAGCGCGATTCGGCCCACGCTACTCATAAAGAAAGCGGAAGCGCAAACCGGGTACGGATGAAAAGATAAGCGACAAAGCATAAGCCAAAAGAGAAAGCATAAGCGGATAAAAGCAGAGGCGCACACATTACTATTGGTGACTTGAAAAAAATGAATTTGCGAGTCGCGGCGAACGCCGCAATGCTGTTCATCGCGAGCGCGCTCGTCGTTTACGGAATGAGTGGGTGGATTCACGCCTCGCTCGGCTGGAAGGAAAGCGTGCTAGGCGACGTTTGGAAACTAGTCGCCATCGCCGTAGCGCTCGCCATCGCCGCGGGTTACGCTTGGCCGCGAATGCGCGGCGTGCGCCGAGGAGACGTGCTGATAACGTTCGTCCGCCGCCACCAGCAAACGCCTTTCGGAGTCGCCACGATAAACGAGCCGGTGTTCGTCACCGCGCTCGAGAACGGCCGCGTGGGCAAGAAGATTCGCGTGAGCCTGCAAAACGGTTCTCTCGCGGAAGGAGTCATCGAGGAATACGCGGGAACTATTTCGCCGCCGAGCATCCGCCTGACTGAAACCGAGAATATCGGCGGAGCGGAAGTGCGGTTTGAAGGCGGCACTCGCGGCAAGCGCGGCAGCACCAACAATTACGGCGAATACAAGGAAGAGTGATTGAGATGGCGAGCAAAATAGGATTGTTTTCGTTCAGCGCGGTCGAAGTCACGCACATACTCGTTTCCGTAATCACGATTTCCCTCGCGTTCTCGTTGTTCAAAGGAGACAACTACGTCTTCGACCCGAACTACTTCCTCGTCGTCCTCATCGCAGTCGGCAGCGCGTTCATTTTGCACGAGCTAGGGCACCGCACTGTCGCGCGCTCGTACGGCGTGCACAGCGAATACCGAGCGTGGACGTGGGGGTTGTTCCTCGCGATACTCATGGCGTTCGTCACGCGCGGCGCATTCGTTTTCGCGGCGCCGGGCGCGGTCTACATTTTCGGCCGCGTTTCGCGCGAGCAAAACGGGAAAATCTCGATTGCCGGCCCACTTACGAATCTCCTCGTCGCACTCGCTTTCCTCGCGTTGTTCTTCATCACGCCTTACAAGGAACTGTGCGCGACGGCGGCGTACGTCAACGTGCTCCTCGGCTCGTTCAACATGCTTCCCTTCGGTCCGCTAGATGGAACGAAAATCGCTGCTTGGAACAGCCGCGCGTGGGGCTTGCTTTTCGCCGGCTTCCTCGCGTTGTTCCTCGCCATGGCGTTTGTTTGAACGCGGTTTTAGCGCGCGCTTGAGCGCTAAAAAAACGGCGTAAAATCAACGGCAAAGTAGTTACGAAAAGTATTTAAAGCCCAGTCCGCTAGCACTAAAACGCCGAAAAAAAACGGCGCACGACAATCAATATATTGTGGCTGGGCAGGCGCGCAAAGCGCCATATATAGTGTTTTCAAAGCGAAAATAGCGGCAAGCTAGCAACCCGTTTTTTCGTCGTTTGACGATAAAAAACAGCGGAAAACCGGGTTTTCTGGGTTTCGGGTTTGAACGGAGTTGGTGGAAATTGAAGTGTCCTTATTGCGGGAATCCGGAAACGAGCGTCGTCGACTCGCGCGACGCTGAAGCCGACGAGAAGACGCGGCGCAGGCGCGAGTGCAAGAATTGCGGCAAGCGCTTCACGACTTACGAGGAAGCCGCGCTCGAGTTGTTCGTGCTCAAGAAAAGCGGGAGGCGCGAGCCTTTCGACCGCAAGAAGATTAAAAACGGCGTGGAACACGCTTGCTTCAAGCGCCCCGTCTCCGAGGAAAAAATCGATTCGCTAGTCGACGAAGTCGAACGCGAGCTGCGCTCGCGCGACGTCAGCGAGATTCCGAGCCGCGACATCGGCGAACTCGTGATGGACAAGCTGCGCGGCGTCGACGAAGTCGCTTACATTAACTTCGCGAGCGTTTACAGGCAGTTCCGCGATTTGACTGCGCTCGAACGCGAAATCAAGGCGCTGCGCGTCGTGCGCGAGGAAAGCGAAGGCGAAGCGCAAGCGAAAGACTCGACTGATTTCATGCAGCTCATAGTTGAAAGCCCTACGCAAGGCATCGCGCAGCTTTGGGACAGGACGCGAATAACGGAAGCGCTCGTCAAGGAAACGGGGCTCGCGCAAGCAGAGGCGGAAGACATCGCTCTCGCGGTCGAGCGGCGCTTGTCGGTTTCGGGAATGAAGAGCATCAGCGTGTCGCTGATTCGCGAACTCGTGAACAACGAATTGTTCGAGCGCGGGCACAAGCGCAAGCTAAGCAAGCAAGAAATTTTGGGAATCGCCGTTTACAACCTCAACCAATTGATTTTCGCGAAGAGCAACGAGAACAGCAACATCATGGCGAACAACCCCGAGGCGGTGAATCTCGCAATCGCGGAAACCGTGCTGAAACAATACGCGTTGAAGGAAGTTTTTTCGCGGGAAGTAAGCGAAGCGCACCTCAGCGGAGCAGTCTACCTCCACGACTTGGGTTACATCGTCCGCACGTACTGCTCCGGTCACAGCCCGGAATACATCAAGAAATACGGCTTGCAGTTGATGAACCTCGCGTCGCACTCTTACCCGGCGAAACACGCCGCGACGCTCACGGGCCACCTCAACACTTTCCTCGCCTCGATGCAGGCGAATTACGCGGGCGCGCTCGGGCTCGCTTACCTCAACGTTTTTTACGCGCCGTTGCTCCGCGGCTTGAGTTACGAAGAGTTGAAGCAGCACGCGCAACACCTGATTTTCGCGTTCTCGCAAAACGCTTTTTCGCGCGGCTCCCAAACGCTTTTCATCGACATCAACCTGCACTTCGGAGTTCCCGATTATCTCCGCGGCGTGCCCGCGATTGGCGAGGGAGGAAAATACATGCTGCAGCGGCCGAACGGCGAAGTCGAACGCCTCGACGACGTGCCTCGAGACGCGCAAGGAAAGCTCGTGCAGCCGAGCGACGCGGCGCGCGACGGGCGCATTCTCACTTACGCGGACTACGAGCGCGAAGCCCAGCAGTTCACGCGCGCGCTCCTCGAAATCGCTCGGAAGGGCGACAGCGAAGGCAAACCCTTCGCTTTCCCGAAACTAAACTGCCACGTCGACGCCGCGACTTTCGCCGACGCGGCGCAAGACGAGCTCCTGCGCTTCGCTTGCGGCGTGAGCGCCGCTAACGGCGCGCCTTACTTCATTTTCGACCGGGAGGCGGCAACGCTGAGCCAGTGCTGCCGCTTGAAAACGAAAATCGAGGACCCGTGGCTGCTCAATCACCCGGAAAGCATTCGGTTCTGCGGATTCCAAATCGTAACGATCAACCTTCCGCAGGCGGCTTACCGCGCCGCGCAAGCAAGCGAGAAAGTCGGAGCGAAGCCGACCGTGGAAAGCGTCGTGCGCGAAGTCGAGTGGGCGATGGACACCGCGATGAAGGCGCACTTGCAGAAAAGAAAGTTCATCCAAAAAATCATGAGCAGCCCGGGAACGCCGTTGTGGACTGTCGGCGCGCCTGCCGCTGACGGCAAACCTTACCTCGACCTCGACAAGGCGAGTTACATCATCGGCATGATCGGGCTCAACGAGTGCGTGAAAACGATTACGGGGCAAGCGCTTCACGAAAGCGACGCCGCCTTTCGAGTCGGCGTGCGCGTAATCGCGGCGATGCACTTGAAAGCGAAGGCGCTGGAAGCCGAACACAAGATGAAGGTGGTGCTCGAGGAAACGCCTGCGGAGAGCGCGAGCCTGCGGCTCGCGAGAATCGACCTCCAACGCTTTCCTCAGTACGCGCGCGGGCTCGTGCGCGGCAACGCTGAAACCGGCGAAGTCTATTATACCAACAGTATTCACTTGCAGGCTGACGCGCCAGTCGACATCATTGAACGCATTGAAAAGCAAGCGGTCTTCAACAACTTGATCGAAGCCGGCTGCATCACGCACGTATTCCTCGGCGAACAACAGCCTAGCCCCGAGAGCGTTTACGCGCTCGTGCGCCGCACGTGGGAAAACACCCAGAGCGCGCAAATCGTTGTTTCGCCGGAATTCACCGTCTGCAACGACTGCGGCGCGGTGAGCCGCGGCTTCAACCGCGATACTGAAGCGCCAGTAAAACAAGCAACGCAGGCAGCGCCAAGCCAAGCGAAGGGCGACGTGGTGTTCGAGAAAATAACTAGATGAGGTGAAAGCAACAATGACGGAAGAAAAGACAGTTCATGGTCCCCACTGTCCTCACTGCGGCAGCGAAAACGTTTTCGGGATATCGCGCGTAGTCGGCTACTTCAGCCGAATCAACAACTGGAACAAGAGCAAGACCGCCGAATTCAAGGACAGGCAAAAAGGAAATTACGCCGTCCCGCAAACCGCGAAAGCGGTGGACGCAGAATTCGACTCGAAAGCGCTGACGCAGAAAGCCAAGTGCGCGTGAGCGCGCGAATGCGCGGGCGCGCGAGGATGCGCGAGCGTGAGTTCATGCCGAAAGTAAAGATTTTCTGGAAGGAAACTTGCCCGAACTGCCCGGCGGCGAAAGAGTTAGGCAAACGGCTGGCGGCTGAAGGCGCCGTCGTCGAATTCCTCAACGTCAAGGACGCCGACGGGCTCACGGAAGCCGTGCTTCACGGAGTCATGGCGACGCCGAGCGTCGCCGTCGTCGCGGACGACGGAACGGAGAAAACCGTGTGGCGCGGCGCCACCCCGAAGCTCGACGAAGTCAAGGAAGCACTCAAGTAAGAGATGCCAACACCCTAACGCTTATATACTAGTATAACTAATTATAATCAATAAAACTCAGCGGGCGGTTGGCTTGGCGCGGAAGGAATTCATTTTTTCGAAGCACTACCGCGAAGACAAGGACATCGACGTAAGCCTTGCAGTAGACTGCATTCACACGGGAAAAAAGGAACCGGAAGAAGAACCGAACAAATTCAAGGCGCGGAAAAACTACCGGAAAGGCGAGTTAATCGTCGTTTTCAAGGACTGCGGCGAGTATTTTTTCGTGGTAACCGCTTTTTGGAACGTCAGGAAATGAGAAAGCAAGGGAGTGATGGGCATGGCTTTGAATCTCGACGGAAAAAAGTGTTGCGCGTGCGGCAAAGGCAGGCTCCGCAAGATTCAGGATGAAATCGAACCCGGCATTTTCGTCGAAGCGTTCAAGTGCAGTGAATGCAACGAAATCGTTTACCCCCAGCATGTCATGGAAAAAGTGGAGGCGTTGTACCGCGACAAAGCTGCCGAACGCAGTTTAATCAAAGTCGGCGCTAGCTTGGCGTTCGCGATTCCGAGCGAAATCGTGAAAAAACTGGGGTTGCGTCCGAAGGAAAAAGTTTTCATTACGAGCAAGGGAAACGAAATCATCGCGCGCGTTTCCCAAGCGTGAAAAACTAGTTTCAACATGGCGACGAATAATGGGTTTGGGTAGCGTTAGAAACGCGGCAGCCATTCTGCGGCAAGAAAAGTACGCGAGCGTATTGCGCCTAAGAGACACGGAGATAATACCCCGCGGAAGTTGGCTGGGCATACTCGTTCCAGCAAGAGGATACGAACGCATTTCCAGAGAAGACTTATTGAGGCCAAGGTGCATCGCTAAAAGAATACCCGCACTGCCGTTAGCGACTGAATTAGGAGACGCTTTAAGGCGAGAAGAATTTGCGCCTATCGTCGAGGTAGGCAACGAGGCACGCGCGGAAGGACGCATGAGATTCTATCACGAGCTTGTAGCAAAAGAGTTACCTGAAGAAGTTCAAAAAAGAATGAAAAAATTAGGAGAAGAACAAGAAAAAGCAAGAACACGTTGCGGGCAGTCCACTGGCGATGCGCCTTCACATAAACAGAGTTGGAAAATAGCCGACAGGAATGCAAAGGCGCTATTCGCGTTGGCGCAAGACCCGCCCGATTACGAACCTTTGTTGGCTGCGCTTAAAACGCTTACGGCGCGGGCAATGACGGTGAAGGCTAAGAGTTGAACAAACATGCTCGACATCAAAGGATTAATGCCTACGTCGCTAATCGAATACCCCGGCAAAATCGCCGCCGTCGTCTTCTTGAACGGCTGCAACTTCCGTTGCCCCTTCTGCCAAAACGCGAGCCTCGCCCTCGGCACCGAGCAAGCGCCGTCGATTCCTCGCGAGCAAGTCCTGAACTTTCTCAAAAGCCGCAAGAAGTGGCTCGACGGAGTCGCGATAACGGGAGGCGAACCAACGCTCGCGGGAAGCGAGTTAATCGACTTCATCAAGGAAGTCAAGGCGCTCGGCTTCGCGGTCGAACTCGAGACGAACGGCTCCAGCCCCGAACTGCTTCACGAACTCATGAAAAACCGTCTCGTCGATTACTACGCGATGGACTACAAGGCGCCGCTCGACGATTACGACCGCGTCACTGGAACGAAAGTCGATAAGGATAAAATCAAGGAAAGCGCGAAAATGCTGATTCGGGAACAAGAAAGCGCTTGCTTTGATTACGAGTTCCGCGCAACCGTCGTACCAAGGCTGTTCGACGAGCGCACCGCGTTGCGCGTAGCGCAAGAACTCAAAGGCGCGCGCCGATTTTTCCTGCAGCAGTTTCAAGCGCGCGATTGCCTCGACGCCTCGTTCAACAAGCTCGCCGCGTTTCCGCCGAAGCGCCTGCAGGAATTCGCGCAAATCATGAAGCCTTTCATCGCGGAAGTCAAAACGCGCGGAACCTAATTTTCTTTCAGATACAATTCACTGGAAGGCTACCTCCGAAAAACAATTGAATTCGCTCGGCATAACCAATCACATGACTGCAGCAATCAAAAATTATGACGACCCGAATTACCTAATCGAACAACTTGAAACAAAAAACTATTTGGAAATAGCGAGAGAAAACAAGGTCGGCAAATCCACAATCCAACGAAAGCTTAACGCGTTTGGTTTGACGAGAAAAACAAGCGATTGGGCTCCTGAAGAAATAAGGTGCCTAACCAGAAATTATGAATCCGCGGCAATCCACAAGCTGTTCCCAGACAGAACAAAAAGTTCCGTTTATCATGAAGCCAATCGCATTGGAGTAAGTAAAGATTCTTGGGGACGGGAGTATAGCGTCAACGAAAACTTCTTCGAACACCGGAATAGAGAATCCGCGTATTTTCTGGGTTGGATGTACAGCGACGGAAATGTTTCGAAAGACTACAAACGATTTGGGCTTCACCTCCAAACGGGAGATATAGAAATTCTCAGAAAAATGAAGCGAGCCCTCAAAAGCGAACACAAAATCAAGACCTACAAAAACTCCGCTACGTTTTACGTTCACGATAAAAAAATGTGCAGAAGTTTAGCAAAATTGGGTTGCGGACCTCGAAAAACCTTGAAGATACGACTGCCAAAAATTCCGAAACGCTTTCTGAACCATTTCGTTAGGGGCTATTTTGACGGAGATGGCAGCATCATGTTTAATTACCCGAACACGATAAAAATTAGGTTCGTAGGATACGAAAAATTTTTGGCGGATTTAGCCGAAAAAATACGGAAACGGCTCAGAATCCCAACACCGAAAATAACGAAAAGTAATAAGGGAAACGTCTGGAGCGTCAACTACTACGGGGATAACGCCAGAAAAATTTGTTTTTGGATGTACTCCGGCGCGGGAAATCTCGTTTTGAAAAGAAAGAAAAAGAGATTCGAAAAACACATGAGAATAAGGGATGCTAAATGAGCGGTTTAAAACAGGCGTTGATTGTTAGAAGCGACTTGGGAATGGGACGGGGAAAGATGGCTAGCCAGTGCGCTCACGCAAGCGTCCTCGCCCTCGACAAGGCCGACGAACGCGACGCCGCAGAGTGGCGCGCGGAAGGAATGAAGAAAATATGCTTGAAAGTCAACAGCGAAAAGGAATTAATCGAAATATTCAATCAAGCCAAGAAAGCAAAACTTCCGGCAGCGCTCGTGCGCGACGCGGGCTTCACGCAAATCGAGGCGGGCACCGCGACCGCCGTCGGAATCGGACCGGCGGGCGAAGCGAGCGTCGACGCGGTGACGGAAAAACTCAAGCTGCTTTAAGCCGACGAAATCGGCGAAACGAAGCTCGCCGCCCGTAAATTGAAAAAGCTTTAAAGACACCGCCGCCACAAATTCTCTCGCCATGTTAAACGAAACGCATCCTTTCCACCTCGCCAAGCGAGTCCGCTCGAGATTGGGCACCGAATTTCAAACGTTGAGCCAAAAGCACCCGGTCGAGCCGAGAAATTTAAACATCAGCCTTCGCGCCACGCCAAACGAACTGGAACTGATTTTCAGCGCCACCCCACCGTCATCGCTCGCTTGGAGGAGCGTATCGCCGTCCCAACGCCGCTTCATTCCGGGCGCGGGAAGCGAAGAACGCCTGGCAAAACTCAGTGCGGCAATCGCCGCGTTTCAAGATGCTTTCGCAGTAGGAATCAACTCGACGAAAGGCATCAGCGCGTTCCTCGGAAAAGGGATTCGCGTGGACAACAAAACCCCGGGCGACCCGAGAAGCAAAGTCAGAGTCCGATTCGTAAACCCGGTTTTCGACGAAGGCTTCGCGCCTTACACCGAACGAAAAGAGGAAAAGGAGTTGATGGACGCGCAGCACGAAGCGAAGCGGCTCATCGCGGGAACGATGACTCAAATAGAGCGCGAAAAAAGCTTTGAGGAAAGAAAGAGAATCTTCAACGCCGCCGAAGCGGCGATTGTCAAGCTCGAAGAAAAGGCAAAACCGTTCGCAGACAGATTCGCCGTGTCACGGGAAATGCAGGAACTGCTCCCCCGCGCGCAAATACGAACGGAAGTCGCGTTCAAAGCCGAGCTCCGAAACGAGTTGAGGGCGAGACACGGGCCTTTTGCGCAACGGCTCGGGCTAATAAAAAGCCATGTAGGCGCCTACAAGCAGTTGCCGCAAAGGCACTGACCGGCAGCCCGTCCGGCATCCCGCCGTCAACGCAAATCAAGCACTTGCTCGAGCGTCAAGCCCATGCTCCAATCCTTGTCCCCGAGAACGAAAGCCATGCCCGTTTCGCGCAGGCAGTCGAGAGGAAAGAATTTCCACTCGCGCCGCGGCGCCTTCCACGCGACGTAGACGGGCACGCCCGCGCCGTTCTGCCACTCGCGCATTATCGCAATCTTCGGTTTTTCGATGCTTGGGCCGTGCTGCCACGCCTTGCACTCCACCGCGAATTTCTTGCGCGAGCTCAGCACGACTAGGTCGGGGCTCAAGCCGTCAACGCCCGAAGAAGCGCTCCTGACTACGACTAATCCTTTGGCTCGCAGCAAGTCGCGCAACTGCCGTTCGAACGCCGCGCCTTTAGCGTAGTGGCTCACGATTAAAGCTAGGCTGCGGGGGAATTAAAGCAAGACGGTAAAAAAGGCGGTTAAAAACGGCGGAAAAAATATAAAAATCGGTTTCGCACGCGTCAACGCTCTTCGCCGTCCGTCGTTCTGCGGCAATCCAGCCTACGCGTTTTTAAACCGCCTCGCCCAAAAGTATCGTCATGGAGACAGGGATTAAGGTAGGAGACTGCATGAAGACTGCCCTGGTGACTATCGACGAGAATGCTTCAGTATACGACGCGGCAGCGCTGATGAAAAAGAAAAACGTTAGCGGCTTGTTCGTGACCAACGCGAAAGGCGAAGTCCACGCGATGATTACGGACGCCGACATCGTGAAGCGCGCGGTCGCGCCGAAGAAAATGAATGTTAAAATCAAGGATGTCGCGTCGAAGCCGTTAATCGGCATCGACGCCTCGCGCGACATAAGCGAGGCGGCGAAGCTCATGGGAACGCGCGACGTCAAGCGCCTCGTAGTCTTCAAGCAAAAGCAAGTCGCCGGAATAATTTCCGTGAAGGACATTATTCGCATTTCTCCCTCCTTGTATGACCTGGTGGCCGAAACGGCCGCCGCGCACGCTTACGCCTGAAAAGGCGGCAAAACGCGGGCGAACGCGGTTTCTCCGAAGACAACGGCGTTTTCCTAGGCGACGCCACGAAATGGATGTTGAATCGACGCGCAAGCTTTTGGAGAAGACGAAACGCGGGCTGGACGATCGCGTCGTAATCGTCGAAGGCAAGCGCGACGAACGAGCGCTCCGCGAAAGCGGTTTCGCGCCGACCGCGCCAATCGTCAAAGCGGGCGGCAAAAACGCGGGCGAAACCGCGAAGCACGCGGTCGAAGCGCGGAAACGCGAAAAACAAGAAATCGCGGTGTTGACGGACTACGACGGGGAAGGCGAACGGCGCGCTGCGGAAATCAACGAAGCGCTCCTCGCACTCGGAGTCGCGCCGGACTCCGCGTTGCGGCGCAATTTCAGGCGTTTGCTTGGAGTCAATTGCGTCGAAGACGCGCCGACCGCGCTCGAAAGGCTTGAAGAACGGCTGGCGCCCGAAGGAAAAGGAAAAAGAAGAACGAACAGAAGCGCGATCAAAAAATAAAATGAAAAGAAAAAATAACGCGAAAAGAAGAAAAGAAAAAAAAATCGAAAAGAAAAAAACGACGAGAAAACAGGAAACAAGAAAACGGAAAAGGTGATACGGAATGGGAAAAACTTACGTTGACGCGGTGAAATACCTCGTACGCGCCAATTTCGAAATAGACGGAATCGTGGAAAAACCGGACATCGTGGGCGCCGTATTCGGGCAAACGGAAGGATTGCTCGGAAACGAACTCGACTTGCGCGAACTCCAGAAAAACGGCCGCATCGGCCGCATAGAGGTCGACGCGCAAGTGCGCGGCGGAAAAACAACTGGAACGATTCTCGTTCCGTCATCGCTCGACATGGTCGAGACGAGCATTCTCGCTGCGTCTCTCGAAATCGTTGACCGGGTGGGGCCGTGCGACGCGCGCATCGGCGTGCAACGCATCGAAGACTCGCGAAATTTAAAGCGCAAGCAAGTGCTCGAACGCGCGAAGAACCTCTTGAAGAATCTCGTTGACACCGAAATCCCGGAAAGCAAGGAGTTGCGCGAACTCGTCAGCGAGAATCTCAAAACCGCGGAAATCCGCAGTTTCGGCGAAGACGCGTTGCCCGCAGGGCCCGGAATCACGACCGCCGAAGAAATAATCGTCGTCGAAGGCAGGGCGGACGTGATCAACCTCCTGCGCAACGGCATCACGAACGTGGTCGCAATCGGCGGCGCGAACGTGGGCAAAACCATCGCGGAGTTGGGACGCAAGAAGGAAGTCACCGCGTTTCTCGATGGCGACCGCGGCGGAGACATAATTCTGCGCGAACTCATGAACGCGACCGACGTCGACTTCGTCGCGCGCGCTCCGCCTGGCAAGGAAGTTGAGGAGTTGGCGCGCAAGGAAATAATCAAGAGCCTGCGCGGACGCATTCCAGCCGAGCAAGTCGCGGGTTACGCCGACATAATGAAGGAACGCGCCGAAGG
>CAZWIQ010000004.1:0-299 GCA_964634375.1 Microcaldota archaeon
AATCCCGCGAACTCCGCGAATCCCTGCGGGAACCGAAGCGCCTCTCCCTCCCGCCTCCGCGTTCCCCGCCTCCGCGAGGCGGGCCGCGCTCGCGCCCGTATCCGCGCCCGCGGTCTCCGCGGCCCCCGCGCTCGCCGCGGTATCCGCGTTCGCCGCCTCTTTCGCCGCGAGGCGGGCCGCGCTCTGACTGGCGAGGGCGTGCTTCCGCATCGCGGTGCGGCGGGCCTCGTCGTTGATCTTGCCGGCGTCGGCGTGCATCGACTCGACCGCCGCCTTCGCCCGGCGCATCGCGGCTCCGT
>CAZWIQ010000004.1:309-14581 GCA_964634375.1 Microcaldota archaeon
TTCCGCGGCTGCCGCCGCTGCGCGGCTCGCCGCGCCCGAAGCGGGACTCGCGCGCTTCTTGAGGCGGCGGCTCGGCGAACAACGCGGGCTGGGCGCCGGGCGCCGGCATCTTGCGTTCCTCGCCAGCGCCGCACGCCTTGCAGTAAAAACCTTTTTGGGTGAGCGCCATTTCGTTTCGGCAAGCGCCGCAGAAGGCGCGGAGCACGCCTAAGTCGTTTTCGATTACGGTGAGGTAAACTCCGAGCGGCGTGACTTCCTTGACGCGCGCCACGAGCACGTCCCCGATGCCGAGGTGCCCGCGAAAACTCTCGACGTAAGCCCTGCGGATTTCCGAAATGCGCAGAAAAGCGGAGTCGCTGTTCGGCGCTACGTTCGGCGCCGCGGGACGGAAGCGCGTGAGCGCGACGGTGTCGTACAAGTCTTCGATTCTCGCGTAAACGAGGTCGCCCGCCTTGAGGGGGCGTTTGGCGCGCGGAGAGCGCACGCTCAAGCTGCGGTTCGCGTCGCTCTGCTTTTCGCAGCCTACCGCGCTCGCGAAAACCTTGCCTTCGCTGTCCTCGAACGCGTTCGCGCTCGGCGAGTACTCCTCGCTGTAGCACAAGAAATCGCCTGGAACCACTAAACGCATTTCTTCAACCCCGCCTTTTGCGAAACGAAAAACGAAAAACCCGAACTAAAAAACGGATTAACGAAAAACCTGAACCTGGATTAGACCGAAGCTAGGCGAAACGAAAAGCCGAACCGGAAAAGAAAAAATTAAAAAGCGCGGGCGACGCGGCGATGCGGCGACGTTGCGGCGCTTCGGCGCGGCGGCGCGCTCCCTCACTTTTCTTCGGTTTCGACGGCGTTTTCCTCGCGCAAGGCTTGCAAGCTCTTCATCAAGTCGTCGGACATGTCGATGGGCTTCTTGAGCGCTTGAGGCGCTTTCGCCAACGGCGCGGAAGCGATTTTTTCCGCGTGCTGCTCGATTTGCGCAACTCTTTTTTCAGCCGCGCGCAGCACCGGATGCGTTTCCCCGTGTTGCCCTTTGAGCTCGCCGATTATCGAGTCCATCTCGTTCGAAATGTGCAGGACGATCGACTTGAAGACGGCGCTGCTCGCGCCGGCCTCGCCTTCGCTGGACTCCATGGAGTCCTTCAAAATGCTTACCAGTTCGCTCAACCCCATCAGCCGGCCTTCAACGTAAGCCTCCTGCGGGGTGAGTTTTTCCAATTCAGCCATGAAGCACAATAATTGCGCGCTGCCTTTTAAATACCTTATTATAATGCTTCAAGCATAATTTCGAAAAGAAGTGAACTAAAAAATGGTTTTGGAAACCATTGTTTCGCCCCGCTACGCAAGGGAAAACAGTTGGAGCATAGCCGCGCTGGGCGCGATCTTCGTCTCGCTCGCCGTTGGAATCGTGCACTGGTTCGGCTTGGGCCCGCAATCGAGCCTGCTCTTGATGGTTTTCGTAATCATTCCCGCGATTCCTTTCCTGGTCGAACTCATCCAGTTCCAGGAGGCGGAAACGAAGAGGGGAAGCGCGCACCGCTTTTTCGGCAGCCGCACGCTCGCGCGCCACGCGCCAACTATCGCCGTGCTGTTCTCCTTCTTCATCGGGCTGACTGCCGCGTTCACGTTCTGGTACGCGGTGCTGCCTGAAAGCACATGCTCGCTGCTTTTCGACACGCAAGTCAAGGAACTCGCGGCCGTGCACGGCTCGTTTTCGGGCTACGCCGTCGAAGCGCAAATGCTGCTCGCGTTCGAAACGATTTTCCTGCACAACCTGGAAGTTTTAATGCTCATCCTCGCGTTCTCCATGCTTTACGGGGCGGGCGCGATTTTCGTGTTGATTTGGAACGCGAGCATCATCGGCGTTTTCCTCGGCAAAATCGCGCGGACCGGCGACATAGGGGCGGGCGTGCTCGGAATTATTCCGCACGGGGTTTTCGAGCTTCTCGCTTACACCACCGCCGCGCTCGCCGGAGGCATTCTGAGCCGCGTCATCGTTCTCCGCCGCTTGCAGGCGATCGAGGAGCACCAGACGATTTACGACGTCGCGAAGCTGGCGGGTTGGGCGATAATCTTTCTCGCGCTCGGCGCTTTCATCGAAAGCACGGGCGTAATAAAGTGACGCCTTAAAAGAAGAAAAAAAGAAAAAAGAAAAAAAGGGAAAAAAAGAAAGGCGGAGAAACCCCAGAGAAACCCGTTTTTCAAACGAGTCGGTCCAAGTCGTTCTCCTTCTTCTTCGCGAGCTTCGCGACGGTGTCCTTCGCGCCTAGCCCGATGGCGATCGCCGCGCCGATGGACAAGGCGAAAATGACGCCGCCCACGATTAGCACGAACGCCGTCTTCAGGATTTCAACGTCCGCGTTCGGCAGCAACAGCGGAAGCGCCATGACGAGCGCCGTGTAAATCACGAACACCTCGAAGACGACGCCGAGAAAGCGCGCGAACGGAGCGCGGCTCTCCTTGATTCTGTCGGTCACGTAGTCGCCCGCCAGCAGCGCGATCACGAGAATCGTTGCGCCCTGCAACAACAGCGGCACGTAGCCGATGAACCACAAGACGAGGTCGCGGAGAAACAACAACCGCGTGACGTCGGCCGCGATTCCCAAAAACACGGCGATCGTCACGAGTTTGAGGAACGTGTCGAGGACGCTCGTCACCGTGAATCCGAGCAACGCGGTTTCAAGCCCCTTCTTGCGAATCCACTTCTCGACGCCGAGATGCAGGAGGAACTTGTTCAAGAAAAAGCACAGGAACTTCGCGACTATCCAGCCGATCGCGAGGAAGACGAGGACTACGATGAAGTCCGCGAGTCCCGCGACGAAGTTTTCCCCTATTCTCGCGAACGCGTCTGCGAGCCTTTGCTGCACCACTTCCAAAACCACTCGAACCACCCCGTGTTTCGAACTCCCGAAATCTCGTCGTTTATTTTATTTCTTTAAAGCCTTTTTCGTTTTTTGTTTTTTTGCTTGTTTGCTTTTTTGTGTTCTGTTTTTTGTTGGCGCTCCGTTGAAATAATCCAAAAACGCTTTAAGCGTTCAACGGCGGGACTAAGGCGCGAAAAAACGAAAGGCGGCCTCGAAACGCATTACTCCGCGCGTATTTAAAAGCGTTTATTGAAGCGCGGGCCGACGCGCTCGCGCCCGCCGCGCCGCGGAGCCCCCGCACGAAAGGAAAAGCGGAAAAGCGAAATAAAAGAAAAACGCGGGGCGAAAAACAAGGGGGTTTATTAATGCGCGGCGACAAAATAATGGTTCCAGCCTCATTCTATTCGCAAAGCATTCGAAAGCGTTCAAGCTCAAACGAGAGGCAAGCGTCCAGAAACGCCTGATAAACCGGGAAAACGAAGGCGAAAACGAGGGCGTCGAGACGCCGAAATGGAAACTTCAACTAAAAAGGAACTTCAACTAAAAAAGGTGTTTCAGCGGAATGGTCCAGTACCACAAGCCCACTAAAAAGAAAGCCAGCGGCAGCGGAGGCAAAAAACGCGCTTTGCGCGACAAGCGGCGCGCGCACTGGGGCGGCTTCTTCTCGCGAACGAAGTACGAAGCACCCGAAAACGCCGAATCCAAAGAGTCGCGCAAGGAATTCCGCGTGCGGGGCGGCCGCAGCAAAGTCGCCGCCGAAACGATTTTTTACGCGAACGTCGCGGCGCCGGGAGCGGGCGTAAAGAAAACGCGCGTCCTCAACGTCGTCGAAACGCCCGCAAGCCGCCACTTCGCGCGCGAAAACCTGGTCGTGCGCGGCGCGCTGATCTTGACGGAAGCGGGCAAGGCGCGCGTCACCAGCCGCCCGGGGCAAGACGGCGTCGTGAACGCCGTCCTCGTAAAGGAAGAAAAACGCGAGAAACCGGGAGAGAAACCTGAGAAGCCGGTTGCAGGCGCAGCCGGCGCGGACGCCGCGGGAGCCGCCAGCGGAGCGGTTGGCGCGAGGGGCGCGAGCGCGGCGGGCGCGCGGTGAAAGTCAATTTAATTTAAAGCAATTGTAAGGGGGTTTTTTGGAGTTCACGGTCGTCGCAACCACTCCGCAAGGAGGATTCTTGCTTGAGGCGAGCGGCGAGTCGAAACCGATTTCCAAGCCCACGCCCGCTTTTCTCGGGAAAGAAAAAGTCGGAGTCATCGCGGAAACGATCGCGAGCATCGCGCGGCCTTACTACTTGCTTCGCCCTTCGCCGGGCACGCAAGCCGCGAAAATCGTCGGCAAAAGAATAACCACGAGAATTTAATCGGGAGGATTTTGCTTGAAGGGAGCTGGAACGGGAGTCGTTTGCCCCGAATGCAAGTCTCACGCGCTTAAGCGCGACCACGAGCGCGGCGAAATCGTTTGCCAGAAATGCGGGCTCGTCATCGAGGAAAACCTCGTTCAGGAAGGGCCCGAGTGGCGCGCGTTCGACTCCGAGCAGCGCGCGAGCCGCGCGCGCACCGGCGCGCCGCTCAAGTACATGTCGCCGAACAAGGGAATCGTCACGGAAATCGACCAATACAACAGGGACGTGCACGGCGGAAAAATCGCGCCGTCGCAGCAGGCGCAGCTTTACCGGATGCGCAAGTGGCACAAGCGCGCCTCGATTTCCAACAGCATCGAGCGCAACCTCGCGATCGCGCTCACGGAACTCAACAGAGTCGCGTCGCACCTCGGCTTGCCCGAGCAGATTCGCGAGTCGAGCGCGTTATTGTACCGAAAGTGCGTCAAGAAAGGACTCATCCGCGGCAGGCAAATCGAAAGCGTCGTGAGCGCCGTGATTTACGCGACTTGCCGCCAAGCCGGGATTCCGCGGACTCTCGACGAAATCACGAACGTCGCCGAGATTCCGAAGAAGGAAATCGGCCGAACGTACCGCCTCATAACGCAGGAAATCGGCTTGAAGATTCCGCTCACTAGCCCGCAGTTTTACGTTACTCGCTTCGTGACGGCGCTGCGGTTGAGCGGGGAAACGCAGAAGAAGGCGCAAGAGATTCTCGACAAGGCGATGGAGAAAGGGCTCGTGAGCGGCCGCGGCCCGATGGGCGTCGCGGCGGCAGCCGTGTACATCGCGAGCGTTTTGACGGGCGAACGCAGGACGCAGAAGGAGGTTGCGGACGTGGCGGGCGTGACTGAAGTCACGATTCGCAATCGTTACCGCGAACTCAAGAAAGCCCTAACGCTGAAGGTAAGCATTTAATTCTACCGCCGCTAAAACGGATTGGAGAGAAAATGCCGTTACCTAAACCGATTAGTAGAGTAGTTGAAGAGCTTAGAACGCGCAGTAGACGGCGGTTCGCTGAAATACAAGCTCGCGGAACAATACTCTTCCCTCATTTTATTATCCGCCCTGAAATGCACCCTGTTTTTAAAGACGAAATAGCGGCGGTAAAAAAAAGGTTCAATTTGAAAAACGCGTATGTTTTTCACGGTTCGGCATTCCTGGAAAACGGCGGGGCAACCCTTTTAACTGGCCCTTGCGGGATAGGAAAAACCACGTTGTTGCGCAAGAAAGGAACCAGGATAATAGAGGACTCGGCGGTTTTGGTTGGAAGAACAAGGGAAAACGAATTAGTTGTGATAGACACAGGCTTGCGCGCGGCGCACTTGAGGATAGCCAAGGTTTCTAAAATGATAAGAAAACTTTTGGGCTATGAAGGCGCTTTTGATAATCGAAATATCACGGAGGGCAGATTCGCTCGAACGCATAAAATTGGAAGAGGCATTAACACTGTCGCCATAGCGATTGGGAGACTAATAACTCCCGACAAGAGAAACCGACAATTCACGCCCAGGGCATTTCGGCTATCTAAAATGGTTTTAATAACGCACGCCAGAGACGAGTTCAAGCCGATGGAGGTATCGGAAGAAGGCGTCAGACATCTGGAGTCCGATGAAACCAAGAAATTATTCACTAAAACGGAAGTGAGGATAACGACTCCTTTCGAGCGAAGGTGGGTAAGAGAGGTGGGTTGAAATGGAGGAATTGCCGAGCGTTGGGGCGGCGAGCGAGCGCGAGAAAACGAGTTACACGAATCGTTTCGCGATTTACAAGGCGCGCCGCGCCGGCGGCGGAGCAGCGCTGCGCTTCGACTTCAATCCCTCGCGCGAAGCGATTTTCGCGGAATTCGCGCCGCAGCGCGGCGGCGCCGAGCGCGAGTTCGACTGGGAAAACAAGATGGTTTTCAAGCTCGGCCCGGCCGACATCGGAAAAATCCTCGCGTTCCTCGAAGCAAAAACCGGCGGAGGCGGAGCAAGCGGCGCGAACGCTTCGCTCGACTTGTTTCACGACCCCGGCAAAAGCCCTGGCGGCGGCGCCGCGGCTGGCGGCGCGCGCAACGCCTCGCTCGCAGTCACGAAAAACGAGCGCGGCGGCTACGCGTTCAAACTCAGCCAGCAGTCGGCCGACGGCGCGTTGCGCGCAGTCAGCGTGAACGTGAGCGAAGACGAAGCCGCGCTCTTGCGGATTCTTTTGGCGCGCGCGATCGAACGCATTTTCGCTTGGTGAAACGAAAAACAAAAAAGAAAAACGAAAAGTCGGTTTCAAGCGGTTTCAAGCGATTTCAAGCGATTTGCCGTATCTTGCGCGTGAAAAAATACACGACGGCGGCGACGAGCGCCATCGCGACGACTATTCCCGGCAGCGTCCAGTCGACTCCGGCGCGCTGCGCGGCAACCGTCACGACCGGAGTCGGCGAAACGCTTCCCGCGGCCGCCCCGGCCTTCACGGCTTGCGCGACCACGTTCGGCGCCTCGAAATCTTTAAGCGAGTCCGCGTCGACGCGTTTTTCCACGGTGTAGGAAACGGTTTTCTCGCCGCCAGCATCGATTTTGTCGAACAGCCACTCGACTACCACGCTTCCCTTGCGGACGCTCAACGGAGCCGACGAGTAATTGAAGATTTGCCCGGGTTCAGCCGCCACGATGTCCGGAACGTGTTCGGTCACGAGCACGTTTGAAACGGAGGCGTTTCCCTTGTTTCGAATCGTGAGGGTGAAAGTGCTGAATGAAACAGTCTTGTTTTTGCCGTGCTCGTCGACGAGCGTCGAGTTGTACATCTGCAGTTCGCGCCAGTACACGAGGTTGCTGATTCCCTCGCACTCGACTGGCGAAACCTGCTTCGTGAAAACCTCTGTTTTCGACTCGAGGACTTTGTACTCCAACGCGGAAGGCGAAGGCAGAGGCGAAGGCGAAGCGAACGTCACGCTAGCTTGCGTGAAGCTCGAACTCGTTTCAGCGTAAGAGTAAGTGAACGCGCCCACCAGCGCGGCGGCGGCGAACAAGAACAACAGCGAAATGGATGAAAACGAAGGCAAAACTCTTGCCGCGAGGAAGCGCTCGCCCACGGAAAGCGCGGAAAACAACGCGCCGCCTGCGCCGACTGCGAGGAAAACCAATCCAACCCATTCAAGCACGCGAATCCATCCACCATGCTCTCCAAACTGTTTTCGTAACGAGGAAACGAGAGCGGTTATGCGGTTACGCTGCCGCGCTTTAAATCGGCGCGCCCCCGCTCTTTTCCCTCCGCTTCAATCTTCCCCCCCGCTTTTTACTTCGCTTCTTTCTCCGCTCTATCCTTATTCTTTTCCGTCTCCGCCTCCTCCCTTTTTCTTCTCTTTTTCCTTTGCTTTCTCCTTTTCCTTCGCTTTTTCCCGGCGCCGGCCGCGCCACTCAAGCAGCCGCGCCGCGAGCGCGACCGCGACGAGCGCGAGCGCGGCGTAAAGCAACGAGTAATCGAAGCCCGCGGAAACGAAGCCCGCGGATTTTATGAAGACGACGGGCGGCTGCGCGCCGGCGAGTTCGCTTCGCGACACCCGCCTGAAAACGCTGTAGGAAAACTCGCGCACGCTCCCCGGCGGGAGGACGTCGATGACCCACTCCGCGCCTCCTTCGAAAAAGCGGTTGGGCGCGATGGCGTATTCCACGCGCTCTCCTTTCGCGAGCGAATCCACGAATTCGGAAATCGAAACGCCGAAAGCCGCGGCTTTGCCTTCGTTGGAAACCCGCAGCGTCACGCGCGTGAGAACGCCGGCCGGCGTCTGCAGCACTTCAATCGTGCGGCGCACTATCACGTTCGCGCTTTCGCCCGCGCGGCAAAGCGTCGAGTTGCACTCGCTCACCGCGCCCGTGACGTCCACCACTTCCGCGCCCGTTCCTATCGTCGCCGCGGGAGTCGGGCCGCCGGGACCGCTGCTCGGCACCGGCGAAGCGGACGGCTGTGGCGGAGTCGTCGAAGCGGCGGCGCTCGGCGACGGAGCCGGCGTCTCCGTCGGCGAGCCGCCTGGCTTGGTCACGAACGAGTAATTGTCAGAACAGTTCGAGTTGTTCAACACGTCGCTTCCGCAGCATTCGAACGAGTAAGCCGTGTTCGGCGTCAAACCGCTGAAGGAAGCGGAGTGGTTGCGCGACAAAACGTAGTTGACGCTCGAGTTGCCCACGCCGATAAGCCAAACCCAGTCAGTCGTTAGTTCGCCCGACTCGAAGTAAATCGCCACCGTAGTCGTCTCGGGCGTTGCGGCGACGTTGTAGAAGAACGGCGTCGTGTTGACGAAAACGGTTCGGTTCGCGCTGCTCGCCCAATTGCCCGCAGCGTCCGCGCACGAAACGTTCCACGTCCAATTCCCGTCTTCGAGGTGCGAAAACGAGAAATTCGTGAGCGTGGCGTTGACGACGCTCGAGTTCGTCGCGTTGACCGTGTAATTCAGCGAAAGCGAGCAGTCCAACGCCGCGCTGAGCGCGTCGGTGACGTTGAACGAAAACGAAACGCTCGAAACGTTCGAAACGTTGCCGTCAGCCGGCGAAACGAGCGCCACGCTCGGCGCGGCAGTGTCGACGTAAAACTGGGTGGTCGCCGAACCCGTGTTGCCGGCGGAGTCGTTGACGATGACTATTGCGGTGGGTTGCCCGTCCGGCTGTTTCGTCACGTTGAAGAAGCAGTTGTTGCCAGAGCGCGTCATCGTGAAGTTGCGTTCGGTCGAGTTCGCGTAAACGAAGTCGAGGATGCACGAATCCGGATTCGGTTCGGTGAAAGTCACGTTGATGAACGAGTAATTGCGGTTAATCCAGGAATCGGTGGGCGGCGTCGGGTCGACGAAAACGATGCCGCTCGGCGGGGTCGCGTCAACGAAGATAGTGTAATTCACGATGCTTTGATTGTTCGTAGGGTTCGAAGCGTTGTTCCAGCACTCGACGTTCCACAAGTAATTTCCGTCGTTCGAGAAAGTGTACGCTATTCCGTTGAGCGAGTTGTTCGTAATGCTCGTCGCGTTCCAGACGGTCGCAAGGCTCGAGCCGTTCGCGTACCACCACAACAACAGCGAACAGTTTTGGAAGGCGGTGTAAACGAACGGCGTGAAGTTAAAGCTGATGCTCGAAGAATTCCACGTCGCGTTGAGCGGCGCGTTCAGCGTGACGTTGACGACGTCGAGTTGCCCGAGGGGCGCGAAGTCGCTGAACGACGTGATATTCGCGTAAACGTAATTATTGTTGACGTCTACGCCGCCTCCGCTGGTTTGACTCCAGCTGTGCCCGTCGTAGCGCCACAAGCTCAGCGCGCTCTCTCCGTAAATCCTCGCGTTTTGCCAGTCGCTGTCCGCGTAGCTCACGTTCAAGTAAACCCACCCGCTGGCGCTCAAGTTCGAAGCGGTGACGTAGTGCGAAATGTTACCGTAACCGCTCGGGTCGACAGCGGGCGCGGAAGCGTTTTTCAGCGTGAAGTCGTATCCGGTGAAACTCAAGCGCTCTACGCCAGTAGTCAAATTGACGACTACGTTGTTTAACGACGTTCCAACGTAAAAGTCCTCCGCCAAATTGCTTTCAGCGGTATTGTTAGTGAAAGAATTGTCTGGACTCAGAACCAAAACGAACCCTTGATGGACGTTGTTACTCGCCGTATTGTTGGTAAAAGTGTTATTGAAACTCCAACCCAAGTAGACTCCGGCGCTGTTGTTGTTTGCGGTGTTGTTTGTGAAAGTATTATTGAAACTCGAAAACAAGCGGATTCCGTCGCCGTTGTTACTGTTGTAATTCGCAATATTATCGGTGAAAGAATTGTTGGAACTCGCAGACAACTCGAATCCAATGCTGTCAGTGGTGTTACTGCTTGTGCAGCCGGTAACGCTCCCGTTTTGAACGTGGTCGAAGTAAACCCCGTACATCCAATCAGTTAAAACAACGTTTCGCACAGTGACGTTAGTCAAGTTCTTGGAAGAATTGTAAACATAAACGCCTTTCGAAATGCCCACGTTAACTCCGTCAACGACATGCCCCTGCCCGTCGAAAACCACGTCGCTCGAAGAAATGTTGAAGCAATTCGTTGCGGTGCTGTTTGCGATGTCCACAGTCAAGTAGTAGTAACCCGGATAGTCAATGTTCATGCAAGAGTTGGGGGCTCCGAGGGGCGCGAAATCGCTGAAACTCGTCAAGTTCGCGTAAACGTAGTTGTTGTCGGCGTCGACGACGCTCGTGCTCAACAACCCCCACCCGCTCGCGTTGTACTCCCACAAGCGCAAGCTCGACTCGTTCACGCCGTTCAAATCGCTTTCGAGGTAAGAAACGTTCAAGAAAAACCACCGGCTGAGTGGGAACGATGCGCCGCTCACTGAAACGTTCAAGTAACGGCTCACGTTGCCGTAACCGGGCGGGTCCGCCGCCTGCGGCTCCGTGGAATTAACGCTGCCGGTAAAGTTGTAGAAAGTGAACGAGGCGGTCGTAGGCTTCGAACTCGAGTTGAAAGTCGTGTTGACGACGGTGTCGCCGTAGCACCACGCGCCAGCTATGAGAAAATCGATGTTGGCGCTGCGCAGCGTGTTGTTCGAGAAATAACTCGAGTTGGAGTCGAGGTAAACGGCGTAGTAGGCGGCGCCAATCGCGGCGATGGTGCCCGTCTGGGTAATCGTGTTGTTCGTGAAGTTGTTGCCGTTCGCGTTGAGGTACAGCGCGGTGTAAAGGCTGGTGATGGCGTTTTCCGCGAACACGTTTGACGTCGCGCCGCCCGTCACGTTGACTGCGAAACCGTTGGTTGAAGTAATCGTGCTCGACGTGAAATTGTTGTTGGCGGAAGCGGTGCTGACGTTTAAGGCAGCGCAAGCGCTGGCGGAACAAGAAATCGAGTTGTTGTCGAAAACGCTGGTGGACACCGCCCCCGAAACGCCTACTGCGAGCAATACGGCGTTAGTGGCGCTGGCGTTTCCCGTGACTGCGTTGTCTTCGAAGAAGCTCGACTGCTCGACTGACAACGAGAAGCCAGTCGAACCAGCGCCGGCGACCGCAATCGTGTTGTTGTAAAAGTAATTGTTTTGCGACGAGGTCGTCGTATTGATTCCGACGTCGTTCGCGCCGTTGAGCGTGATGACGTTGTTTTCCACTCGCGTGTTCTTGACTGGGTCGACGGCGAGCGCGCCAGCCAAGCGAATTCCGTAGTAATTGCCCGGGCTTACGGTTATCGTGTTGAACGTCAGCGAGTTGTTTTGGCCTGGCGTAGCCGCTTCGTCGTCGGGACCAACGTAAATCGCGCCTTTGTTTGCGGCGCCGTTCAAGACGATAATCGTGTTGTTGGAAACGTTGTTGTAACTCGACTGCTTCAAGTGAATGCCGTCCGCGGAAAACGCGTTTATGAGCGTGATGGTGTTGTTCGAAATGTTTTCGTTGTGGGACGCCGAAAGCAGCAAGATGCCGTAAGAAGAAACGTTGGCGACGAACGAGTTGTTGTACACGGTGACGTCCGCCGTGTTGTTCAAGGAAACGCCGGCGTCGAACAAGTTGCCGAGCGCGTCCACGCTTCCGCACGAGTAAAACGAGTTGTTTTTGACGATTGTTCCGTTGGCTTGCTTGAACAAGAAGTCCACGGTTCCGCCGCTCGTAACGTTGACGCCGTAGGAACCGTCTTTAGGAGTCGTGGAATTCTGCGTGAAAACGCAGTTCTTGATTGTCGCGTTTTCGTAACCGCGGATGAAAACGCCGTCACCGGGCTGCGTGCCCGCGAAAGTCACGGTGAAGCCTTGGCAGTCGAGCGCGACGTTGTGCGCGGTGACGTTGAAGCACGTGCCGACCGCGCTCACGTTGTTTTGCAAGTAGTAACTCGTGTTCGCCGAGTCTAACGCGCCGCAAGCCGTCAAATTGATGCTCGCAGTGCCGAGCGGCGCGAAGTCGCTGAAACTCGTCAAATTCGCGTAAACGTAGTTGTTGTTGACGTTGACTCCACCGCTCAACGCCGACCACCCGCTCGCGTTGTGCTTCCACAAGCGAAGCGAGCCTTCGCTAACGCCGCTCGGAATGTCGCCGTGCGCGTAGCTGACGTTCAAGTAAACCCACGCCGCGCTCGAGTTTGAAACGTTGAGGTATTTCGAAATGTTGTAGTAACCGCTCGGGTCTGCTCCCGGCGCGAAACTCGAGTTGATCGAAACCCGTCCGGCGAAAGTGAACGACGCGGTAGTCGAAGCGTTGCTGGAATTGAACGACGCGTTGTAGAAAACGTCGTTTTCGGAATTCGCGTTGGCGGTGCCGAAGTCGATGAAAGCGCTGTGCAGCGTCGAGTTCGTGAAAACGTTCGAGTCCGCGTCGTCGAAGTTCACGGCGTAGCCGAGCGCGTTAGTCGCAGTGAAAGAATTGTTCGTGAAAGCGTTGCTGTTCGAACTGAGTTCCAAGCCGCGCAAACCGCCCGTGAAAGAGTTGCTTTGAAAAACGTTGGAGTTTGAAGAACCCGCGGCTATGACTGCGGTTGAACCCGAGCCGGAACAACTGAACGTGTTGTTGTAAACCTCGTTTTCTGCGGCGGTAGTGAACTGCGCGCACGTCGCAGTCGTGCCGTTCGCGTAAAACGCGTTGCCTTGCAACGTGCCGTTCGCTTCGTCTTGGAGTTGAAGCGCGATTGCGTTGTCTGCCGTCGCGTTGACTGTGTTGTTGTGGTAATAGTTTTCCCGCCCGATAGACGAAAAAATTCCGGTTGCCGACGCGGCGCTCCTCACCGCGATGTTGTTGTTCGCGACGGTGTTGTTCGTGGCGTAAAAAGGCGGCTGCCCAGCGAGCGAAACGCCGTAGTAATCGTCCTGGTAAACGGTTATCGAGTTGAACGAAATCGTGTTGTTCGAGCCGGGCGCGGCGATGACCGAGCCTACGGCGACGCTGATTGCCGCGTAACTGGGCATGCCCAGCGAGGCGTTAACCGTGTTGTTGGAGACGACGTTGTAGTGCGAGCGTTCGAGGCGGATTCCGTCGAGCGACTGCACGTCGTTCAGCGTGACGGAGTTGTTCGTCACGTTCGCGTTGTTGTTCGAAGCGTAAAGCCAAATGCCGTGAGACGAAACGCCCGCCGTGACAGAGTTGTTGTAAACCGTGACGTTGTTTGCGTTTCCCAATTGAACGCCGGCGCAAGGATGGTCGAGGTCGCCGTTGCCGTTCGTCGTAAACGAATTGTTTTGAATCACGGTTCCGTTGCTGTTAAACGCGCCGGCTCTCAAGTACACGCCGAAAGAATTCGATTGCGCGTTGCCTTGAGTGAAATTACAGTTTTGAATCGTGAGGTTCTCGTAACCGTTGTCGAAGACGCCGTGGCCTGCCGCCGCGTTCGCGAAAGTGACGGTGCTGCCGTTGCAGTCGAGCGTCACGTTGTGCGCCGCCACGGTGAAGCAAGTCCCGTCGGCGCTCACGCTCTTGTTCAAAACGTAAGTCATTCCGCTCGCGTTCAACTCGCGGCAAGAATCGATCTGCAACTCGTTGTCGTAGTAAACGTTCAGCCAGTACGAATACGGGTTGGGCATCGTCGCGTTAGGTGTGCTACCGATATCCATGTCCGCGCTAGCGATGTCCAAATGATTTTCTTCCGCCGGCTGAGTGATTTCGTCGACGAGTATGAAGCGGAACTGCGTGCGCCCAGTCACGTCAACGTTCGCGCTCGTAATACTCATGGAATCGTAGCCGGTGTGACCGGCAACGCCGAAAATGCCTTCGAACGTGGCGCAAGAATCCCAGTCGAGGTCGGTGAGCGTCGCGCCCCAGCAATCCGCGCCGGAATACATTTGCGAGCTCGTCTCTCCCTCGACCGCGCTGACGTTGTAGTAAAGCGTCGCGTTAATCACGCTCGCTTCGTCGGGAAGAGGGGCGCAGTCGACGCTCAAGAACCCGCGGCTCCAATAGAATTCTAGCACCATCTGGCCAACGGATCTCTCGTCTCGAACGAAATACTCCGTAATGTTGATGTTCGGCGTCAAAGCCAGGCGGTTTGGAGGCCACACTGGACTGACGTATTGTATGAATCCGTCGCGAGTCTCCGAAGAGCAGTTGTAGTGCGCTACTGCTGAAACTGGGGACGCGAGGAAAGCGA
>CAZWIQ010000004.1:14681-39852 GCA_964634375.1 Microcaldota archaeon
CCGAGCTTGAAGTCTCCGCCGAACTTGCCGCTTTTTTTAGCGGGCTGCGCCGCGCCTTGCTGCGAAAGACCTTGCTGCGAAAGGAGTTGCAGCGTTATCACGTCGGTCGGGATGACGTCTTCCTTGCGCAAGCCGAGTTTCGCGACGAGCGCGAACGCGACTTTCTCGCTCGCTTCCCTCGCCTTCTCGAGCTTCGTCGCGGGCAACGCGATTTCGATGAACTTGCCGAATCCTGCGACGTCGAACACGCAAGCGCGCACGGCGCCGTAAACGAAGCGCCATTCTTCGACTCGGCGTTCGAGCGCCTTCGTGTAGCCGAGCTTGGCTAAATCTTCGTCTACGGGGAAGCCCGCCGTCAGCTGCAAGCCTAGTTTGTCTTCTTCTTGCAGCATGTAAGCGTCCGCGAACAACGATTCTTTCTCGGTTCGAACGTCAGTTCGAACGATGAAGTAGGCGTAGACTCCTTCCGCGTATTTTTTCGCGTGCACGACGTCGTTGAAAACGCCTCCTCCGACGAAGCGCGCCCTCGCTTTTTCGAGCGCAGCCACCGTCTTGTTGCAGTGCTCGATTGGAATCGAGAGCCGCGCTTCCGGCAACGACCACTTGAGCAAGTGCTTCGGCTTCTTGCGGAGAAACAACGAGTCCGTCAGCGAGCCGAGCGGGTCAAGCAACCCCATTAAACTCACGATTACAGCAACGCAACCGGACTTAAAAAAAGAAGGGGGTTTGCGGGTTCGCTCGAGTTCACCGCTTCAAAAAGATTTTTACGCCGACGCCCCCGATTTTCGCTTCGAGCGAAAAATCGCTTGCGGCTTGCTCCGCGGGCTCGTCGAGCGCGAACGAGCGCGCGCGCACGGCGGACGCGAGTTCTTTCAGCCGCGGCTGCAACGCTTTCTTTTGTTCCGCGTTCAGCCCCGCAACTGCCGCCGCCTCGATTTCGTCGAGAACGCGCAGCCCTGCGCGCTTGCGGGCGTCCTGCACGTTGCGCGACACTTCGCGAACTAGCGCCATCGCCTTCAGCTCGTCGTCGACTGCCGTATCGAGAAACACTTTCGCGCCCCTGATTTCCTGAAACGCTTTCAGCGCCGCCGGTTCTGTTTCCGAGTAACGCACGGCGAGAGCGTTCGTCGAATCCTTCATTATTTTCTGCAGCGACGCTACGGCATCGCGCGCTTTCGAGTCGCCCGCGGCGCCTACGACGACGACTTCGCGCACGGGCGCCCTCAACTTCAAATCGTTTGCCTTGCGCAGCGAATTCACGGCTTCCGCCGCGCTTGCGGCGAAAGCCATGCGTTCCTCGAGGGCAGCGTCGCTCGCCCCCGCTTTCGCGCTCGGATACGAACAATAATGCACGCTTTCTTGGCTGGCGTCGGCGCCGCCGTATTCGCGTAGTTGCGAGTAAATTTCTTCCGCGATGAAAGGCGTTATTGGCGCGAGGAGCTTCGAGAGTTGCGCGAGCGTGCGGCGCATTGCTTCCGCGCATTCGCGCCTGCTGGCGCTCGCTTCGCTTTCGTTTTCGCCGCTTTCGTTCATTCGGTCGCGCACGAGCTTGATGTACCAGCGAGAGAAGTCGTTCACCGCAAAGTCCACTAGTTTTCGGCCAGCGTGATGGAATTCAAAAGCCTCCAAATGGTTTGTGACTTCTTTCGTCACGGTGTTAAGGCGGGACAACAACCAAGCGTCTTCGACCCTCGAAAATCCGAGGCCGTCACTTGCTTTGAATCCCTTCGGAGCGTAAGTCTTGAGGAAAGCTAGCGAGTTCCACACGACGTTGAGCGAGCGCTGGACTTCGCGCGCGCTTTGCAACGAGAATTTCTGGACTTCCCAAGGCGCGAGCTCCCAACAATAATACAAGCGGATGACGTCGGCGCCGAGCGCCGCGACTCCGTCGCGCGCCCAAATAACGTTGCCCGCGCTCTTGCTCATTTTCTCCCCGCGTTCGTCGAGAACCCAACCCATCATCGCGCACGCGCGATACGACGGAACGTCGAACGCCGCGCGGGCGGCGAACTGCAAAACGTAAAACCACCCGCGGATTTGGTCTTGCGACTCGCATACGAGCGGCAACGGAAACATCGACTCGAAAAGCGTTTTGTTCGTTCGGGGATAGCCGAGGCTCGCCCAAGGCGAAATCGCGGAGTCGAACCAAACGTTGAAAATGTCTTTCACGCGAGTCATTTCGCCTTTGCATTTCGGGCAGCGAAGCTTGATTTTGTCGACGGTGTGCCTGTGCAAGTCAGCCACGTCGCCGGGATCCGCAACCGCTTTTTTCCTTAACTCGTCGACGCTTCCAACGAATTCTTTGTGTTTGCACTTCGGATCGGCGCAAACCCAAATCGGCATTGGAATGCCCCAAAAGCGCTGTTGGGAAACGCACCAGTCCTGCGCGTCCACGAGCCAGTTGTGGAAAGCTTGCTTTCCGAACGGCGGAAGCCAATTCGTCGATTCGTTGTCGGAAATCATTTGGTCTTTGATTGAATCAACGCTGAGGTACCACTGGTCGCTCAAGCGGAATACGAGGGGGGACTTGCACCGCCAGCACAACGGGTAAGAGTGAGTGATTTCCTGAAAATGAAAAAGTTTGCCTTCGCGCTCGAGCGCTTCCACGATTTCCTTATCCGCGCTTTTGACGAAAGTCCCTTTCCACTCGCCGACTTTCTCGGTAAAGCAACCCCGCTCGTCGACGGGCGAAACTTCCGGCAACCCGTACTCTTTCCCAATCAAGTTGTCGGTTTGCCCGTGTCCCGGCGCGCAGTGAACGAGTCCCGTTCCGTCAGTCGTCGTCACGAACTCGCCGAACTCCTCGTGCGCGCCGCGCGGCTGTTCCTCGCCGTTCTTCGCTGCGTTCGCGCCGTTCGCGCCGCTTTTGGGACTCGAATCTTCTTTCGCCGCAGTCTTGTTTTGCTCGCTTTTCATGACGTGCTTTTTGTAGATTTTGCCTTTCATCAACGGCAGGCTCATGTAGACGCGGAGTCCTTTCGGGTGCTGCCGCACTTCGTCTTGCTGCGCGCAGTCGAGAAGCGATTCGTACTCAAGCCCGTCAAGTTTTTTGCCTTCGAATTCCTCTAGAATTTCGTAATCTCGTTCCGCGAGTTCGAACACAGGCTTCACCAAGTCTTTCGCGAGAATCAAGATTTCCTCGCGGCCGACTTCGTCCCGCGTTTTGACCTTAATGTAAGGCGCGTCGGGAAGAGCGAATATCGCGACGTTACTCGGGAGGGTCCAGGGGGTTGTTGTAAAAATTAGTAAAAATTCGTTTTCTTTTCCCTTTACCTTGAACTTGACGTAAACCCCAGGGTCCGTAACATCCTTGTAGGAATCGCTGACTTCATACCCGCTCAACGCCGTCTCGCACTTCGGGCACCAGTGAATCGCCTTCTTTCCCTCGTAAAGAAAGCCCTTCTCCTGCAGGCGCTTGAGAGTCCACCACGCGCTCTCGACGTAATAATTCTTGTAGGTGAAGTACGGGTCGAAGTAAGCGCGCAGCGCGCCTAAGTCGCGGTAGACGCCCACCCAAACCTTTTCGTTGTTCAAAATCTTGGCGAGGCACGCCGCGTCGAACTTGTCGATTCCGAAACGCTCGATGTCTTGCTTCGTTTTCACGCCGAGTTCGTTTTCGACGATGACTTCGACGGGCAAACCGTGGCAGTCGAATCCGGGTTGGATGAAGCAGTCGAATCCCTGCATGTACTTGAATCTCGTCCAAATGTCCTTGCAGGTCGTCGTCTTCACGTGCCCGACGTGCGGCAGCGCGTTGATGTAAGGCGGACCGTCAAGCAAATAGAATTTCGGTTTTCCGCGGCGGTGCTCGGCGAGTCGTTGCGGAATGCGCTGCTCTTCCCAGTACCGCCTGACTTTTTCTTCCGTTTTTTTTGGTTCGTAAACCGTTGAAAGTTCGCTCACTAGTGTTCACCGAAAAGCGCGAAGTTGAAATTAGGTTCGCGCCGCTTTTAAGCAATAATTATTGCGGCCGCGTCTCGAATCGAGCACAGTTTTTCTTCGCCTGAACGCATGTCCCTCAATTTGACGGCGCCTTCTTTTAACTCTTTCTCCCCCACGATCACGCAAAACGCGTAGCCCTGCTTCGCCGCGTACTCCAAGTTTTTCGAAATCGACCTGTCGAGCAAGTCCACGGCGCAAGAAACTCCGGCCGCCCGCAACTCGCGAGCGGTCTTCAGCCCCGCTTCAGTCGCCTTAATCGGAATCACGAACGCCCGCGCCGGCGCTTCGACCGCCGCTTCCTTTCCCTCGTTCAACGCTTCGAGAATGCGTTCGAGTCCGAAGCTCACGCCTACCGCGGGAACGATTCGTCCTCCGCCGAGAAACGCGCCCACTAGTTCGTCGTAACGCCCTCCTGCAGCGACGCTCGCCTTGACTTTAGACTTCAAGAGCGCGGCTTCGAAGACGGTGCTAGTGTAGTAAGCCAAGCCGCGCGCCAAGCTCGCGTCGAACCTCACGTTTTTCGCGCCGAGCGCGCGCGAGAACGCGAACGCTTGCTCGAGTTCCGCGACGCCTTCGCTTGCGAGCTTGTTTTTCACGGTTTTCTTGACGAACGCGAGCGCTTTCTCGTCAGGCATTTCCTTCAAGTCAACCAAAAGCCGCAACAGTTTTTCTGCAGACGCAGCGCTCACGCCGCGTTCTTCCCTTAATTCCTTGAGGACGCCGTCCCCCCCGATTTTCTCGAGCTTGTCGATGCTCAACAACGCGGGAATCCATTTCTCGCGCTCGACGCCGCAGAACTCAAGCAAGCCGTCGAGGAGCTTGCGGTTGTTAACCATAATCCCAAAGTCAAAGCCCAATTCGGTCAAGCCGTCGCTGACGATGGCAATTATCTCGGCGTCAGACTGCATTCCCGCCGCGCCCGCGACGTCCACGTCGCACTGCACGAACTCGCGCAAGCGCTCGCTGCTCACCGGCCCGTCCCTCCAAACCGGCGCGATTTGGTAGCGCTTGAACGGCATCGCCAAACGCGGGTTCGCCGCAATAAAGCGGCAGAAAGGCACCGTCAAGTCGTAGCGTAATCCGAGGGCGCGTCCTCCTTGGTCTACGAGCTTGTACGCCTCTTTCAGAATCTCGTCTCCGCCCGCGCCTTTAGCGGAAAGCGTAGCCCAGTTTTCGAGCGCGGGCGTCTCCAACGCCGCGTAGCCGTACGACTCGAAGACGAAGCGAAGCTTCGCTATGACTGCGTCGCGCGCTCGTTTCTCTGCGCCGACGTAGTCCTTCATACCCCGGGGGGTTGAAGCCTTTACCTCGGTTTTTTCGTTTTTCTCTTCGTCAGCCATGAATCTCAAATCCCACTTGATTCCCACAAACGTTTTTATTTCGCGAGTATTAAAACTTTACGCGGGGGTTACTTAAGATTTTGGTTGGCGCGGTTTAAAATGAGTGCGCTAATCGACTGCAAACGAACGCGGTGATGTTTTGGCGCCTACGCAATTTCATATCCAAACAAGCAATAGATGCACGCTCGGCTGCCGACAATGTCTTTTCTACGACGGCAAGCCGCCAGCCAGACCAGACGAACTAATTCATCTCGAACCAAGGGCGTTGGGAGACTGCCTGACGAGAATGAAAGAACGCACCAGCCGAATAAAGATTTTTGACGATAGGCCCTTGTTTGTTTACTCGTCCTTCTGCAACTCTATGGAAACGCCCGGGCTGTCTAAACTAACTCGAAAAATCAAAGCGCATTATCCGAAATCCACGGTAACTTTAATTTGGAACGGGTGGGGCGCAAAAAACGCTAGGCATTTAATGAGTCAAACAAGTGGCGGCCTTAACGAAGTCAGTCTTTCAATAGACGGATTTCACGCCGCCGCAATTGCAGACAGACTCGAAGAATTAGGTCGGCCGCATTCGTCAATAGACGTAGACCGATTTCTTCTCAAGCGAATAACGTGGCTGCTTAAAGCTGGACAAAAAAAAGGATTTCAAGTGGAATTCAATGGCGTTGAATCGGACGGCTTGGAGCACTACGTTGAATTAGTCGAAAAAGCTCACGCTTCGCTTGGGCGAAAGTATGCGCGAGAAAAATTCTTTAGACGCGCAAGACTACCCGGCGGATACGCTACAAACAAAACCGACGTTTACGGAGACTTGCACATCGGTTATGATGGAAAACTCAGCAGAAAATTTCCCGGATAAAAAATGGATCGCCGAAAAGGTGCTTAAAAAATGGCTAAGTTGGAACTAGTCAAAATCGATTCCAAAGGACGCGTCGTCCTCCCCCAGGCGTTCCGCGAGGCATTGCGCCTGCGCGCGAACGACCGCGCTTTCCTCGCGCTCGACGAGGAAAACGAACGCATAATCATCAGCCCGGGCGGAGAACGGAATCTGACGCTAATGGAAATCGAGATGGGGGACGCTCCCGGAACGCTCGCCAAGCTCGCCGCCGTCCTCACGAAGGAAGGCGTGGACCTCGTTTCAACGGAGTCGCATTCTCTCGACCGTTCTCGCAACGCCGTGTGGCGCGTTCTCGCGAACACGGCGAGCGTGCGCGACTTCGACGCATTGAAAAGAAGGCTGAAAGACGCGGGCGCGGTAGGCGTAAAGACGCACAAAATCTGATTTTCTCGCCAGGCCAACGAAAGGCTTAAATACCAGTTCGGGCAGAATAGTGGGAAAATAGTGGGATTAACCAGAGGTGAAACGGTGGAAAACGACGTAAGCATCGAGCGAGAGGGTTATCTTCACGGAGGCGCGCAACGCCGAAGCGCGCGCAACGTTAGCTCGCCCGCTTTCCATCGTAATCCCGAACAAGGGCAGGCTTAGCGAAGGCGCGCGGGCGTTGCTGCGCGACGCCGGCTTCAAATTCTCGATGGGCGAACGCGCCTACGCGTGCGAAACGCGGGGCTTCCGCGTTCTTTTCGCGCGCACTCGCGACATTCCGTTTTACGTCGAAGGCGGTTTTGCGGACGTCGGAATCACCGGAAAGGACGTAGTAGCGGAAACCGGCGCGCGCGTAGCCTCTCTTCTCGAGCTTCCGTTCAGTTTCTGTCGCCTCGTCCTCGCCGCGAAGGAAAACAACGGAATCGCGAGCGTCAGCGACTTGAACGGCAAGCGCGTAGCAACGAGTTTTCCCGCAGTAACGGAACGGTTTTTGCGCGAGCGCGGCATCGCCGACACGCAAATAGTGCGCCTCGAAGGAGCGGTCGAAGCTAGCATAGGCGCCGGAATCGCTAACGCAATCGTTGATTTGACGAGCAGCGGCGCGACGCTTCGCGCGAACGGCTTGCGCGAGCTGGATTGCATTCTGAAGTCGAGCGCGGTTCTGATTGTGAATTGCAGCGTGGCGGATAGCGCGGAAGTCGAAGAATTCGTCGAGCGATTGGCCAGAGAGGTGAGGAAGAAATGCTGAAAAAGAACTTGAGCGAGCTGACGAAGGAAGAAAAGAAGGCGTTTTTCGAGCGCAGCTCTTCGAAATCGTCTAGCCAAGCCCTCGAAATAGCAAAAAACATTTTCGAAGACGTGCGCAACAAAGGCGACGATGCCTTGCGCTCTTACTCTCGGAAGTTCGACGGCTGGAGCGGCGGAATCGCTGTCGGAGAAGAAGAATTGAACGCGGCTTTGGCGAACTTGAATCCGGAGCTGCGCACCGCGCTCGAGGAAAGCACGGAGCGCATTCGGAGTTTCGCTGAAGCCCAGAAACCAAAGGAAACGCGGCGCGTCACGAGTTGCGGAGCCGTCAAGACTACGCCGGTTGCGCGCGCAGGCGTTTACGTTCCCGGCGGCACTGCCGCGTACCCGTCGAGCGTGCTCATGACGATTATTCCAGCGCGCGTTGCGGGCGTTCGCGAAATAATCGCGTGCACTCCGCCGAACGCGGGCGCAACCGTTCTCGCGGCTTTAGCCCTCGCAGGGGCTACGCGGGTTTTCCGCGTTGGGGGAGCGCAAGCAATCGCGGCGATGGCTCTGGGCACGCAGAGCGTGCCAAAGTGCGATAAACTCTTCGGCCCTGGGAACGCTTTCGTTAACGCGGCGAAGACGCTTGCGGCGGCGGAAGGCGCGGCAATTGATTGCCCTGCAGGACCCAGCGAAATTTTGATTATTTCCGACGGGGGCGCTGAAGCGCGAATCGTCGCGGCTGACCTCCTCGCGCAGGCGGAGCACGACGAGAACGCTTGCGCAGTCCTAGTAACAACCAGCGAAGTTCTAGTTGAAAAAGTCGAAGCCGAACTGGAAAAACAACTCGATTTGCTGCCCCGAAAGAAAATCGCGGGCGAAGCCCTTGTACGAAACGGAGCATTACTCCTGGCCGAGAATCTTGACGACGCGGTCGCGTTCGCGAACGCTTACGCGCCCGAGCACTTGGAACTGCTCGTTGAAAACCCAGAGGCGTTGCTCGAGAAAATCGAGAATGCGGGCGCGGTTTTCATTGGGAAGTGGTCTTGCGAGGCTGCTGGCGATTATGCTGCGGGGCCGAACCACGTTTTGCCTACGGGAGGGCTTGCCCGCGCGTTTTCCGGACTCAGCGTTGAGAGTTTCATGAAGCAGACTACGGTCACGAAGCTAGACGAAGCTGGGCTGCGCGGATTGGTGAAAACGATTGCGGCGATTGCGCGCGCGGAAGGATTGGAGGGTCACGCGCGTTCGGCGGAGGAAAGATTCAAGTGAAAAACGAAGAAAAAATCGAGAAAGTCAGGAAAACAGTGCGCGAATTCGCTGCTTACGAGTGGGAGGCGTCGAGCGCGGCGATAGCGAAGCGGTTCGGCTTGCGCGAAAGCGACGTCAAGCGCTTTGACACGAACACTTCGCCGTTTCAAGCGCAGCTCGAAATCGAAACCGGCGACTTGAACGAGTATCCCGACCCGTCTTACGATGAATTAACGAAAGCAATCGCCGACTACGCGAAATGCGATGCAAAGCAAGTCGTTATTGGCGCTGGAGCGGACGAGGTTCTCGACGTTATCGCTAAAACGTTCATCGACAACGGCGACGCCGCCGTCATATCGACGCCGACTTATTCGATGTACCGCATCGTCGTCGAACAAATGGGAGGCAAAGCAATTCTTGTTCAAAGGGAACCGGATTTTTCCGTCGACAACCGCAAAATGCTCGATGCGGCGGAGAAAACTAAGGTCTTCTTCACTTGCAATCCAAACAACCCGACTGGAAACTTGACGCCCGATCAGGAAATAAAGGAATTGTGCGAAGAATCGCCCGCGCCGGTCGTCGTCGACGAAGCGTACTACGAGTTTTGCGGCGAAACCGCACTTGGCACGAACAATGCAATCATCGTCCGCACTTTCTCGAAAGCGTTCAGCTTGGCGGGCGCACGAGTCGGATACGCGATTGCACCTCCGGAAATCGCGGCGGAAATGAACAAAATTCGCCCTCCGAATAGCGTGAGCGCGCTCTCAATCCGCCTCGCGCTCAAAGCGCTGGAAAAACGAAACCAGGATCGAATGCGCGAAAACGTCGCGAAAACAATCGGCGAACGCGAACGCTTGCGGCGTGAATTCAAGCGGCTCGGCTTGCTCGCTTACCCGTCGCAAACGAATTTCCTGCTCGTAAAATTCGAGAGTGAAGACGCCAGCCAACGGGTTTTCGAAGCGTTGTTGTCGCGCGGCGTGGTCGCCCGCAATTTCTCGCGCAAAATAAGCGGTTGCCTGCGCGTCACCGTTCGCTCTCCCAGTGACAACAACGCGCTCATAGAAAAAATCAAGGAGGTTCTTGAAAAATGAAGAAAATCGCGGTTGTGCTCGACCAGGACGGCACGCTTACGCCTAACGACACGATGTTCGATTTTTACGAGGCTTTCGGAAAGCGCGAGCTCGGAGAACGCGTTTACGAGTGGAGCAAGAACGCGCCCGAAAAAATAGAGAAAGAGTTCGGCGTGCCGAAAAGCCAAGTATACGAATCAATCGACGTGGAACTCGTCGCGCGCGAAGTCCTGCGCGAGAACGGCACAGTCAAGAAACGCGTTTTCGAGGAAATCGCCGGCAGAGCCGAAATTTTTCCTGGAGTCAAGGAGTTCATCGCGACGCTTCGAAGCAATGATTTTCCCGTTTTCGTGGCGAGCGCGACTTACGAGCCTATAGCGCGAGCTTTCGCGAAACGCGTGGGAATCCCGGTCGAAAACGTGGGCGCCACGAAAATGACGCTCGACGCTGAAGGAAACGCGGTCGGCTTCGCGGGGCCAGCGATGGAAAGCGAGGCTAAAGCCGATTTCGTTCGACGCGTTTCGAAAAAAATAGGTATTCCGCTTTCGCGCTTCGCTGGAATCGGCGACAGCGCTTCTGACGACCCGTTTCTCTACGCGATAAGCGGCGCAGGCGGATTGTCGATAAAGCTCAACGCGGAACCGAATTTTGCCGCGATTACGAAGAAGGTGGTAGAATATGCAGAGGAAAAGTGAAATCGAGAGGAACACGAACGAAACCAAGATAAAAATCAGTTTGAACGTCGACGGAAACGGCGTTTACGAAATCGCTACGGGCGTGGGCTTTCTCGATCACATGCTGTGCTTGTTCGCAAAACACGGCAAATTCGACTTGCGCGTCGCGGCGAAAGGCGACCTTGAGACGGACGAACACCACACAGTCGAGGACATCGGCATCGCGCTGGGCAGCGCGTTCAAGCAAGCTCTCGGCGACAAACGCGGAATCGCGCGGTACGGTTTCTTCATTCTGCCGATGGACGAATCGCTCGCCCAGTGCGCGCTCGACTTAGGCGGCAGGCCATGCCTTGCGCTAGACGCGGAATTCAAGCGCGAGAAAGTCGGAGACTTGAGCACGGAGCTAGTCTACGACTTTTTCGAGGCTTTCGCTCAAAACGCCGGCGCGAACGTGAACCTGCGCGTGAGCGGGCGCAACGAGCACCACAAGATTGAAGCGCTGTTCAAAGCGTTCGCCCGCGCGATGCGCGCCGCGTGCGAGTTCGACGAGCGAGAGCAAGGGATTCCGAGCACGAAGGGGATTTTGTGAGCGAAGCAAAACCAAGCATAGGCGTAGTCGATTACGGAGCCGGCAATCTATTCAGCATTCGAGGCGGGCTCGAGGCAGCGGGAGCGAGCGCCGCGCTCGCCAAAACCGCGCGGGAAATCGCGGAGTGCGACGCCCTCGTAATCCCGGGCGTGGGCGTGTTCGGCCCAGCGATGCGCAAGCTCGAACCGCTGCGCGACGCAATCGAGGAATTCGCTGCGAGCGGCAAGCCGTTGCTCGGAATCTGCTTGGGACTCCAAGTTTTCTTCGAATCAAGCGACGAAAGCCCGGGTGTTAGCGGCTTCGCCTTCTTTGAAGGCAATTGCACGCGTTTTCCGCCGAGCGTCAAAGTGCCGCAAATCGGTTGGAATTCGCTGGAAATCAACGCGAAGTGCCCCTTGTTCGAAGGCGTGGCGAGCGGCGAGCGCGCGTACTTCGTGAACTCGTTTTACGCCAAGCCAAGCGACGCGGGCGTAATCGCGTCGGAAACCGTTTACGGCGTGCGCTTCTCTTCAGCAGTTTGGCGCGAAAACGTTTACGCGACGCAGTTCCACCCCGAAAAAAGCGGTGCGGCGGGATTAAAGATTTTAAGGAATTTCGTGGAGTTGGCGAAGAAATGAACGACGCAAACGGTTTCGAATTAATGCCCGCGATTGACTTGCTAGACGGCGAGTGCGTTCGCCTAGTGAAAGGCAAACCACAAGCAAAAACAAGTTACGACTCAAATCCAGTTAGCGTAGCTTTGAAGTTTATTGCGGAAGGAGCGAAAACGCTGCACGTCATCGACTTGAACGCAGCGCTCGCAAGCGGCAGCGGAAGCAATGCCGACGCAATCAAAGCAATAGTCAAAGCGATTCGAGGCAAAGCAAAAATTCAAGTCGGCGGAGGAATACGCGACGCAACGCGAGCCAAACAACTATTCTCCATCGGAGTCAAGCGAGTCATTATCGGAACCGCGGCATTCACTCCCGAACTCGAAAAAATAACTCGGTGCGGCGAAACCCTCGCGGCAATCGATTACGCCAACGGAGAAATCCAAGTAAACGGATGGACAAAACGCGGCACGAAACTGACTAAACGCGCCATCACGGAATTGGAAAATACAAGCATCACCGGCTTTTTAGCAACGGACGTCGAGCGCGACGGAACGCTCAAGGGAACGCGCACGGCAACGCTCAAGAAAATCGTTGATGCGGCTACGCTCCCCGTCTACGCCGCGGGCGGAGTCGCGCGCCTGGACGACGTCCGCGCCGCCGCCAGCGCGGGCGCCGCAGGCGTCGTAGTAGGCAAAGCATTGTACGAAAAAAAGTTCACGCTCGAGCAAGCGATTGACGTTGCAAAAGCAACGGGGGTGGCCGCGCAATGCTAGCCAAACGCGTTATTCCTTGCCTCGACGTCCGCGACGGACGCGTAGTCAAAGGCGTGAACTTCAAGGGGTTGCGCGACGCAGGCGACCCAGTCGCGCTCGCGCGGCGGTACAACGAGGCGGGGGCAGACGAACTCGTCTTCCTCGATATCACCGCGTCAGTCGAAGGCAGAAAAATATTTCTAAAAGTTTTGCGCGAAACCGCCTCGCAATTATTCATTCCGTTAAGCGCCGGCGGAGGAATCAAGACAATCGAAGACGCGCGCGTGGCGCTCGCGAACGGAGCGGACAAAGTGTCGCTGAACACGGCAATACTAGAAAACCCGGAATTAATCCGCCAAGCCAGCGACGAATTCGGTTCGCAATGCATAATCGCGTCAATCGACGCGAAACGCGCTGGCGGCAAATGGCGAGTCTTCACTTACGGCGGACGCGAGGAAACGAGCGTCGACGCAGTCGAGTGGGCAAAGCGCTGCGAACGCCTTGGCGCAGGCGAAATCCTTCTCACAAGCATGGACGCGGACGGCACGAAACGCGGGTTCGACATCGAGTTGACGCGCGCCGTGTGCGACGCCGTGCGAATCCCAGTCACCGCGAGCGGCGGAGCGGGAAGAAAACAGGATTTCGCCGATGTTTTCGAGAAAACACGCGCTGACGCGGCGCTCGCGGCGAGCTTGTTCCACTACGAGGAAACAAGCATCGGCGCCGTCAAAAAATTTCTGAAAAAACAGGGGGTTGAAGTAAGGTGAGCGGCAGCAAAAAGATTTTTCCGTTAATAATCCAGGACGCGAATTCGAAGCAAGTGCTCAGCCTCGTTTACGCAAGCCAAGCCACTATTAGAAAAATGAAAAAAACGGGTTTCACGTGGCGTTACAGCCGAAAGCAGAAGCGCGCGGTCATGAAAGGCGAGGAAAGCGGCAACACGCAACGCGTCAGCGCACTTTTCAAAGACTGTGATGGCGACGCGTTCCTCGCGCTAGTGCGCCCGCGCGGCGCGGCGTGCGGGGAAGGCTTTGAAACGTGCTTCTACCGTACGCTAGAAGGAAAACGGTTTTTGAAGCGAAAATTCGATCCTGCGCGCGTTTACTCGAAAACGCGTTTCCTCGACGAACTCTTTGAAGTAGCCAAGCACCGAATCAAAGAAAAACCGAAAAAGTCGTACACCACGGAAATCGCGCGCAAGAAAAACAAGCTCTTAGGCAAAATCTGCGAGGAAGCAAGCGAACTCGCGACTGAAAAGAAAAAAGCGCGGCGCGTCAAGGAAGCGGCGGACTTGCTTTACTTCACAACCGTGCTTTTAGCTAAAACAGGTGTTTCGCCGAGCGAAGCGTGCGCTGAACTCGAAAAAAGACGAAAAACTTAAAGCACGGAAGGCTGCAGAGCGCGATTAATTCATTATTACTTTCAAGTGATCCAACAGTTTTCGCGCGAACTCGCGCGACTCGCGCGGCGCGCTCGCGTCCCCAGCAACTCGCCGAATTTCTTCGATTACTTCTAGTTGTCCTTTCCTGTCGAGCAAGCGCTTGAATTGCGTCGGCCACTGCTTGTGGAAGTCAGAACCGAAAGTCGCGGTCATACCGCGCTGCCGCGCTATTTCCGCCAGGCGCCGCACTTCAACGCTCGAGTGATTCGGGTGAAAAACTTCGATTCCGTGCAATCCAACGTCAACCAACCGTTCAATCACTGGAGTCGGCACGTACAACTTCTGCAAGCCAGGGTGAGCGAGGACTACGTGGCCGCCGAGAGCGTTCACCGCGTTAATGTAGTACTCGGCCGGAACCGAGTAGCGAGTTACGCGCTCGCCCGGCTCGCTTAAACCGCGCACGAACCCGAGAAAATCTCGGGGGCGTTCCGTAGGGTTAAACGCCCTCGTCAAAAGCGAGTTTGCTAACGCGCGGTTTTCCGGTTTCTTCCAAAGCGCGTTCACTACCTCGATTTCTCGAGTGGCTACTCCGTCGACGCGCCCAACGCCGCCAACGTCAAAACCCAATTCACTCAACTTGCCTAACGTCATTATTATCCTGTTTCTGCGCGTCTCGCTCGCTTTAGCAATCGCTTTCGTTATTTCTTGGCTAGACGCTTCAGAAGGAAAGTAAACCAGCAAGTGAAGATTATAATTTTTCCCGGCGTGCGCGGCGTTAGCGTCCAACTCGACTGCCGGCAAAATCAATGCGCCGGAACCAATTTCTTGCGAAGCGCGCTTCGCTCGAATAAAACCCGCTTGTTCTCCGTGGTCGGCTACAGCGAATACGCGAATGTTTTGGTCCGCAAGTATTCGAACGAGTGTTTCAGGCGGGTAATGCCCAGTAGACAAATTCGTGTGAGTATGCAAGTCCGCTCGAGGCTCGGCGGCTTCAATTCTCTTGCCGGCATAACGAGGATTCCTGCTCGACCCGCGCTTAGGCATGACTTAATTCGGGAAAGAGAGCGTTTTATTACTATCGAAAGTCAGCGTGCGCCACTTCCACGATTTTGCGGAGCGCGAACTCCAGCGACTCGTCGCTCGCCGCCAACGATATCCGGAAGAACCGCGGGTAATCGCCGAACGCCGCGCCGGGAACCAAAGCAACGCCCGCTTCGTCAACCAAGCGGTTCGCGAATCTCACAGCATCGCCTTCGAAAGAATCTGGGAGTTTCGGGAAAACGTAGAAACCCGCGTCAGGCTCCGCGAAAGCGAATTTGCCATTCAACGCGCGCGACGCGAGTTGCGCGCGCCGCAGCGACAACAAACGCGCTTTCTTTTCAGTCGCTTCCTTGAGTTCAAGCGCTTTGAGCGCGCCGAATTGCAGGAACGCGGGAACGTTCGTAACCGTCATTTGGTTGAACGCCGTCATTTTTTTAATCAACGATTCGTCAGCGAGCATCGCGCCGACTCGCCACCCAGTCATGCCGAACGCTTTCGAAAACGTCGTCGCGATGACGACTCCGCCTCCGCTTTCGAGCGGGCGGTCGCCGCGCGGCTTGAAAAGCAAGTCGCGGTAAGCGTCGTCAGCGAGAACGAGAACGCCTTTGCGCTTGCACAAGTCGATGACTTCCCGCTCTTGCGCTTCCGTCCACGCCTTGCTCGTCGGGTTGTTCGGCGTGTTCATGATTACGACGCGAGTGCGTTCGTCAATCGCGCGTTCGAGCGCCGCTGCGTCGGGAGCGAAACCGTCTTCCAAACGCAAGTCCACGAGTTTAAGCCGCGCGCCGAGTTGTTTGCACATCAAGTCGTAAGCAGTCCAGTACGGAGCGAACGCAACCGCGTTGTCCCCGGGCTTCAACGCGAGCGAGAGAAACGCGTAAATCCCGAACTTGCATCCAGGCGTGACGACGACGTTCTTCGCTTCGCAAGCGTGCTCGCGCGCAATCGCCTCGCGCAACTCGATTTCCCCCGCGCCGCTTGAATAGTGGGCTTTCCCCGCGCGCAACGCCTGCATGGCGGCGTCGATTGCCTGCGGCTCGGCGAGCCAGTCCGGCTCGCCGACGTTCAGCTTGACGACGCGCTTGCCGCTTTTCTCGAGGGCGTAAACCTTGTTGATTATATCGTAAATCACGGTTGAACAACCTCGTTTTTCAGAAAACAAAAAATAAAAATTGAAGGGCGCAGGCCGAGATTTGAACTCGGGTCAAAGGCTCCACAAGCCCTGATGCTAACCAGACTACACTACCTGCGCCAACGCAAGAGTAACGATAAAGAGAATTAAAACGAGTTTGGAAAGGCTTGGGAGTGAGAAGAAGCGCCGTTTCAGGCGTTGCGGCAGGCGTTGCGGCGATGAAGTGAATCCCTTTCCATTCCTTTCAACTCGGGATAGCAGAGAGCAGAATAGTGGTGAAACAAGTTTTTAAAGCCAGCGCTTCGCTAATACGCCTCGGTGAAAAAATGGGCGCGTTGAAAATCCTCGGCTGGGCCATGATAATAGCCGGCGTGTTCTTCCTCATTCAAGGCTTGAACTTTTGGTTTGAAGGCAACCCGTTGTTCCTCGGGCTCAAGCTCCTCAAAGGCGTGAAGGACTCGCTCGAACCGTTCGCAATCGGGCTCGCGCTCATAATCGTCGGTTGGTTCGTGAGAAGAAACTGAAAAACAAACTGAAAAAAAAACCAGAAAATAAAAGGAAACAAAACGGTTTTACCTGCAGCAACAGCAAGTGCAGCCTTTCTTGTGCTTCTTCGCTTTCTTAGGCATTTCAACACCACCCGCAATCGTTACGCCGGAAAACAATATAAGCGTGACGTAAAAAAAGCGGGGGGGCGTCAGCGTTTTTTCTTGGCTTCCAGCGCCATAATCGCTTCAGCGATGTCGCCGCCAGCCGCGTCAAGCGCCGCCTGCGCTTCCTCCTTGCTCACGCCAGCCTGCGCGGCGACGACGCTCGCGTCGTCTTCCTCGCGTTCCTCAAGCCCCTTGTCTTCGTCCGGCGCCGCTTCCCTGGAAACGCCTTTTCCTTCTTCCTCGCGCACTTCGCCGCTGACTTGAAAGCTTTTCTGTCCTTTCGCGTCGATGAGGGTAACGCTTGGCGATTCAACAATGAAGCGTTTTCCGTCGGTTTTTTCGATGACTACGCGCTCGGCGTCGATTTCTTCGGTGCGCAACCCCATTTGCTGCATTAGTTTAGCCATTTGCTTTGGATCCATCTTCGGAAGCATTCAACCACCTTTCTTTCGCGCTGGAGTATTATCGAGCGGCGGGTTTAAAACGATTTTGCGCTTAAAACTATTTCTGGCTATCCAAGGGTTTTGACTGCATGGGGAAATACGAAATTCTCGAGCACAAGGCGGACGTTCTCTTCGAAGCGAGCGGCGCGAGTTTCGAGCGCGCGCTCGAAGCAGCGGCGCAAGCGCTTTTCGACACTATCGCGAAAACGAAGCAACTCAAGGAAAAAAAGAAGGTTAAAGTGCGCGAAACAGCGCGCCGTCTAGACGAACTCGTCGTGTTCACTCTCGGCCGCTTGTTGAGCGAAAGCGACGCCGGCGAAGTTTTCTTCAAGCGCTTTAAAGTCACGAAGTTCGGCGAAAACAAGGAAGGCTTTATCGTTGAAGGCGTCGCTTGCGGCGAAAAAGAAAAGCCGGAGCTAGGCGGAACCGTCGTGAAAGCCGTTACTTTCGGGGAACTCCGCGTGGCGAAGCCGAGTCGGGCGAGCAAAGAGTGGAGGATTCGCGTTTTGCTGGACGTGTGAAAAATGGCGAGAGGAAGAGGGAAAATCGTTTACTCGCACCCGCAAAGGGGCGCGAATGTTTACGTCAACCTCGCTCCGCGCTACGCTTGCACGAATCGATGCGTTTTCTGCGACAAGCAAGCGCTCGAGCAAATGTTGGGCGCGAAACTCGAGCTCGAGCGGCCGCCGAGCGCGGGCGACGTTTTGCGCGAGTTGCGCCGAAAAGTCGGGCGGAAAACGCCTTGGATAGTTTTTTGCGGTATTGGCGAGCCGACGCTTTACTTGAACCGCTTGCTTGAAATAACGCGCGCCGCGAAAAAAGAGTTTCCGTGGGTTAAAGTGCGGGTTGACACGAACGGGCACGCCGGCGTCATGCCGCAAAACAAGGAACGCGACGTCGCGCTCGAGTTAAAGCGAGCTGGGGTCAACGCGGTTTCCGTTTCGCTGAACGCCTTGACTCCGGAAGATTACGAACGCGTTTGCAGGCCGCGCGTTAAAAACGCTTTCGCCGGCGTCCAGGAATTCATCCGCGATTGCGTTCGCCGGGATTTGCAAACGCAAGCGAGTTTCGTAGTCGGAACGCCTGGGCTGAATGTCGACAGGAAACAAGCACGCGCGTTCGCCGGAAATCTCGGCGTAGAAAGACGAAACGTTTTATTCAGAACATACGTTTCTCAAAGAAAAAAGCGCGGCGGGTGAGCAAATGGTTGAAAAAGCTGAAAACGAAGCGAAGTTCGAGCACTTGAAGAAAAATATTCGCACGATACCGGATTACCCAAAAAAAGGAATTCTTTTTTACGACATCACGACGCTCCTGCAAGACGCCCGCGCGCTGCACGAAGCGATTCACGCGTTGGCGGAGCCGTTTCGCGGAAAAGGCATCGACGTAGTCGTCAGCATGGAATCAAGGGGATTCATCTTCGGCGCGGCAGTCGCCAACGAAATCGGCGCCGGCTTCGTGCCCGTGCGCAAGAAAGGAAAACTGCCTTGGCGCAAGGTGAGCGAAGAGTACGAGCTCGAGTACGGCACCGACTCGATCGAAATGCACGAGGACGCCGTCGGGCGCGGGCACCGCGTGCTAGTGTGCGACGACTTGCTCGCCACCGGCGGAACCGCGCGCGCCGCGGCGCGCCTCATCGAGAAAATGGGGGGCCGCGTCGCCGGCTGCGCTTTTCTGATTGAGCTCACGCACTTGCACGGAAGGGAAAAACTCAAGGGGCACGAAGTTTACTCCGTCCTCAAGTACGGCGTGGGCTGAAGGAAAGGCAAGGAAGGTCAAGGAAAGAAAAGGGTTTTTTAACTACGGCGGCATAATAAAAGACGCGAGCTGGTTTTGCTAGTTTTCGCTGTTTAGAAGGTGTTTGGCGATGGCGACAGTGCGTTACTTGGGGCATTCCGCATTCGAAATCAATCTCGAAGGAAAAATCATTTACACGGACCCGTGGTTCTCGAACAAGATGGCTGACGGCAGCCCGCGCTCGATTCCAAGCGCGGCGACGACTGACAGCGTGCGCAAAGCCGACTTGATTCTCGTATCGCACTTGCATTCCGACCACTGCGACCCCCTCGAAATCAACGCGCTCGTCGGCAGGACCGCCGCGCAGGTGGTGGCGCCGGAAGACGTTATGTCGGAGCTGTCGATTCCGATGCGCTGCCGCGTTCCCGTCAGCGTGGGCGACGATTTCTCGCTGATGGGAGTCGAAGTCGCCGTCACGCAAGCCAAGCACCCGCAAGCGAATTACGCCGTCGGCTTCGTCTGCTCGCGCGGGGGAAAATCGTTTTATTTCGCGGGCGACACGTACGACTTTTACGAGATGCTGAACATCAACGTGGACTGCGCTTTCCTCCCAATCGGGGGAACGTATACGATGGACTCGCTCGGCGCCGTGAAGGCGTTGAAGACGCTGCGCGCGCGCTTCGTCGTGCCCATGCACTACGACACGTGGCCGCGCATCCGGACGGACGTCCGCGATTTCGAGAAGCGCGTGAAGGCGTTCACGAAAACGACTCCCGTCGTGCTCGCGCCCGGCGAACGGTTTGACTTTTGACGGTTTGACGGTTGCGAAAACAAAACAAAATAAAAAACGCTGAAGCGAAGCGTTTTTGCGTTAAAGAGGTGTGTGAGCGTGATAGTGGGCGGAAGAATAACCGGAGTCAACGCGGTCAAGAAGAACGACGAGCCGGCGAAAGGAATGAACGTCAACGTCAACGTCGAGGACTTGCGCGCCGAAAAAAACTTGCTCGTGATAAAGTACGAGTTCAAGATAACCTACTCGCCCGACAATGCGGAAATCGTCGTGAAAGGCGAGCTCATCGCGGACGAAGACGAGAAAAAACGCAGGGAAATCGAGGACGAGTGGAAAAAGAAAAAGTTTCTCCCAACTGAATTCGCCGAAGACGTCATCACCGCGATAACGTACGCCGGCACCGCGACGGGAACGCTTGCCGCTTACGCGCTCAACATCGGCGCGCCCATCAACATTCCGCGCGCGAAGCTTTCCGCGCCCGAAAAGAAGGGAAAAGCAAGCTGAAGTTTTCGTGAAGTTTTTGTTTCGACGAATCGGGGGGTGCTTAGCCTTGGCATTCAAAAAACGGAGGGCGTTTTTCGACGACGATTTCGGGGACCCGTTCGAAGCGATGCGCCGCGAAATGGACGAGATGCTGAAAAACTTCGCGGGAATGGACTTCGAAGAAATGAATTTCGACGATTTGCCGCGAAGCGGCGAAGGAGACGGACAACCGAGAGTGTACGGGTTCAGCTACCGAGTCGGGCCCGACGGAAAACCCATAGTCCAGGAATTCGGCAACACCCGCAGGGTAGCGGGCAAAAGCGGCGCCGGCGACAAGGAACGCGAACCGCTCGTCGACGTGATAAAAAGCGATTGCGAAATAACGGTCATCGCCGAATTGCCTGGCGCGAACAAGGACGGAATACGCGTGCGCTCGACCGAAAACGAGCTGGAAATCGAAGCGGAAGGAATCGGCGAGCGGCGTTACTCGAAAACCATCCGCTTGCCAGCGAAAGTCAAGAAAGGAAGCGCCCGCGCCTCGTTCAAGAACGGAATCCTCGAAGTGCGTTTGGCGCTCGCGGAACCGGAGAAGAAAGGGAAGAAGGAGCGGGTTTGCGGCGACGAAGTCAAGATAGATTGAATAAAACGAACGACCTGAAAGAACGAACGGCTGAACGGATTGAACGCCCAGCAGTTTCGTCACGTGCCCGCTAAAGGCTTTTTACGGGAGCCCGCCTTTGAATTAACGCTGCAGACAGCAAAAGAAAGCAAAAAAAAAGCAAAAACCGCGACGGAAAAGAAAAAGCGGAAACAACCCGCGAACGGAAATCAGCGGAACCACGACGGTGATTTCAATCGCTTCTACGCGCCACGCTAGACACGAGAAGGAAACGGAAAAAAGGGAAAAAGGCGGTTTCACGCGGGCGCATTGGGCGCTGCTCGCAGGCGTAGTCGCCATCGTGCTAGGCGGGGCGAATTTCGCCGAGCTCGCAACGAAGATGGGCGTGGCGCTAGTCTTGTTCTACGTTTTCACCGGCGGAGTATTCGAAATGCGAAACTAGAAATCGGGAATTAGAAACGTAAAGTAGGATTGAAAACTTTTCAATCCGTCTTAATCCGCAATCCGCCTTAGTCCGACTTCATCACGAGGGAAACGCGGCCGGTGCCGCAAGGAATCGTCTGCCCTATGATGATGTTTTCAGCGATTCCGCTGAGCTTGTCTTCCTCGCCGAAAACGCACGCGTGCACGAGGTGCTTCCCCGTTTCCTCGAACGCGGCGCGCGCGAGCACGCTCGTCTTCTCGCCCGCGATTCCGTGCCTGCCCACGCTGCGCACTTCGCCCGTGAAAGTCATCGCGTCCGCGATAAGCGAAATGTGGCGCAAATCTACCCGCAAGTCTTGCGCTTCGAGAACCTTCCGCACTTCCTGGATTATCGCGTTTCGCGCCGCCTCGATGCCGAGAACGCGCGCGATTTCCATTATGTCGTTCGTGGTAGTGCGCGAGGCGTCGACGCCGGGCACTTTCAGCACCGCGCTCAAGTTCGTGCCTTCCGTCGCGAGGCTCAGCTCGACCCCGTCGCGCGTCTTCCTCTCGACTACTATGACGCGGTTGATGTTCGGAACGCCTTTGAGAATGATTTCGCTCAGCCTCGTCGTCATGCGGCGCACGTTCTTGAGCGAGTCGTCCTTGACCTTGATCTTGATTTCCGCCCCGTCGTGCGAGCAGTCGGGCGCGACTTCCCCTATTTTCTGCAGCACGGTTTTTTCGGGAATGCCCTTGTCCCGCAAAACCTGGCGGTCGAGCGTGATGAGCACGATTTTGCGCGTGAAGTCCTCCTCGATTTTCGCGACTTTGTCGAGCGTCACGCGCTCGATGCTCGCCGCGACGGACTTCGCCTTCTCGAAATCGCGCGCCGCGTCCCCCTGCAAGTACACTTCCATGACCGCCTTCTTGGGTGTTTTCCGCGCGTCGACGATTTCCACCATGCGCGTGAAGCCAAGCTGCGCGAGGCTCGCGACGCCCGCGTAGTGGAACGTGCGCAGCGTCATTTGCGTGCTCGGCTCGCCGAGGCTTTGCGCCGCGACGACGCCCACCGCCTCGCCGTAAGCTATGGGCGCGCCCCCGCTGGACGGGTCGCGGCCGTCGTCGCCGAAAACGAATTCGATTATCCGCCCGTTCGCGTCGCGCACGCTGGAATCCTTTTCAACCACGAAGTCCTGCAAGGCGTTGATCAAACGGCGCTGCATGTAACCCGTCTTCGCCGGGTTGACTCCCTTGTCCACGACCGAGTCGCGCCCGCCCGCCGCGTGGAAGAAGTACTCCGTCGGCGTCAAGCCGACGCGGTAGTTGCTTCGCACGAACCCGCGCGCTTCGCCGCCCAAATCGCCGAGCTTGAAGTGCGGGAGAATGCGCTTGTAGTAACCGGAAGTCATGCGCTTGCCGCGGACCGCCTGCTGTCCCACGAGCGCCGCCATTTGCACGACGTTGATGGGCTTGCTTTTCACGCCCGCGCCCGCCATCAGCAGCGCGTTGTTGTGCTCGTACTCGATGTTGTGGAACGCGACCGGTGTCTTCTTGATGTTTTTGCGCACCGCCTTCCACGCGTTGTGGCGGACGGCTTCGACGACTCCCATCACGTGTTCCTCGAGCGTTTCCTTCTGCGTCTTGCCGGGCTGGCGTTCGAGGCGCTTGCCGCGGTACTTCTTTATCAGTTCGTGCATTTCGCGCCTGCCGCTCTTGAAAAGCTCGGAAATCTCCTTGCGCCCTTCGCGCGAAACCTCGTAGTCGTCGAGGCTGAGCGACAACCCGAAGCGCGTGACGAGCGCTACGCTCAAGCGCGACGCGGAATCGATGTATTTGCGCGTGTCTTCGGCGCCGTACTTCGTGAATATTTCGCGCACGAGCGCGCCGTTGATTTTCGAGTCGAAGTGGCCGCTCAAAAGCTTTCCTTTGCTCACGCGGAAGAACGCGTCGTGCTCGCATTTTTCCTCGCGGCAGTTGACGCACTTCACGCACGTCTTGTTGCGCGCTTCGAACTCGAAACCCGCCGGCAGCAGCATCGAGAACAGTTCGCGCCCGCTCAAGCCGCCTCGCTTGACTTCCGCCTCCAATCCGGCGGCGTTGAGCAGCGAGCACGCTTCCTCGCGCGGAAACTCGAGTTCCGGCGAAAAAGTCAGCAGAAACAATCCCGTGATCTGGTCTAGTTCCGGCGCGATTATGGGGTCGCCGCTGCGCGGCGACAAAATCTGGGATTCGACGCCCATCAAGACGTCCGCCTCGCTCTGCGCTTCCTCGTTCTGCGGGACGTGGATGTTCATTTCGTCCCCGTCGAAGTCCGCGTTGTACGGAGCGCAGACGGCGACGTTGAAGCGGAACGTCTTCCCCGGAAGGACGCGGATGCGGTGGCACATCATGCTCAAGCGGTGCAGCGAAGGCTGGCGGTTGAAAATCACGAGGTCGCCGTCCATGATTTGGCGTTCGACTATGTAACCGGGAGCGAGTTCCGCGAGCACTTCCTCGAGGTTCGCCGCGGTGAGCTTCTTGCGCCTCCCGTCCGGGCGGATCACGTAATTGATTTTGTCGGCTTTCTCGCGGACGAGCAGGCGGATGTTTTCGGAATTCCACTCCGTGACGCTGACCGGCACGGAGAGTTCGCGCGCGATTTCCTCCGGCACGCCTAGCTCGTTGATGCTGAGCACGGGGTCCGGCGAGATAACGGTGCGCGCGCTGAAGTTCACGCGCTTTCCGCTGAGATTGTAACGAAAGCGGCCTTCCTTGCCTTTCAGGCGCTGGAAAAGCGTTTTCAGCTGGCGTCCAGAGCGGTGGCGCGCGGGGGGAACGCCCGCGGTCTCATTATCAAAAAACGTGGTGACGTGGTATTGCAGGAGCTCCCAAAGATCCTCGATTATGAGCTGCGGCGCGCCCGCGTCGACGTTCTCTTCAAGGCGCTGGTTGATGCGCAGAATGTCGACTAACTTGTGGGTAAGGTCGTCTTCGCTGCGTTCCCCGGTTTCGAGCGTGATGCTCGGACGCGTCGTGACCGGCGGAACCGGCAGGACGGTTATAACCATCCACTCGGGGCGAATCGAAACGCCGAGCGCGCGGAGGTCTTCGTCGGGAATGCGCTCGAGGCGTTCGCGCACTTCGTTCGGGAGGAGTTTGCGGTCTTCCTCGTAGTAACTCGTGGGCTTGACGAACGAAACCGCCTTCTGCGGCTCGCCGCAGTGCGGGCACTCGCTCGAGCGCGCGATTTTTTCGAGGGAAGTCGTCGTCATCAAGCGGCCGCACTTGCGGCAGCAACTGCGAAGCAATTGGTAAACGGTTCGCGCGAACCCTACGTGGACGACGGGGCGCACGAGTTCTATGTGCCCGAAGTGCCCGCTGCAATCCTTCATTCTTCCCCCGCAAGTCTTGCATTTCAAGCCGGGGTCGATGACGCCGAGCCGCTGGTCCGCGAGCCCGCCGTTGATCGGGTAACCGTCCTCGTCGTAAGTGTCGGGCACCGTGATTTTCACGGCGCTCATCTTGCGTATCTGTTCGGGCGAAAACAACGAGAATTGAATCGATTCAATGATTTTCATGCGAACATCACGCCTTTCTTTTCCGTTCTTTTCCTTTCTTTTTCTTTCTTTTCACGCCTTGTCTTTGATCTTGATTTTCGGGAATATTCCGATGCTCTTCATTTCGTCGAGCAAGAGCTTGAAAGCGTAGCTCATGAGCACTTCGCTGATTTGCGTTCCCTCGCACAACGGGCAGTAACGCCTGTTCTTCAGCTTGTCGTAAACCGCGAGCGCGCCGCAATTGCCGCAAACGAGTTCAGTCGTCTTGTCGCTCGACTCGATCATGCGCTCCTTGAGCAGCGAAGCCGCGCCGAACCCAATGAAGCAGTCGCGCTCCATTTCCCCGAGCCGCAGCCCTCCCTCGCGGGCGCGTCCCTCGGTCGGCTGGTGGGTGAGCATCTGCACGGGACCGCGCGAGCGCGCGTGCATTTTCAGCGAAACGAGGTGGTGCAGGCGCTGGTAGTAAATGACGCCCGTAAAGATTTTCGCGTGAATGCGCTTGCCCGTCCTCCCGTCGTAAAGAACCTCTTCCCCGTGCGGGTGAAAGCCGCGTTCGAGGAGTTCGCGTTCGAAGTCTTCCTGCGCGTCCCCGCTGAAAGCCGTGCCGTCCTTGCGCGAGCCGCTCGCGCAAGCCGCTTTGCCGCCGAGCATTTCGAGCAAATGCCCCGCGGTCATGCGCCC
>CAZWIQ010000005.1:0-32354 GCA_964634375.1 Microcaldota archaeon
ATTCGCACGGCTTTGTTGAAAAACCTTTCTAATCCGGGTTCTGGAACGAGAGTCGTATGCTCCGATCGGGATTCGAACCCGAGTTACCGGCTTTCTTCCCGCCTTTTCTTTTTTCCGAAAAAAGAAAATGTAGGCTGCCAAAAGAAAAAAACGAGGAACAAAAAAATATTCCCGTTTTTTCTTTCTAGTACAGGTCTTTCTTTTTTCTAAAAAGAAAGAAGTGTATTGAAAGGCCAGTGTCCTTGACCGGACTAGACGATCGGAGCGCAGCGCGCAAAGCGCGGCGCGCGGAGAATATTTTCGCTTCGCGGGTTTAAAAAACGCTGGGACTAACGGCTAACAGGAAAAAACGAAAAAAAAGAAAAACGCGGATTCGGTTCGTCACGCCACTTTGACTACGCCTTTCTCGAGCCCGTAGTGAAGCGAGCAAGCGTAATTGAATTCGCCTGCCTCGGAAAAGAGTTTGCTGAACGATTCGCCTGGCGCGAGCGCCGCGCTTTCCTCGTCTTCAAACACGACGTCGTGCGCGAGTTCGCCGTTGTTCGTGAATACGACTACAGTGCCTTTCGCGATGTTCAGCGTTGCCGGCTCGACGGAACCGTCGAGAATCGAGACTTGCGCTGTTGGCGCCTGCGCGAAAGACGGGGCGGCGCTTGCGTTCGGCGCGTTTTGATTCTGGGTTTGCGCGCAGCCGAGCAACAACAGGCAGCAAAACGCTATTGAAGCGATTATAACCTTGTTAGTCTTGTTCAAGCTCGACACACCTCTTTTTTTCAAAGACTCTTCAAAGATTCTTCAAAGAAAATCTTTCTTTGTCTACAGCTACGCTAACGAAGCAAGTGGTTTTAAAGCTTATTCGAAGCGCCCCCCCGCAGAGCGCTCGGGCGCGCTTGCGGCGCGTTCACGCGCGTTCAAGCGAGTTCAAGCCGCGTATTGCTCAAGCCGTCTTGCACTTGACGTGCAGGTAAGTGTCGCCTTCAATGCGCAGGTTGTCGAACCCTACTGGCGCAACGCTCTTCGCTTTCTTGAAAGTCCACAGTTCGAAGTCCGTCGCGTCTCCTAGCTTGCCTTTGACGTAGTCGGGCATCTTCAAGTAACCTTCGCTGTAGCCCTTGTTCTGCAAGTAAACGAGTTTTTCGCTTTTGTCTTCTCCGTCGAGAGCGTACGACAAGACGAGCGCGCCGGCATTCCGCACCATCGCGGTAACGTCGCCTCCCGCGTAGTAATAAACTTTGTTGTTCGCCAAGTCGACAGAGCACTCCAACGTCGGTGTTTCAACCTTGATTTCGCACGGCGCGGAGGCGTCGGCTTCGAGGTTCGAATCCATCGCCTGCTTGTACTTGTAAAGCAACAGTTTCGCCGTAGCCGAATCCGCCATCACGCCGTCGAACCACGCCGTGCGCTGCATGGTTCTCTGCAGGAGGTACTGGAATTGCGCGGTGTCGCCGTCGTCGTTGTAAGTCAGTTTCACCAAGCCGTACTGGTACGGCGGGTTGAAGGCGTTCCAATCGGGAGTGTTGAACGATATTTTGACTGGGTAAATGCCGCCCGTGTACTCGCCGGGAAAGAACAAGTTGTACCACGTGAACGTGCAAGCGGCTTTTTCTTCAAGATTCTTGGCGGACGCGGTTTTCTGCGCGGGAGTCGACGGTTCCTTTTCGGCTGGCGCCGTGACGTCGCGGCTGGGCGGAATGCAGTCCGCGTAAGCCACGACTTTTCCGTCCGAGTCCTTGAACTTGAACCTCAAAAACTTTCCTTGCTCGCGCGCGTACTTGGAGTCGGGTCCCACGCTGCACTCGAGTTTTCCGTTCGAGCCGAAAACGCATTCCGTTCCCTTGGTGAGTTCCTCGGTCTTCGTTATTTGCGGCCCGAGTTCAATCAAGTCGAAGTAAACCGTGTTCTGCAAGCCGAGTTTCTGGAAGTCGTTCTCGGTTACGGCGATGCGCACTTTGTGTTCTCCCGTCTTGCCGTCGCTGTACAGGAAGCCGCAGTCGCGGTCGTCGGCGAGCGGGCACCACGTGTTAAACAAGGATTGCGTGAACGAAGCCGACTCCGTTACTGAAGCCGTAGTCGTTCTTCCTTGCGTCGATACGCCCGAGCTGACGCCTGGTGCGAACGGGTTTTCGTCGCGGCCGTAAAAGACGCTCACCACGTTTCCTTGCTTCCAAATCGCGTGCGAACCGATGTTCACGTCAGGCATCTTGTGCCAAGCGAACGGGCTGAACGAAACGAAGAACGCCGTCGTCGTTTTTCGGTTGCCTCCGCCGGGAGTAGTGTAGATTACCGCGCCGACGGGCGTGTAAGCGTAGCCGGCGAGCGGCGTGAACAGCGTCATCCACGGGAACAACATCGCCGCCTTGTTGATGTTAATCCAGCGGCCGTACGGGAAAACTAGCGCCTTGAGTTCGCTCGGCGTGCGTCCTTCGGTGGGAGCGTCAGCCAAGTAATAATCTATTTGCGTGACGTAAGCCCTCGGCCCGTAACCCAAGAGTTTCGAAACCGTTACCGCCGGAATGACGGAGAAGAAGGCGGCGATGTCGACTATTTGGTAGAGTTTGCCCCACGTTTTTGCGCCGTCCAAGTTGATGTAGGGGTCGTCGAAAGCCTCGCAGTAACCTCCTTCAGGCGATCTCGTCAACTCGTCGGTTTTCGGCGCTGGCTTCGCGGTCAAGCTGCCGGTCAAAACGCATTTTATTGTTCGCTTGGATTCCGCTGCGCCGTTGCCGCTTTGCTTCGACAACTCGAGTTCGAACTTGAACCCGCTGAAGGAACCGCTTTTTGCCGCAAGGTAATTCTTGAGCAAGACGCTCGACGGCTTGCTCACCTCGTAAGTCAAGGGGTAAGCCTGCTTGCTGCCGACTTTCAAGTCGGGGTAACCGAACGCTTTGGAATACGACGTGAAGTCGTCCTTGAAACCAGCTGCGCCCGACAATTCGCTCGGGTACGTGATTTTCAAAACGGCTTTGTTCGCGCCGGAAGCCTGCGTGACCAGCCATTCCGCGTTCACTTTGATTAAGGGAACAACGTTGTCAGCGGTATTCGCTTCGTTGAACGTTATTTGCACGCGGCAATACTCGCTGGAAGGACCGGCTTCCTGGTCGTACGTCCCTCCCTTGGCGCAGGAACCGTAGAACACGCCGCCGGCTTTCTTTTGCGCGTCGTACGGACGCAGGCACAACGACTTGCCGCTCGCGGGTTGAACGCACTCGCTCGGAGTGTTCGCGCGCGGGTCGACGGCGTAGCAGTTGCTTCCTCCGCTCACTTGGTACATGGCTGCGCAAATGTAGTCAGGCGCCGAAGCCGCTGGCTTCAAGTTTTTGACGCACGACAAGTAGTAGTCCTTCGAACCGTCTTCCGACTTTTGCGTTGCAACGCAGTCGCCGCGGTAGTTCGCGAGGTTCGGGCAACTCGACGGGTTCACGCCGCTTTGCTTGACGCACGCCGCAATCGTGTCGTCCCACTCGATCGTCGGAGTGCACGCTTCGCCGCGCTTCTTCAAGCCGGCTGCGCCAGCCGCGGGCGCCGTCGCTTCTTCCTTTACGCCGCGGTAAACCGTGAGCACGTAGTAATCGCTTTCCGCGAGCTTCGTAATCTCGAAAGTCGCTGCTTCCGCGGGAACGCTTTTCTTGACGTAGTAAAGCTTTCCGAGTTTGAGGGGCTCCGAACCGCTGCTCGCGATGTAGGATTCAACCGGCATTCCTTGCGCGCCTATTTGGCCTCCGACGGCCGAGTAAACGACCACGTTCAGCGTGTTCGGCGCGGTCGCGGTTTGCACGTGGTAAGAGTATTCCCACACTGTTTCGGCTTTCGCCAGTTCGCCCGGCTCGATTATTACTTGCGCGATTTGCGCCTTGTCGTCCGCGTTGGCGTTAACGAGTTCCGTCGCCGGCAAGCCGTACTCGTTGAGCGCCTTCATTTCCTGTTGGTACTGCGGGAGTTGCAGGCTGATTTCGTAAGTCGCGGCGTAAAACTTTTCGTTTCCGCCCGCGCGGTAGTTCCAGTCGATTTGCTCTTTCGTGAGCTTCGCATTGCTTTTGAGCGAGTCGGTGTTGTAGTAAAGCTGTGTTCCGGCGTCGGTGTAAGTGCCTTTCGGGTTCCTCGCGTTCCAGTCGCCGTAATGCACCGTTGCGCTATAGAATTTGGTTGCGTATTTAGCGTAATAGTCTTTTTGCGGGTTCAAGCCGAACGCGGCGAGCGCGCTTTCGTCGTAAAGCTTGGGAGTCAGTTTGACTAGCGCGGCGGCCGGCGCGCTCAACTCGTACTGCATGACGATTTTGGACGGCGTCGCTTCCGAAACCTTGAACGACGTTATGCGCGGCTCCGAAGTTTTCTGCTCTTGCTTTATGGCGTAAACGGTGACCGCGCTTTTCCCGGTTGACTTGAAGTGGACGCCTCTGGGCGCGGTGCTTAACACGTCGGTTTGGTGCGAGCACAAGCCGTACTGCGCGTGCAAAAAGTTCGTTGGATTCAGTTCGCACGTGTTTCTCTTGAAGAACCAGGAGGCTCCTTGAGAGCTTTCGCCTGCCAGGCGCGGGCGCGTTTCAAGCCGTTCTGGCGCGCCGCTTTCCAAAACGACTTTCGTCACGAGCAACGGTTCGCTGCTCCACTTGCCTTCGGCGTTGTTGGCGAGTTTCGTGTAGTACAACGGCACGAGCAGGTTGGTCGGCATTCCTTCAAGCACGTCGCCCGTGTCCCAATTGTTTTCCCACCAGAACTCGAGAGTGTCTGGAACGTAAGTGTTGGACTTAGTGCAAACCGGAACGGATTTGAATTCGGGGGCGACTAGCGGGTCGCAGTAAGGAGTCGGAACGAACAAGCCAGCGACTTCATCCAATTTAATCGCGACTAACGGCTCCGACACGAGTTTTACTTGCTTTTGCTTGTTCCCGTTCGACTTCAAGTCTATTGAAACCGGGCTCGTCTGCTGGCTTGAAGCCGGAATGTTCGCCGGCAACGCCGCCGCGCATTTTGCGTTGAAAATTATTTTCTTTACTGAAACCTCGATGCTCTGGTACTTGTTGTACGTTTCAGTCGTCGTAGTGAAAGTCTTCGCCATCCAGCCCCAGAATCCCGTCGCGCCGGTTTTAGTCAGCCTGACTTTCACGGATTCGCCGCCGAAATAGTAAACGATTCCTTCGGAGGCAGTCGTTTTTAGTGCGGCGTGCGACGCGGGGTACACCAGCACTTGGTCCACGTCGGGAACGATGAAAGAATCGGTCGCGCCGGAAGACGCCGCGCAAGCGAATGCGGAGAAAGCGATGGCAACGAGGAAGAACGAAGCGAAAACGGTTTTGAAAACGCTGTTGCCGTAATTCCAATTCACTGCGCACCGCCTCCTGAAAACTGTTCTAAAACGCTACGAAAACAAAAACCGTTTTTCAAACGTCTTGAACGCAAGCAAAACGGCTTTCAACTACGGGTAGGATAGTGACACGAAGTGGTATTAAAAAGCTTTTTTTTCAAGTCTTTTCCGGTTTAAAGAAGTTCGAAACGGTTTTCGCGAGGCTCCGCCAAACGCGACCGGCGATTTCCTCGCGCGACGCCAGCCGCCCGCCTTTCGCGCAATTCACTACCGCCCAGTTTTTGGTTCGTTTCGCTGCTTTCAAGTATTCGCGCCTGACTTCGCGCTGGAATCGCGCGTCCGCCTCGTGCACGTCGATTTTGCGCCCGCGTTTCTTCAAAAGCTTCCTTCCTAAAACCGGGGGAACGTCGAGGAATACGACTGCGTCCGCGCGAGGCATTCCGCTTTCCAGGCGCTTCGCCCACTCGATGAACGTCGGGCGTTGCGTGCGCGGGAGCTTCGCCGCCTGGTAAAGGTTCGATTGCACGTAGCGGTCGCACACGACGATTCTGCCTTTTTTCAGGTCGCGAGCGATTTTGTTTTTGAATTGCGCGCGGTCGAGCGCGTAAAGCAGCGCGATTGCGCGCGGCGGCAACGCGTTTTTTCCTCCGTAATCGCCAGCCAAGTATTTTTTTATTATTTTTCCGGATTTCGTCGCGTAAGCGGGAAAAGCGTAAAATGCCGTCTTCAATTCCAGCGACTTTAATTTTTTGAGGAACAACTCGCACTGCGTGTGCTTGCCGCTCGCGTCAAGCCCTTCGAAAACGATTAGCAACCTTTTTCTTCTCCCCGCCGGTTTCTTCATGTTTTTCGCTTTCCTCACACGCCAGTCAACTGCTTCAACGCCACGGCGCAAACAGGAATCAACAAGTTGTCGTTTATCTTGAAGTCCACGAGTTCGACGAAACCCAAAACAATCGAGTAAAATAAAGCGGATTGCCAGCCGAGCAGGAAGAAGGCGGGAATGAACGACGCGCACACGAATCCCGCGAAACCCTCCCAACTCTTCGAGCCGTGCGCGGGCGTGCGGCCGAAAACCATGCCGATTACCGTCGAAAAACCGTCGCCGAAAGCGAGGAACGCCACCGCCGCGCAACCGAACGCGAGCGATTGCGAGAACGACAAAGCGAACAACGCGCCCACGACGAAGTTGAGCGCGCCCCAACCCGGCTTCGCGCCGCGGCGCTCGAAAAAGCCGAGCGCCCAATCGAAAAAGAAAAACTTGATTTTGCGGGCTGAAAACTGCATTATCACGAGCCCGACGGCAAGCGAAGCGAGGAGGGCGGCGAGCGCCGCTTCTTTCCCGAAAACCAAGGCGACTGCTATGACGAGCGCGCCGAAAAGCACGTGCACGCCTTGACGCCTGGCTTCGAAGCGGAAGCGTTCGCCGAACCCGCGCGGCACCGCGGCGTGCGCTTCGCGAGTCGAAAGCTTTCGTTCCTTGCGCGCCTTGCGTTCGCGCCGCTTGCGAAATGCGTCGAGCAACTCGCTTGCGGCAATCCAAACCGCGGCGCCGAGCGCCACGCCTGCCGCGACTTGCGTCAGCGAGTGCAAGCCGAAAGCGACGCGCGACGCGGCGATGACCGCTGCGGCGGGGGCGAACAAGTAAAACCAGGCGCAGCCGACCGAGGCGAGCGCTACGACCGTTACGCCAGCCGCGTGAATCGACGGAAAGCCGTACGATGAAAGGCAATACAACGGGTTCGCGACGCAAGGGCGCAGCGCGGAGTAATATTCTTTAGCCGCGAAAGCGATGACGAGCGTGACGAACAGCAAGGCGAGCACGCGCTTGCGTTTCGGGAGGCAGAGCGCGGCGAGCGCGCCGACTGCGAGGAGGAGCAAGTCGGCTTGTTCCCAGTAAATCACTTTGAATCGCCGCGAGTAGGAAGGAAAACCAAGTTTTTTATTCCTCGCTTTCGCTAAACTTTGCCGTTCGAACGAAATCGAACGCAAACGGATGCCGGAGTAGCTCAGCTTGGTTAGAGCGCCAGACTCATAAGCAAAAAACTCAAGACGGGAAACCTTTGAGAAACGTTTGAAGAATCTCTGAAAGGGTTTTCGGTGGAATCTGGAGGTCGGGGGTTCAAATCACCCCTCCGGCACTCTTTTTTTCTGCGTTCAGCAAAGCGCTTAAAAACCGCGGGCGCATTTAAAGCAGTGCGGAAAAACTTTTTTTAAGTCGAGAGGTGGGAATTGGAATGAATAAGGCGTTGTTGTTACTCGGAGCGGTACTGCTCTGCGGGGTTTTGCTTTTCGGCTGCACCGGCGGAAGCGGGCAGCCAGCAGGCGGAGGCGCGAGCGCCACGCCGACAGCGCAAGCGACGCAAGGCGGCGGCGCGACTGCGACGCCCACGCAAGGCGGAGCTGGCGGAGGCGGCAACGGCGGGGGCGGCGGCAACGATTTGCTCGGCAAAGGTTCGCCGACTTGATTGCGGCTGGCGTGCCCGCGCAGTGCACCGCTAGGATGACGGTTCAAGGCTCGGTTAGCGAATCGAAAATGTTTTTCTCGGGCGGCAAGGCGAGAGTCGAATCAACCACCACGGTCGAAGGACAGGCTTTCGATTCAGTCAGCATAGTAAAGGAAGACACGGTTTACATAAAACTGTCGAGCGCGAGCAAAATCGGTCCTTACGCGAACTGCGACTGGCTCTCGGCAAGCAAAACCGAGTCGCAAACCCAAGGGCAGGCGAGCGTCAAGGATTACGAAGAAATTCCGCCGGCAGACATTTCTTGCTCGCCGTGGGTTCCGGACGAATCGAAGTTCGCTACGCCGGGAAAAACGTGTTCGCTTGAAGAATTGATTCCCAGCTTGATTCCGTCGGTGCCCGCGATTCCTTCATTTGAAATCCCGAGCAGTCAAGCTTGAAGCGTTGAAGCGCACGCCGCCGTTTTCAGGAGGCGAAGAACGCGAACAAGACTACGGCAACCAATGCTGCTAGCAGCAGCACCCACACCGCGTTTCTTTGCTTTCCGGCCGGCGTTTCTTGCGGGGCGGCAGTCTGCCAGGACACGTCGGGAGTTTGAATCGCCGGTTCTTGCTGCTGGGTTTTCTGTTTTCCGCGCAACGGGTCGTCGCTGGGCTTGTCTTGATACCAGCTGAAGTTTTGGTCGAAAACGTTCGGGTAACGGTTTCGCGCGATCGAGGAACGCCAGCTCAAAACGAAAACACCTTTTTTTCGCCAAGTCTCCTCGAATTAAGCTGAAAGTTTTTTGCGTGCCGCAAGGAGTTCGGCGTGGATTTCCTCGCCGAGGCGCAGCACTTCGTCGATTTTCTTTTTGCTTTCCGCGTCGAACGCTTCCTGCGAACCGATGCCTTCCCACGCCTCGCGTTCTTTCGGCATCAACGCGTATTCGCCTAGCGCGTCGTGCGCGAGGATTCCGCGAATGCTTTTGAAGCGGTTGATTTTCGAGTAGAGCGCGTGCGGAATCGCTTTCTTGTGCGAAAGCATTTCCGCGGTTTTAGCGCCAGTCAGGCGGAAGACGCGTTTGAACTCGCCGACTACCCCGCGTTCTTCCGGCTTCGCGAAAACCTGCGCGAGAATCATTTCGAGTTGGAAGTCGAGCAAGCGGTCGAGGTTGATTACCGCTTCGATGAAGCAGCCTTTCGAGTAAGGAACGCGCACGTTCGCTTCGAGCGACAAGTCCCGCGCGAACGCGCCGGGAGACAAGAATTTCGCTTTACCCAAAACGCATCAACTCCTTAAAATTTCGCTTGAGGGCTTTAAATGGTTTGCAGAGTTAAAAAGAGTTAAACTTTAAATGCCCGCCCCAACTAAACCCTTTTCTCGCTTTGCGTTTAGGTGAAAAAAGTTCTTGTCTTGGACTGCGCGCAAGCTGCGCGAAAAATTCTTGGGATTCTTCGATGAGCGCGGGCACGCGGTTATTCCGAGCGCCTCGCTCGTGCCGGAAAACGACCCCACCGTGCTTTTCACTACGGCGGGAATGCACCCGCTCGTTCCCTTCCTGTTAGGGCAACCGCACCCGCAAGGCAAGCGCCTCGTTGACGTCCAAAAGTGTTTGCGCACGGACGACATCGATGAAGTCGGGGACGCGTTTCACCACACGTTCTTCGAAATGCTCGGGAACTGGAGCCTCGGCGATTACTTCAAGCGCGAAGCAATCGAGTGGAGTTACGAGTTTTTGACGGACAAGCGGTGGCTCGGGCTCGACGCCCGCAAACTCAGCGTCACGGTTTTCGCCGGGGACAAGGAAGCGAACGCGCCGAAGGACGAGGAAAGCGCGCAAGCTTGGCGCTCGCTCGGAATCCCCGAAAACCGCATTTTTTTCCTGCCGAAGCGCGACAATTGGTGGGGTCCCGCGGGAGCGACGGGTCCTTGCGGTCCGGACACGGAAATGTTTTTCGACTCGGGCGCGGCGAAATGCGGGCGCGGCGCCGAATGCAAGCCGGGCTGCGGTTGCGGAAAATACTTCGAAGTTTGGAACGACGTCTTCATGCAGTACAACAAGACGGCGGACGGCTTTTTCGAAAAGCTCGCGCAGCGCAACGTGGACACGGGAATGGGCGTCGAGCGCACGCTCGCTGTGCTGAACGGAAACAAGAACGATTACGAGACGGAGTTGTTCGCGCCCATAATCAAAGAAATCAAGTCGCTGGCAGGCGGCGCGAAAAAAGAAGGCGTCAACGAACTGGTTTCCGAGAGAATCGCGGCGGACCACTTGCGCGCGGCAACGTTCGTGCTCGCGGAAAACGGGCGCGTGGTGCCGAGCAACGTCGAGCACGGTTACGTGTTGCGTCGCCTCGTGCGCCGCGCGGTGCGTCACGGCAAACTCCTTGGAATCGAGAAAGCGTTTTGCGGCGATGTCGCGAGCGTCGTAATACGAGCAATGGGCGATGATTACCCTGAACTCCGCAAGAACGAGGACTTCATTCTCTCGGAACTCGACAAGGAAGAAAAGCGTTTCACGCTCGTGCTCGGCAAAGGCGTGCGCTCGTTCGAGCGCTTGGCCGCCGAACAAAAAACCGTGAGCGCGAAAGACGCTTTCCTTCTCTACCAATCATACGGCTTCCCGTTGGAGATGACGCTCGAACTCGCTCGCGAACGCGGAATAGTTATCAACAGGAAGGCTTTCGAGCGCGAGTTCGAGGAACACCAGGAAATCAGCAGGAAAGGCGCGGAAAAGAAATTCAAGTCGGGGCTCGCGGACGAAAGCGCGGAGACGACGGCGCTGCACACGGCGACGCATCTTCTGCACGCCGCCCTCCGAAAAGTTTTGGGTTCGCGCGTGCAGCAGAAGGGTTCGAACATCACGGCGGAGCGGCTTCGCTTCGATTTCTCGTTCGACCGCAAAATGACGCCGGAAGAAATCAAGAACGTTGAAGCTTTCGTCAACCAAGCAATCGACGCGAAGCTTGCAGTCACAAGAAAAGAGGAATCTTTGGATGAAGCCCGCAAGGAAGGCGCGCTCGCTTTCTTCGACGAGAAATACGCGGCAGAGCGCGTCAGCGTTTACGAAGTGAAGGGCGTAAGCAAGGAAGTTTGCGCCGGGCCGCACGTGCGCAACACCAGCGAAATCGCGAAACTCGGGCGCTTTCGAATTCTCAAGGAGGAAGCGGTTAGCGCGGGCGTGCGCAGAATCAAGGCTTCGCTAACCAAATAAAAAAGAAAGAAAAAGAAAAAAAGAAAAAAACCTGATTCTACCAGAATTTTCTCTTAGGTTTCGGCGTTTTCAACACCTTAACCGCAACGGTCGGCGCGGCCGACGCAGCTTCAACTTTTTTTACCGCTTTTATCGCTTTGGAATTGATTTTCGGCTTGCTGTCCCACGCGTTGCGCAGAATCACTTCGTAGTACGCCGCGGTGCCGTCTTCCCCGACCCAGTAGCTGTTCACGAGTTCGAGGTTAGGGAATCGGCGCAGCGCGCGCTGCTCCGCAAACCACTGCCACGGCTTGCCGGGATTCTCGAACTTGCGGTTCTTCGCGGGCTTGCGTCCCTGGTCTGGCCGCGGGCGCCTGCGCTTGCCTCGCGGCACGCGCACTCGCGCGATTACGAACTCGCGCTTCGCGCTGTAACCGAGTTCGCGCGCCCTCAACGGGTTCGACGGGCGCTCGACGCGCGCGATGCTCGCGCCGCTGCGCCACGCGCGCAGCCTCGCGCGGTAGGCTTCCGAACGCGCCGCGTAACTCTCGCGGAACGAGTTCTTGATGTACTTGAATGCTCCCATTAGCAAATCACCTTTATTCCGGAAACAAGACGCCGCGCTTTTTTTATTTTTCAGCGGGCAGTGTTGTTTAAACCGACATTTTTAAGGGAGCAGTTATTTGGGCTCGCGCTGTTTTTAAAGCAATCGCAAGCCTGAAAGCAACCCCGAGAAAACGACGAACGTGATGACGCCGGCCACTGCGACGCCGATGACTGAAGCCGCGAAAATCATTCTGCGCTTCATTCCCACTAGCCGCCCAATCAGCGTTCCGGTGTAGACGCCCGTAACGGGCAACGGTATTCCGATGAAGACGGCGAGCGCGAGGAAACCCAGTTTCTCGTGTTGCGCGGCGAAATCACGAATCCTTTCGTCTAAGTTTTTTCCGACGATTTTGCGTCCCCACCAAGGAATGTTGACGACGTTCCAGAGCGCGAGCACCGCTGGCGCGGCGAGAACGTTCGCGAACGCGCCGACGAGCGCGAGCTCGGGTTTGCCGACGCTGAGCGCGTAAATCGTTGCGCCGCGCACTTCGCTTATGGGAAGGAAGCCTAGCGCGAACGCTACGAGCCACGGGTTTTGCAGTAAAGAAGCGAGGAATTCAAGCACGGGGTTCACCGTATTCTCGCAGGAATTTTTCCAAACCGCGGTCTATTGCCGGCTTGTATTCCGCGTAAAGCCGCAATTGTTCTCCAGTAGTCCTTTCGGTTACTCGCGCGAGCGACAAAGGAGAGTGCAGAATTTTTTGCCCGCCGCCTCCCAAACCCTCAACGTGTTGAGCGTGCGTTCCGCCCATTACGATTAAATCGTCGTTTTCTCTGCGGCCTTCGTCAAGCATCAAAGCGCTGCGGTAAGCGTCTAAAGCAGTTATTAGTTTGTCAACGCTGTAACCAGGAATTCTTTCAGCTTCTTCGACAACCATTTTGGCTCCAGGAGAAAGCTCGCCCGCGTATCGGCCTTGCGCTTTCAGTGCTTCGCGGTCTGACAAGTACGAAGAAACTCGGGCTACTAAACCGGCTTTGCCTTTCACTTCTAGAGGGTGAACAGTCAAGCCAGGGTATTTTCCGGTTAAGGCTTGGACTTGGTTTTTGAATCGCTCGAACGGATTGCTTGGCTTAGGGTAACTCTCGCGTTCGCCTTCAACGCCCAAACGCACGCTGCCGCGGCTTAGCATTAATTCTTTCACGTGCGCTTCAACGAACTCTACTTCCCCGCTTCTAGGACCAACTGGGTCGCTCAACTCCAGCGTCAACCCACGAATAGTGTCGCGAATGACGCCTGGTTTGTCCGCGGTGTGCAGTACCCCTAAAACTCTCATTGCAGAAGGTTATTCGCGGCGGCAGTAATAAAAGCTTTCAAGCAAAACGGTTCACGCGATTCCGAATCCTTTGCGAACGAATTCCACCGCGAGCGCGACTACGAGGAGCCCCATGATTTTCGATAGAATGTGCATGAAGTTGTCGCCGCGTTCGCCGAGCGCGCGCTTGAAAGCGTACGAGTAACGAATGAACAACCAACTTGCCGCAAGCGAAGCGAGCGCTGCGGCGCCCGTGACGACGAGTCCTTGTTGAGCGTTGAGGAGGATGACAGCCGTAAGCACGCCGGGACCCGTGAGCAACGGCGTGGCGATTACGAGCGCGACGCTGCTTGTTTGCGCCGCGTTTTCCTTTCCAAGCGAAAAATCGAGCACGAGCTGCAAGCCGAGGAGCCCGAGGACTAGTCCGCCCGCGATTTGAAACGATTCGACGCTGATTCCCATGACGTCGAGGAGGCTCGTGCCGAAGAACAAGAAGAGGAAGACGAGGACGCCGGCGACGACCGTCGCTTTCGTGACGGTTGCCGTGCGTTCGGTTTCCGAAAACTTGCGGGTCATGGAGATGAACACGGGCATCGTCGAAAACGGGTCCATGACGACGAAGAGCGTGATGAACGAAAACAAGAAAGAGGAAAAGAAATCGCCCATTTCAACACCGTCAAGCCGCGTAAAGCACCGTCGAGCCGCGTCACGCCGCCGTCAAGCCGCGGCTTTCAATTCCTTTAATTGCTCGACCGCGCCGCGGAAATACTCGTCGGCGACGTCGAGAAACGGCTTGCCCGTCCAAGGGTGGACGGCTTCGCGCCAGCCGGCGCGCGCGAGTTCGGCGCGCAGCTTCTTCGTTTCCGCCTCTATTTCCTTGCGCGAAGGCTTGCGCGCGGCGAGGCGCGCGGCGTGCGCGTCGAGTTGAATCTTCAAGTCGTAAGTGTAGGCTTTTTGGCGTTTGCGCAAGTGAAAAACTTTTTTCGGGAATTCCTCGAACATGATTTGAGTTACGCTCCTCGAGTTTAAAACGCTATGTTGGTTTCAAGTCCTTGTAAGCCTCATCGTGGTGCTTGAACGAGCGAAAGAAAACGAAGTTTTTTTCCTTGTAAACGCGGAAAACCAAGACGAAGCTTCCGACGTGCACTCGCTTGAACTCGTTGAAAGGCGCGTTCAAGTTTTTGTAGGCTTCGATTGCATGCGCGTCGCGCGAAGTGATTTCAGCGATTTTCTTGCTGACTGAAATCGCTAAACGCCTGTCGCGTTTCGCCAAGCGTTTGAGTCTTTCGCGAAGTTCAGGAGAAAAATCGAAGTCGAACAATGGAACCGCCGCTTCTTCGTTTTAAAGGTTACAGGCCTAGCAACTCGTCGACTTCATTCATAGTCATTTTGCGTTTGAACTTGTATTTTCGCTCCCATTCTCGCGTGCCGCTCACGATTTCAGCCAAGAATTCCTCGCGCAACTCGGGTTCAACGAGCTTGACGCCGTTTTCGCGGACGAGTTTCTCGACTGCTTCAGCCTTGTTCGACAAGCCGTAAACCGCCTTGATTATCTCTAGAATGCGGTTTGATTCCGAGTCAATCTTCAAGTTCAAGTTAACGGTAGCCAAGCCAAACACCTCCCTGCACTAACTATTAATAACTAAGAATAAGTATTCGTAAGCTTTGCTTATTAAAGCTTACGTTTCAGCGCTTCGGGCGTCGCGTCACTTGAAAACGAAGTCCATGTCGCCGAACTCGCGCAAAAACCAGTCGAGCCCCGCGCGCCTTCCCAAGCCGATTAACGCGCTGGTTCCCTCGTCGCCTAGGAAATCAAGCGAGCGGCGCAAAAGCGAGTGCGAAGCGAGGACTCCGCCGTAGCGGCGGCGCCACGCGCGCTCGTAATCCGGCGGCGCCCCAAAATCCAAAGATTTTTTTATTGATGACGCTGCTTCGCGCGCGCAGAGTCCGCCGAAAACTATTCCGCCGCCAGTCGTCGCTTTCGTTTGCCCCGCGGAATCGCCTGCGAGAAGAACGCGGCCGCCGTCCGACTGCGTTTTCGGGCGCACCGACGCGGGAATCACGTGCGCGTACTCGCGCACGCGTTTGGCGCGCCGGCTTCGCGTTACCGCTTCGACTGCGGGCAGGCGGTGGAAAGCGTTTTTCGAGTAAGCGAAGTTTTTGGAGTCGCACGTTCCGAAGCCTGCGCGGACGCGCCGGCCGCCAGCGGGGATGAGCCAAGCGAAAAAGCCGGGGAAAACGCGGGCGTCGAAGAAAAGCTCGACGAAGTCCGTTGTTTCAAGTTTGGCGCCTTCGAATTCGGCTTCGTAGCCGAGGACGAAGCGAGGAATTTTCGGGAAACCCAACGCGGAAGCGGTGAACGACGTCGCGCCGTCCGCGGCAACCAAGTAACTAGCTTGAAAACGCTTAGCGCCGCAGTGAACGGCAACGCCGTCGGCGTTTTGAGTTACGGCGGTAACGCGGCGCTTCAACAAAATCTCGGCTCCAACGGCTTTTGCTTGCCGCGCGAGCGCTTCGTCGAAGCGTTGGCGGTCGAGAACGCACGCCACCGGCGAGCGCCGCTCGACTGAAAAAACCCAGTTGTTTTTTGAATGAAAGCGCGCGCCGCGCACTTCGTTTAGAACCGTTTTTTCGAAATCGGCGTCGAGGAAGCGCAATCCCCGGCGCGAAACGAGTCCGCTGCACTTTCCTTGCTTGCCGGAGCGCGAGTGCTCTTCGAGAACGAGCGTCCGCACTCCGAGGCGGCTGGCGTCGCGCGCCGCGAGCGCTCCCGCCGCGCTGCAACCGATTACGATTAGCTCGTTGTTTTCGCGGGCGTTTTCGCGGGCGTTGCTGCAGGCGTTGCCGCGGGCGTTGTCGCGGTTGAGGTTCATAACGGTTGGTTATCAAGAGGCGCGATTAAAAACCAGCCGCTCCAGCCGTTAAACCGCCTAACTCAGCCGTTGAAACCGTTCAACCACCCGTTTTAATAAAAATAGGCGCTTGCCTACTAAAACTTAATTGGTTTTGTTTCGCAGTTAATAGTCGCAATAGTTGTTCGTTGTCCGAACGGTTGTCGCTTGCAGGAGTTCGCAGGGTTGCGGGTTGAATTGAAATGGCGTTTTTCGTGGGCAACGAGGAGGACGGCGCTAACCTCAGCGCGCTCTACGTTTTTTTCCCGAGCTTCGCTCTACTGCGCGAACGCGTCGGACGCTCGTTCACTTCGTACCTCGACTTGCGCCGCGACCACTTGAAGTGGTGGGTTGACGAACGCGAATACGAAAAGCTCAACGAACTCATTCTCGAAAAACTCGACGACGACGAATTTTTCGCGTTGGTGAAGCGCCGCACGATTGAGCTCTCCGACGAGGTTTACGCGTTCTCGCGCGCGCTCGCGCAGCGAAGCGACGCGGACTATTCGAAAACGGAAGCAAGCGAACTCGTCGCGCTGCAGAAGCGCCACTCGGCGCTCGTATCCGAAATGCTTTCTTGGGCGATGCTCGTCACCACGATCGAGCTCCCGAACGGCTTGTACATGAAGAAGTTCGACGACTTCGTCGCCGCGCGCGCGAAAGAAAAACGTTTGCCGCCGCAAGGCGATTACGCGGCGGTTCTCTCGACTCCGCTCGAGGAAAGCAACGCGAAACGCGAATTCAAGTCGTTGCTGCAAATCGCGGCAGAAATCGAAGCGGACGCGCAAGCAAAGCGCGCGCTCCTCGCAAACAAAAGCGACGCCGCGAAAGCGTTCGCGGAATTGAAGCGGGTTTCGCCTGCGTTGGCTGAAAAACTCGGGGAGCACGCGCGCGAGTTCGGCTGGGTTTACTACGGTTACTCCGGCCCCGCTTGGAGCGCGGCCGACTTCGCGCGGGAAACCGCGGAAATATTGAGCGAGAAGAACGCGGCGACGGCGCTGAAGGAAACGGAGGAACGCGACGCCGCGCTTGCGCGCAAGCAGCGCGAGTACGAGAAAATCTTCGCTTGCGGCGAAAAGGACGCGCGAATCGTGCAAGTCGCGCGCGGCTTGGGCTTGATCAAGGCGTACCGCAAGGAATCCATGTTTTACGCTTACTTCGCAATCGAGCGCGTGCAGCGCGAGTTCGGCAAGCGCTTCGCTTTGACGCTCGACGAAGTCCGGCTCCTAGCTCCCGGCGAACTCGAAGACGTCGCGAAAGGAAAATTCGACTTGAACAAGTTGAAGCAGCGCGCCGAATTCGCGCTCGTGGAGCAACGCGGCGGAGACGGAAGCAACGAAACGCGCGTTTTCGAGGGCGCGGCTGCGGCCGGGAAAGCGAAAGCGTTCGCTGAACGGAAAATCGCGGACGCGAGCGAGTTGCGCGGCGTCTGCGCTCAACCCGGCTTCGTTCGCGGCGTCGTGCGCGTCGTCAACAAACCCGCGGACGTCGCGAAAATGGACAAGGGAGACGTGCTCGTCTCGATTGCGACTACGCCGGACCTCGTAACCGCCATGCGTAAAGCCGCGGCAATCGTCACCGACTTGGGCGGGTTGACTTGCCACGCCGCCATCGTGAGCCGCGAGCTCGGCATCCCGTGCGTCGTCGGCACGCGCGTCGCGACGAAAATCTTCAAGGACGGCGACGAAGTCGAAGTCGACGCCGGCAACGGAATCGTCAGGAAAACCGGGAAAACCGTCGGCTAAACCGTTTGCCAGGCTAGGCTTCGAGCCTCACCAAAACGGTTCCGAAAATCATTCGCGCGGCCGCCGCCAAAGACTCCGAAAAGCTTGCGGAGTCAATCGGGCCGCCTGGCACGTGCCTCCACTCTACGGGAATTTCGACGATCGAAAAACCGTGTTTGCGCGCCCGCGCGAGCAATTCCACGTCGAACTCGTAGCCGCCGCGCCTCAATTCCCCCGCGATTTTTTTGGCTGCCGCGGCGCGCAACGCCTTGAACCCGCACTGCGTGTCGCGAAAACGCCAGCCGAAAAGAAACCGCACCAAAAAATTGTACGCCTTGCGAATCAACCGCCTGCGGAGTGGGCCAACGCTTTCGCGGCGGACGCCTACCGCCACGTCGTACGCACGCAGCGCGCGAACGAGCTTCGGGATTTCGCTTGGCGGCGCGGCGGCATCCGCATCGTAGACGACGATTTCGCTTCCCCGCGCGGCTGAGAGCCCGCGTTTGACTGCGGCGCCTTTTCCGATTCGCCGGGCGAAGCGAATCAAGCGCACGCGGCGGTTGTTTTTCGAAAAACCGCGGACGATTTCAGCCGTCGCGTCGCTTCCGTCGTCCACGACGAGGATTTCGTATTCGCGACGCCCGCGCGGAAACTCGCCCAAAAACTTGGTTAAAGCTTCGAGCGTCGGGAGAATGCGTTTTTCCTCGTTGAACGTGGGGATAACAATCGAAAGCAAATGAATTCACTTGATTAATTTACTTGACGCTTCTTCGCGCCGTTGCTTGCGCCGTTTACCGCGCCGCCGCTTCGCCGCTTCGTCCGCCGCTTCGTCACTTCATCGTTTCATTTCATCATTTCGCCGACGCTCGGCAGCTTGAAGCCAGCGGGCTCGAGCTCGCGGGCGAAAATCTCGCGCACTTCCTCGAGCTTCTCCCGCGTCTTGGCTTCGAAGCGGATTGAGAGAAGCGGCTCGGTGTTCGAGGCGCGCAACAACCCCCACGCGTCCCCCAAGTCGAGGCGCACGCCGTCGAGCGTAATCGCGCGCTCCGCGCCGTACTTGCGCTTGAGCGACTGCTTGACTTTTTCGACTACGGCGAATTTTTCGTCGTCCGCGAAGCGCGCGCGCAACTCGCGCGTCGAAACGTACTTCGGCACGTCCGCCGCGAGCTCGGAAAGCGGCGTGCCGCGCGCCACGATTCGCGCCATACGCAACGCCGCAAAAATCCCGTCGTCAGCCGCGTTGTTTTCAGCGAAGTGGTAGTGCCCGGCGTATTCTCCTCCGAAGGCGGCGTGCAAGCGCTGGACTGCTTCGTGCAAGTACGAGTGCCCGACTCGCGAGAAAACGGGTTCGCCGCCTGCATCGCGAATCGCTTCGATTGCTCCAAGCGACGACTTGACGTCGACGATGATTTTCGCGCCCGGCTGCGCTGCTAGAACGTCTTGAGCGAAAACCGCGAGCGCCACGTCGCCCGCGACGGCGTCTCCGAACTCGTCGAAAAACGCGGCTCGGTCGGCGTCGCCGTCGAGCGCCGCTCCGAACTCGGCTTCTTCCGCGACTACGCTTTCGCGCACGGCCCCCTGGTTTTCTGGCTTCGTGGGGTCGGGCGCGTGGTTTGGAAACCGCCCGTCCGGCTCGCAGTAAAGCGCGGTCACGTCGCAGCCCGCTTCGCGGAGGCAGCGCAAGGCGAGCGGTCCGCCCGAGCCGTTGCCCGCGTCTAAAACCACGCTCACGCGCCGCGCGATTCGATTTTTCGCGAGGGCGCTCGCGACGTACGCGGGCGCGGAGTCGACTTGCGAAACGACGCCGAGGCGCGGCGGTTTTTCCTTGACGAGCGCGCCGCGCGAAACGCTCGCTTCGATTTGCGATATGCCGTTCTCGTAACTCAAGTGAGTTCCGCCGCGACCGTAGAATTTCACGCCGTTGTACTCGGGCGGGTTGTGCGACGCCGTGACTACGGCGCCCGCGTCGAATCCGCGGCTGCACACGGCGAAGTGAACGAGAGGCGTCGGCGCGAGACCGAGGTCGGTGACGTCGCACCCGCATTCGACTGCGCCGCGGGCGAAGGCTTTAAGCAGTGCGGGGCTGCTCAAGCGCGCGTCCCTCCCGATCGCGACGTTTCGCGCGTTAGTGAATCCGACGAAGGCGCGCGCGATTTTTTCGAACAACGCCTCGTTGATTTCGCTCGCGTAAACGCCTCGAACGTCGTAAGCCTTGAAAACTCCAGCCACGAAAACCAGTTCCCGAAACAGTTTGAAAACAGTTTAATAGTTTTCGAAGCGCACATTTAAAAAACCAAGGCGAGTAAAGCCAACCACGAATTCTCGACGAATTCTAGAATTTGAAGAGGTGGGAAGTGGGTTATGGCTAAAGTGACTTTGAGCGTCATCAAGGCGGACATCGGCGGATTCCCGGGACACCACAGCGTGCACCCCGAGCTAATCAAAATCGCTGAAGCCGAAATGGCGAAAGCGAAGAAAAGCGGGCTACTCCACGATTACTGCGTGACGAGTTGCGGCGACGACTTGCAGTTGATAATGACGCACTACAAAGGCGAGGAAAACAAGGAAGTGCACAAGCTCGCGTGGGACACTTTCGTGAAAGGAACGGAAATGGCGAAAAAACTCAAGTTGTACGGAGCCGGACAAGACTTGCTTAAAGACGCTTTTTCGGGAAACGTGAAAGGAATGGGGCCCGGCGTCGCGGAAATGGTAATCGACGAGCGTAAAAGCGAGCCCGTAGCCATATTCATGGCGGACAAGACGAGCGCAGGCGCCTGGAATTACGCGTTGTACAAAATGTTCGCGGACCCGTTCAATACGGCGGGGCTCGTAATCGACGAGTCGATGCAAGGCGGGTTCGAGTTCGTCGTGCACGACGTCATAGAACACAAGAAAGTTTCGCTGCACACGCCGGAAGAATCGTACGATTTGCTCGCGCTCATAGGCGCGCCCGGGCGTTACGTCGTCTCGCGCGTCAACCGCAGGAGCGACGGAATCCCCGCGGCTTGCAGCAGCACGCAAAAACTCTCGATGATTGCGGGGCGTTACGTCGGAAAAGACGACCCCGTGCTCATAGTGCGCTCGCAGTCGGGGCTTCCAGCGCTTGGGGAAGTGCTCGAGCCGTTCTCGTTCCCGTTCATCGTGGAAGGCTGGATGCGCGGTTCTCACCACGGCCCGCTCATGCCTTGCTCGCAGAAAACGGCGTTGCCGGCGCGCTTCGACGGCCCGCCTCGCGTGATTTGCTTCGGCTTCCAACTCAGCGACGGCAAACTCGTGGGGCCAGTTGATTTGTTCGACGACCCGAGTTTCGACTTGTGCCGCGCCGAAGCCAACAAGGCGGCGGACTACTTGCGAAGGCACGGACCGTTCGAACCGCACCGCCTCGGGCTCGACGAAATGGAGTACACGACGCTGCCGGCAGTCCTCAAGAAGCTCGCGGGGCGCTTCAAAAAGATTTAAAGGCAAAACCAAGCCAAAAAAACAAAGGAAAACGGGAAAACGGTTAGGGGTTGGTTTACGTGAAAGCGGTTATTTTGTGCGGCGGCAAAGGCACGCGCCTCCGACCGTACACCCTGAATTTGCCGAAGCCGATGCTGCTCCTCGGCAGCAAGCCCGTCCTCGAATACACGGTCGAACACCTCGCGAGCGAAGGCATTACCGATTTGGTTTTCACGGTGGGGCATCTTCGCGAGAAAATCGAGGAGCATTTCGGGGACGGAAGCGGGCACGGCGTCAAAATCAAGTATTCCGTGGAAAGCGGGGAACTCGGCACTGCCGGAAGCGTGGCGAACGCGCGTTCGCTCGTCAAGGACGAGGATTTCCTCGTGTTGATGGGCGACCAACTCACGAGCTTGAACTACAAGAAAATAATGGATTTTCACTTGAAGCACGCGAGCAAAAGCGGCGCGATTGCGACCGTCGCACTGAAACGCCTCACTCAGCCGTTGCAGGTTGGAATCGCGCACATGGACCGCGAAACGATGAAAGTCACGCGCTTCGAGGAAAAACCGGTTCTCGAGAACCTCGGGAACGCGGCGGTGTACGCTTTCAACAAAAAGATTTGGTCTTGTCTTCCGGCGAAGGGGGATTTCGCTTTCGACGTCCTCCCTAAACTGACGCACGAGGGCAAGCTGCTCGGCTTCGTTTTCGACGATTACTGGATTGACATGGGTTACGTGCACGAGTACGAGGAAATCAACGAGGCGATAAGCCTCATGGACTTGATTCTGCACGCGAAAAAACACGGCCAGAAGTAACTGTTTTAATCCTAAGCGCTGATATAAAGCCATGAAACTGCTTTTTCTCAAACTCGCGGCCCAATCCGAAAAAATAATCGGAAAACGCCCTTACGACTGGAAGGAAGTAACAAACATGCCTTATCCGGAATACCGCGATTCTTATCTTGAACCGGGAAAGTGGCACGACGAGGTCGCGAAAAACGTCAGGCACCACAGGCTGGTCGGAAGGCGGCTCACCAAGGAACTTTTGAGAAAAATGACTGTTGACCGTGAAGCAAAAGGCGCTCTGAAAGAAATTTTTGGCGATTTTTACAGGCGAAGCCCCCCTCCAATTGGCATTTTTTCAGGCCAGTTCGCGTTTACTTTTGAGCAAGCTCAACAAATTCGAAAAATCGTCGAAAGAGCCGGAGTCGAAAAAATGAAGGAAGCATTCCAGGAATTCTCCAAGCTTTCAGACGAATTGATTGACGTTGCAGGCAAGCAATACGCGACGCATAAAGACGTTCCTGAAGTCCACCAAACCGTGTCAATCATAGCGGCAAACAAACGATTTGCCGAAAGAGTAAGGCTAGACGTTCTAAAAAATTGGGGCGCGTACTCTAGAATACCGCGCCACTCGGAATAATCACGGTTTGCGGAGAAACACCAAGAAGCCAGTGTGCGTGAGCCCCGTGTTCTCGGGGCGGCAGCCTCGGTCGCGCACGAGCCAGTCGCGCACGATTCCCTCGATGACTTTTTCCACGTTAAAACCGGCGTCGCTCGCGGCGAAAACGAATTGCTTGACTTGCTCAACGTGCGGGAGATACCCGACGCACGCACCGCCTTTCTTGAGGGCGCCGAAGGCGATGGGAAGCAGTTTGTCCGAGTCCGCGCAGTCGAGAGTAACCAAGTCAACGTCGGTTTGAGTAATGCCTTGGCTGGCGTCTTTGCGGATGATTTCGATTACGCTTTCGAGCCCCGCCTTTTTCGCGTTGCGCTCGGCGAGGTCAGCGAAATCTTCGCGCAATTCGTACGAGTAAACGTGGCCTTGCGCGCCAACGATGTTCCCTAAAAATATCGCGAGCCAGCCGCTGCCCGCGCCCACGTCGACGACGCGGTCGCCGCTCCCCACGCCCGTGAACGCCGCGATTAACCCCGCGTCTTTCGGTAGAACGACTTGCGGCCCGCGCTTGAGTTTGTTGTAAGCGTTGAACAATCGAACGCACCTCGAATTTTTTTAAATTTTTTTTGAAATCTTTTTTAAATTTTAAGCCCCGGGAGGGAGTTGAACCCTCGACCTATTGCTTTCGCGCCCGCCCTTTTTCTTTTGGAACCCTACATTTTCTTTTTCGGGAAAAAGAAAAGGGGGGAGTACAAGGCAATCGCTCTGCCACTGAGCTACCGAGGCAACGCAACGCTGGCTCGAAAATAAGTTTCGGCGGCGCGGCTAATAAAATGTTGTGGGTGCCGTCCTGCGGCGGATTACGAGCACGAGCCCGAGAATCGACGCGAGCAAGGCGGCGGCGAGCAACGGGTCGCGCGGCCAAGCGGGAAGCGAAAACGGCTGGCTCCCGCCACCGCTCTCAGTCGAGCCCGCGGTTCCGCCGCGCGTCGCGCCGAACAAATTCTCTTGCGGCACGCCGATAGTGTTCCCGTTCGCGTCGCCCGTGAACGAAATGCCTTTCTTAGCGAATTCGGGCGACAACGGAATGTCTTGCCCGTTGTAAATGCTTATCGCGCCCGTCGACGGGTTGAAAGTCATGATTCCGTTTTGCCCGCGCGCCGCAAGCAACGCCGCGGCTAAGTCGGTGAGCCCCGGCCCTTCAGCGTGCAGAATCGGCGCGCCTGTCGCGTCGTCTTTCCCGAACGAGAACTTGAAGTTGCCTTTGTCCGTCGGAATCGTGATGCTGCCGTCCGGGTTCTGAGTAATTGGCCCGGTAATCTTGTAGTCCGTAGCTTCGCCCGTCTTCTTGTCGACGACGCGCAAAATCGAATTGCCGTTCGCATCCTTCGTGAGGTAGAACAAGTGGTTTTCGTCTTCCCACGACTGCATTCCGCCGTCGCCTTGAATCGACGAGAGCGCGTTGCGGAACGAGTCGTCGAGCCCGGTTTTTTCGCCGGTATCCATTTTGATTGCGGACACGTTCGAGCCGTCGGGAAGCGTGTTTTCAGTGGGCTTCGCGTCGATTTTGTTGACGTTCGCCGCAAGCTCGTCCGCGAGAACGTAAATGAACAAAACGAGGTTGCCAGTCGCGGGGTCGAACTCGATTTTTCCTCGGTCGCCGATTATCGTGCGCAATTCGCCGAGCGAGTTGTTGAACACCGTGCTGCCGGGCGGGCCGTCAACGAAAACCATTCCGTCTCCGCGCACCGTGAGCTTGGAGCCTTCCAATCGGTTCGCGAGCTTCGCGTAATCTTCAACGCTCGGCGCGCTCACTTCGCTCCCCTTCTTCGCCCCGCCAGCTCCGCCGGTGGCGACGAGGCGCGTGAAGCGAACCGCGTTTTGCTCGACTGCCGCGATTCCTTCGTCCGTGTCAACGCTTGAAACGCGACCGAGGAACGGCGACAAATCGCCTGCCGCGTCAACGTTGCGTCCCGTAACGTCGAAAATGCGCGCTTTCAAGCAGTCGGCGGTAGCGCACGAGCCCACGAGCGTCGGCTTTCCGCCAGCCTTGACTTCGAGAAACGGCGTTTCGCCGCAAGCGAGCCGCGCTTGAATCAATTTGTTCGGCATAATGACGCGCGCCAGCTCTTGCGAGCGCAGCCGTCCGAGCGAGCGCAAACGCCAAGCGTAGTCGTTGAACGACGCCGTCAACCGTCCTTGCTTGTCGTAAAAGTTGAGTCCGTCTATCGTGAAGCGCGCGGTTTGGTCGCCGCTCTGGTAATTCTCTTCAAACCTGCAGCCTTCGCCCGCCAGCGTGTCCCACAAACGGCTCTTGAGCGAGAACGCGCTGCGCTCGATTTGGAGATAGAAGATGTCGTCGGGTTGGATGTTGCCGTACTGGTTTTTCATTCCTAGTTTGACGTTCAGCGTTTCCTTCATGTTTTCGAGCGGCGTGGCGTTCGGCGCGGCCGCTTGCGCAGCAGCTTGCCCGAGTTTCAAGTTCGCGAGCGCGTCCGTAATCGACTTCAACTGCGTGTCCATCGCGGTCGACTTCTTTTTAGTTACGGGTTTTATTTCCTGGTAAGCGAAAATCAAGTGTTGTTTGTCTTTGCACGCGGTCACGTAGTTTTGCGCGCGAGTCATTATCCACCACTGCCAAGCGCTCGCGAGGTTCAACGAATTGATTATGTTGATCCCGTTTTGTACGGTGAGAGTGCCCATCAAGCCGCCTTGTTGCGTGACGCGCACGATTTTTTGAATCCAAGCGGTTTTGAACAACCCGAGCATCGGGAGAAAATAGCTTGAAAACCAGCCTACGCCGATGGACGCCGCGTACTGCTTCTTGTAAGAGTCGAGCGCGGCTTTGCTGCACTCGACGTCCCTGAACTGGTCGGGGTCGACTTTAACTATTTCCTGGTTTATCAGCAAGGCGAGAACCAAGCCTATGGTTCCGTAACCGGGTTCCCTGAGCAGCGAGTAAGTAACAATCCAGGGAACGCTCATGCCCGCGATGTAAGACAACGTGTTTGCCGCGTCTTTGCGGTCAAGCGCCGCGCTCGGAAAATTGTTGTAGGAAAGCAGTTGCATGCTCGTGTACTTGTCGCGGTCGCCGAAGCTGCGCAAGTCTTCGAACGCGGTGACGAAACTGTCTTTCTCCCAACGCGTATTGACGAGCCACGAGCCGTCGGAAGAAGAAACCGTGGTGAACGACTTGCTTTCAGCCAAGTCGTCTCCCGGCTTGTTTATGAAGAACAAGCTGCCCGCCTTGTAAGCTTTCTGCGGCGGAAAGAACCCCATTCCAGTCATTTGCTGGACGAGTTCGCCCATTCTGCCCGCGCCCAACACGTCCGTCGCTTCCCTGAATTTGCCGATTGTTTCGCCCGCGAAAAGCAGCACGTGCTGCGGCGTCGTGCGCCCGCCGAACGAGAAAAGCATGCGGTTCGCTGAAGAAAACGCGAGCCGGGCGGGGCCGAGCCAAATTGCGGCGATTACGAGGCCCATGGTGCCGCGGCGGATTGCGCCGCTCAAAATGCTTTGAAACGCCTTCTGTTTTGTCTGCAACTCGGTGAGTTCAGCTTCCAGGCTTTGAACGTTCGTGTACGAGATTGAATCCCGGGTAACCCTTTGCTCGACATCCGTCACGGATTTGAAGAACGCCAACTCCGTCTTGTCGGGGAAATCCACGTCGGCCGCCAAACCGAATTTGCTTGCGCTGATTATCTTTCCTTCAGCGATTGCGCCAGACAATTCTTTCGCTTTCAGAATGTCCTGCGGTTTCGTGGACAACGACAACTCCGCCAGTTTGGAACGCACTTCGCCCAACTGGTTCGAACGCGCTGCGCCGTACCTGGCTTGAAAGTCTGTGGTCAGCGTAGCCAAAACCTGGTCGTCGGAACTCATCCTCTGGCCGTCCTTCAGCCTTTCCGACAAACGGTCTATCTCCCGCTGTTTTTCCTTTATCGTCGGAGCAATTTTCTGCACCACGAACGGAACCGAAGCAACCATGCTCACCATCAAGTCTATCTGGTTCCATTTCTTGGTAAAGGAAAGCCAGTCCTCGAAAAACGACGGCACGACGAAGTGCGAGCCGCCGTTCAAGTTAATCCAAACGCCCGTGTCGCTCGACGTAAAGTACTGGTTTTTGGGAATGTCGTACTCCTGCCCGCCGTTCGCCGGATTAATGAATTTTCCGTCGCGGCACATCGCGTCGCCTTCATTGCAGAACGCGGTGTTGCTGGTCACGAGCGCCATGTAAGTCACGCGGCCCGCGATGTGCTCGTTGAGGAGGCACGACTCCGGGTCAACGCTTTTTTCCTTGAACAAGTCCGAAAGCGCGAACTCGTTTTTCCCCAAAGTGCCGCCGCTGACCGCGATTTTCAAGTCCGAGTAAATCGGGGGAGTCGGCGTGGGAATCGTGGCTGCTTGCTGCCCCGCCGGCAGCAAACCGTAACCGCGAATCTGTTCGAGCAACGCGTTCGTTTGCGCGGCGGTTTTGCCCCGCTTTTCCGAAACCTGTTGCGCGTAAATGCCCGCGACTTCCTGGGGGACGCGCACGTCCGTCAAAGCGTTGCCGTCCGCGTCCAAGTAAACGTCGGTACACGCCTTCTTGCCGCCGCAAACCGACTTGACGACTTCGCGCGCGTCCACGTTGACTATGGAAGCAAGCATCGTAAGCGGAATCCCGCTTTGCCCCGTCGCCGCGGGCGAGTAAGGATTCGTGACGGGATTCGTGAAATTCCCGGCTTTGCCGCTCAACTGGTTCGCGAGCGCCTCGCCTTCGCTCAAGTCGTTGATTTCGCGCGGCAGGAAACCCATCGTGTTAGCCCACAAGCGCTCGCGGTCCGCCGCGCTGATTTCCATGACGGCAGGGCAAGAATCCGACGCGGGGTAACCCGACTTCGGCGCGGAAGGCGTGGTCGGCGCGGAGGACGCGCCCGTTTTCGGCTGCGCGGGCTGCGCGCCTGCGGCGCCAGCGCCTGCACCCACGCCCGCGGCGCCGTCGGCGTAAGCAAAAGGAGCGAACGACGTGAAAAACAAAGCAAAAACTACGAGTAAGGCGAAGGGTTTGTTTTGCATGAATAAAGAAGAGCGCGCCGAGCTTTAAAACCGTTGCCCAGCAACGGTTTTACCAGCCGAAAACTAGCCGAATACTGCTCCGAAGCCGCTGCACGCCGCGTCTTGCTCTTGCGCAATCGCGTCGCTCACGCGTTTTTTGTCGTCGCCTTTCAGTTCCGCGATTCCTTCAACTGTTTTCAGCTTCGCCTCGAGCTTTGCCGCGAGCGCGGCGTCCTCGGTTTTCACGAACACGATGAGCTTGCCTGCCGGCAACCCGACGGCGGCGCTGTCTTTGAGCGTGTAGCCCGCTCGCGCGAACGAGTCGTCGGCGTACGGTTCGGCTTCGAGGACGCGCGTGAGCTTGCTTTTTTGCGCGGTTTCGATAGCGTAAACGATTTCCATTAAAACCACCGTAAGTTTGCCTCAACGAATTCTAGTCATATTCACTTTCTAGGGGCAGACAAAAGAAAGATTATTTGGGGAGTTCCCGTGTTAGACTCTATTTTGCTGGCGGTAACGATGCCGCCCCCGATTTTTTTTGAAACCAACGCGGTTAACTTTTCTTCATCGAATAGCGGCAGCGCCTTGTCTCTAGCGCCAACGTCACTAAAAGACGCTCTGAAAGTGTGCAAACCAGCATCGCCTCGTCTTTCGTGGGTTATTCCAGTAAACCCGGAGTGCGAACGCAAAACTCCTTCAACGTGCGCTTTTACTGGAGTCAACATTTTGAAACCACCCGTGTTTCTCTCGCGAAACAAGAACAAAAATATGCTTGCAAGTAATTAAAAAACCTGACGTTAAGGAGTTTCGGGAACCAGAATCGCGTCACTCGCCATCGCCATCACTTCAATTGTTCCGCGAGCTTCTTGTCTTCCGTGAGCTTGACTTCCACGATTTGCGAGCCCCCGCGCGCCATGCTCACGCCCACGAGGCAATCCGCATGCTTGTACAAGTCGTCGTTGTGCGTCACGACTACGAACTGCGTCGTCCGCGCGAGCTTTTTCAATAGTTCCGCGAGCTTTAAGGTGTTGCGCTGGTCGAGCGCCGCGTCAGCCTCGTCGAGAACGTAAATCGACGACGGGTTACACGCCTGCACCGCGAACAAGAAGAGGAGGGCGACGAACGATTTTTCGCCCCCGCTCATCAACTCGAGATACTTGATTTGCTTCGACTCGAGCTGCGCCTTTATCGTGAGTCCCGCCTCGAACGGAGCGTCGGGGTTCTCGAGAACGAGCGAGCCTTCACCGCTGAAAACGTGTTTGAACAAGCGCTTGAAGTTCTCGTTCACGGCGTTGAACGCGTTCATGAACGTATCCTTCTTCTTTCCTTCGACTTCGTTAATGATGCCGATTACCGCCTGCTTCTCGTTGCCGAGCTGTTCCACGCGTTGCCGTTGCTCGACGAGTTCTCCCGCTCGCCGCGCGTAATCATCAATCGCCTTCAAGTTAATCGTGCCGAGCGCGGCGACTTGCTCCTCGATTACGCGGAGCTCGGCGCCGAGCGCGGGCTTGTCTCCCGCCGTCTTCTTTTCCAGCAACGGCACGCTCTTGTACGGTTCGAAGTCCGCCTTCAAGTCGCCGAGCCGCGTCTCAACTATTCCCTTGCGTATCCGCGCTTCATTGTCGCCGCGCGCGATTTTGTCGAGAGCGAACTGTAATTTGCCTTTCTCGTCCCCCAAATCGCCTTCCTTAGCCACGATTTCCTCGCGCTCCTCGAACAAGTCTTCGAGCGACGACGCGATTTGTTTTTGTTCGCGGCTCTTCTCCTCGAATTCGGCGCGCGCCGCCTTGATTTTGTCGCTCGCGTCCGCGAGCGCGGCGCGCGAAGCGCGCTCGTCTTCCTCGACGCCCGCGAGTTCCCGCGCCGCCTTTTCCAGCGCGCGGTCGTAAACCTCTTTCTTCGCGCGCAAGGACTTCGCTTCCGCTTCCTTGCGCGACAATTCTATTCGCAGTTCCCCGAGCTTGTGCTCGCGTTCCTTGATGCTCGAACCGAAGCGCTCCTCTTTTTCGACGTCCATCACTTGCTTTGCTTCCACGACGGCGATGTTGAGTTCCGAAATGCGCCGCACCACGCCGCTCCGCTCGTCTTCAGCGGCGGAGACGGCGTCGCCGCAAGCGCGGACTTCGTCTTCAAGCGCTTTCAGCGCCGCGCGCAAATCCGTTTTCTTGCGCAGCGCCTCTTCCTCCGTTCGGTCGACGTTTTGAACGTGGAGTTCGATGGTCTTGAGTTTGAGCTCGCTTTCCGCCGCTTTGCGGCGCGCCTCGCGCAACGCCGCGCGCGCCGCCTCGAGCGCGCCGAGTTTCTCGGTTTTCTCGCGTTCGGCGTCGTCCCGCTTTTCCTGCCACTCTTTTAGCTCGCGCGCTTCAATGAACGGATTCGTTTTCGGCGTCAAGTGCCCTCCCGAAACGAGTCCGCTCGCTTCGAAGAGTTCGCCTTCCTTCGTCACGAGGCGCGCTTCCCCAACGAGTTTTTCGCCCACGCTGAACGATTCGACGAGGAGCGTTCCCCCGCACGCGAAAGCAACCGCGCGTTCGAACTTTTCGTCGTATTCCAGGAAGTCCTTGATTTCGCCTTCGACTCCCGCGCGCTTGAGCAGCGCTTTGTCGATTTTGGGGGGCGAATGAATTTGCCTGAGCGGGATAAACGACGCGTGCCCGGCTTTCGCTTGCTTCAAGTATTCAATGCATTTTCCGGCGGTGGCGACGTCGTCGACGACGACGTAATTCAGCCTGTTGCCGAGAGCTACGGCGACCGGCAACGCGTTTTTCGACGAATACGAGCAGAGCTGCGCGATGGTGCCGTACACGCCTTTCGTGCTTTGCTGTAAATCGCGCAACGCGTCCGCGGTGCGAGAACCGCCGCTCGTTTCGCCGGCGGCGCGCAGCGCGGCTTCTTTTTCCGCGATGCGGCGTTGCGCCGCGAGAATCAAGTCGTTCAACGCTTCGATGCGCTTGTCGAACTCGCTTTCCCGCGCGGCGAGTTTCTCGACTTCTTTCTCGAACGACTCCTTCTTTTTTCTTTCTTCCTTAGCTTCTATTTCCAAGGCTTTGCGTTTAGCGGCGTAATCCTCGATTCCTTCGCCCGTGCGCAAGCGTTCGAGCTCTTTTTGCTTGAGGTCGCGCACCGCCTGCTGCTTCCCGATTTCCGCCTGCAAGCCGGCGAGCGCAGCCTTGCAGTCGAGGATTTCCGCGTTCGCCTTGTCGAGCGTTTCGCGCGCGCGCTTGAACGACTGCGAGAACGACTCGTTTTGCTTCGCGAGCTCGGCCAGCGCCGCGGTTTCCGCGTCGACGACGCGCTTGACGGAATCGTATTCGTCTATCAACTGCTTTAACTGCGAGTCCGCGCCGCGCGCTTCGTCGCCGGCAACCGTTTTGTCCCTGCGCAATTCCGCAGCGCGCGCTTCGGCGCGCGCGAGCGATTCCTTGCGCGTCGCAACGACGACTTCCTGCTGCGTGATTGTTATCGTGAGTTCCTCGATGCGGCGCTGGAGTTGTTCGGCTTTGCCGCTCGTGCGCTCGCTGATTTTCTTGTTTACGGCGTCGAGTCCCGCGTGGACTACGGCGATTGCCGCGTCGCGCGCCGCTATTTCCTTCTGCAACGCGTCTTGCTTGTTTTGCGAGTCGAGGAGCGCGTTGACGACCGACTCGAACTCGCGCTCGAGTTCGGTGAGTTCCAGCCACAACAGCGTCGCTTTCAAGCGCTTGCGTTTTTCGTCGAGCGCCACGAATTTTTCGGCGTTCTTTTTGTCTTGCTCGAGTTCGCGCAGGTATCCCTCGCGCTCGGCCGTCAATACGCGCGCTTCCCGCAGCTTCGCTTCGACTTTGTCGAGTTCGCCGAGCGCCTCGTTCTTTTTCGCTTCGTACTCGGCGACGTTCGCGATGAAATCGATGAGCGCCCTGCGGTCTTTCGAATTCATTTCGACGATTCGTTGCACTTCGCCTTGCTTGATGACGTTGTGCAGGGAAATGCGGTTGGAGGCGAGGAAATCGTCGACCACGTATTTCTTGACGCGTTTTCCGTTCATCCAGTACTTGGCTTTCCCGTCGCGGCGCACCGCGCGCCGTATTTCCGTCGTTTTTCCGCTCGCGTCCTCGAGAAAGACGTGGACTTCGGCGTAAGGGTGGGAGGCGTGAATCAAGTCGCTCGTGCGTTTGACGCGCATTGCTTTCAGCGACGATTCGCCGAACGCGAAAAGCAGGGAATCAATGAGGTTCGTTTTTCCGGAACCGTTGGGGCCGACGAAGGAAACGAAGCCTGGCTCTAGCAGGACGGTCGCGCTCGCGAAGGACTTGAAGTTTTTGAGGGCGATTTTCTTGATGAACACTGCGCGCTCGCACTCCTTTCAATCGGCGGGTTAAACGGACGAATGAACGAATGCGGAAATAACGGGGCGCGGTATTTTAAGTATTGCGCACGGCGCTAAAAAAGAAAAAAGGAAAGAAAACGCGTTGTTTAGCATCCTGATACTTCGAGGACTACGCGGTCTCCCGCGCGCACGAAGCCGACGACGCCGACGGGCATTCCGCGCATCGCGTCCTCGATTTCACGGTAAAGCATTGCTCCCACATCGATACGCATTCCAAACCACCTTTTTTTCAAAAACCTTATTAACGCGGTTTACGAAACTTATTTTGACGGGCTGTTCTCTTTGCCCATTCGGGCACTTCTTTTTTTACTACCCCAGTTTTACCCCGATTTTCTTCGCTTTTTTCGTTTTCTTCTCCCTTGTTTTCCGGTTTTTCCCGTTCGCCGCTTTCAGAAAGATTGGAGGGAAGAGGCGCCGGCGAGAGCGCCACTCCTCAAACCCTTAAACCCACTTTTCACGAATTCCCTTCGGGCGGGCTAACGCGGCTCAATCGCCGCGCAAAGCTTAATCGTTTCGAAAGCGCGTTTAAAAAGCGCGGCGCCGCACCAGGGTTCCGGTGAAAAAAACTTCCAGTAATCGCGCGTAACGAAAAAAGCGAATCAGACTTTTTTGAAGTAGTGTTGTTCGAGCTGGGCTAGCGTTCTCAGCAAACTCTGCTTGTAACGGCGTTCGCGAAGCGCGCCTTCAGGCAACCCGCTG
>CAZWIQ010000006.1:0-15186 GCA_964634375.1 Microcaldota archaeon
GAGATGCTGAAAGCCGGAAAGTGAAGAAAGTGAAGAGCGGGCGGGTTGGCGAGTTGATTTAATGCATTTTGATTGCGTCGCGGAATTCGAGTTCACGCGCGACTTGAGCAAATCGAAGAAGGAAGTCGACGCCTGCCTCGAGCAAGCGAACAAGACGATAATGCGCAAGGGCGCGAAGGACGCGGCCGAGGCGGCGCAAGCGAGCGACTGGCAACTCGCGGCGGACGGCAAGCGCTTGACGGTGCGAATCGAGAGCGGCGCTGTAGTGCGCGCGCACGCGGCGCTCATCCGCCTGCGGAATTTCTTGAATGAGCAACTCGGTCCGAAGCTGAAGGCCGGCATCCGAGGCATGGAAATCAAGAAGTTCGAAATCGACGGAATCACGCTCAAGCAGCCCGCGCTGCGCCCCATTGAAATATCCTGCTTCGTGGACGAAGTCAAGACCAACGGGACGAAAGCGTCACTCAAGCTCAAGGACTTGACGCCCGGTCTCATCGAAAACGGCGCGATAGACCGCGCCATACGCCTCGTGGAAGACAAGGCCGAGGCGCAGCACTACGAGGGCAAGGGCGAGACGAAGCGCCTGCTTTGGTCGAGCACGAAAAAACAGGCGCGCTACGACGCTGACCCCGCGGTCGAGCTCGAGTCGCGCAACTGGATGCGGCGCACGCACGCGAAAGCGCAATTCGTTTTCGGCCCGCAATTCGTGAGCCTCGCGAACGCGTTCAAGGACTTGCTGCAGCAGGAAGTTTACGCGAAACTCGGTTTCCGCGAAATGTTTTTCCCGAAGTTCGAGCCGTGGGCCGTCCCGCAGCGCAGCGGGCACGCGAAAAGCATTTACCCGGAAGCTTTCTTCGTCGCGGTGCCCAAGAAAAGCGATGCGGCGGCGTGGGCGAAGGAAATGGATTACTTCCGCGTCACCGGCGAAATCCTGAAAGACGAGTTCGCCCAAAAGCTGGATTTCGTGGGAATAATGAGTTACGCGCAGTGCCCGCCGTTCTGGCGTTTTCTCGAGGGGCGCGTCGTTCTGGATGAGTCGCTTCCGATGCGCGTGTTCGACTTCAGCGGCCCGACTTACAGGAACGAGGCGGGCGGAACGCAAGGAATCGCGCGCCTCGAGGAATTCCACCGAATCGAGACGTTGTGGGTAGGCACGCCGGCTCAAGTCAAGAAAACGACGCAAGAGCTCGGCGACGCGTTCACGGTTTTCTTCAACAAGACTCTCGACCTCGAATTCCGCAAAAACTGGATTACGCCGTGGTTCCTCGCGCAGGAAGGCAAGCGCGGGCTCAGCGAGCACTCCAGCGAAGGAGTCGGAACGACGGATTTCGATGCGTGGCTCCCGTACCGCGGGACGCGCGAAAAGTCGGAGTGGCTGGAATTCCAGAACGTGAGCAACAACGGCGACAAGTACCCGAAAGCGTTTTCCGTTAAAGCCCAGTCAAGCGAGTTGTGGAGCGGTTGCGCGGGCGGAAGCATCGAGCGTTGGGCTTGCGCGTTTTTGGCGCAAAAGGGTTTCGACAAGAAGGATTGGCCTAGCGCGGTGCGCGACCGAGTCGACGTTGCCGGCGGCGAAGTCAAGTTCGCTTGAGGCGCGGCAGAGCTAACTGCACTGCGTTAAATGAAAAAAAGGAAACGCGAGGAAACGCGTGTAGCCGCTACCAGGCTACCTTCGCCTGCGCCTTGCCCTTCCGACAACGCCGGTTACGGCGGCGCTTCCGCCGCGCTTCGAGTACGCGAGTCCGAGCGCGCCGATTCCCGCGAGGAAGGCGTTCGCGACGATTGCGAGCACCCACTTGACGAGCAAAACGAAGTCCGGCATTATGAAGCCGACGTGCACGGGAAACGGAATCGGCGAGTAAGTCGTCGGGCCGCCGATAGTCAAGTTCGCAGCGCTCACCACGGGCTGGAACGCGAGAGCGAAAACGATTCCCGTCAATCCCACGAAAAAGCCGAACACGGCTCCCTTGATGACGGTTTGTTTCAGCGAGCGCGTCTTGCGGTAAGCCGCCAAGCCGACGAGAGCGGGGACGACGAGCGCCACGACGAGCATCACGAAGTCGACTACTTGAAACCACGCTTGGCTTTGCAGTGAAAAGTCGTACGCGTTGGCAACCGCCAAAACGCAGGCGACGAACTGCACCGCGATGATGAAGTACAAAGGCTTGCGCGCCACGTCGAGGAATTCGTCCAAATCCATACTCCAACCGCCTCCTTAAGCCGTTCAACCGCTTTCAACCGTGTCGTTCGAACGCCTTTCAACCGCGCCTAGCGCTTTCGCAAACCGCGCAGTCCGCCCGTTATTTTTTTTAGTTTATTTTGGCTTTAATTGTCCTCGTTTTGATTATTCTCGTTTTAATCTTGTTTTTCAGCGAGCTTGAAGCTCCCGAAACGCTTAAACCGCTTACTCTGCCGTTGCTTAAAAACCCTTTCAGGATGGACGCTTTCCCGCCTTCGCCTGAAGGCACGCGCTTGTAAAACGCCTCGTAACCGCGCGTAGTGCGCTCCCAAGTGAATTCGTGCTCCACGATTTTGCGCCCCGCGGCTCCGAAGCGCGCCGCCTTGTCCTCGTTGAGCAGAATCGCGTTAATCCGTTCCGCGAGCGCGCGCGGGTTGCGCGGCGGAACGATGAACCCGTTCGTGTCTTCGCGAATGATTTCCGGAATCCCGCCCGCGTCGGTTCCGACGACCGGCTTCCCGCAACTCATCGCTTCCACGATGACCATTCCGAACGGCTCGTAAAGCGACGGGAGGACGAAGACGTCCGCCGTGCGGTACAAGTCGACGAGTTCCTGGTCGGAAACGCGTTCAGTGCACGGAAAAAACTTGTCGGCGACGCCGAGTCTTCTCGCGAGAACGCCGAATTCCTTTTCGAGGGGGCCCCTTCCGAGCAGGACGAGGGCGGCGTCCACTTTTCGCATCGCTTCGAGCAGGTACGCCACGCCTTTTTGTTCGACGAGCCTGCAGACGCAAAGCACGATTTTCTTGTTGCGCGGGATTCCGAGCCGCTGGCGCCAGTCGCCGCTAGCTTCGCCGGGAGTGAACAAGCGCTCGTCGACTCCGTTGTAGACGACTTGCTTTACGCCGCGGTAATCCTCGGGCAGCGTAGAATCAAGAGTGGCTTGGCTCACGCCTATTATGCCGTCGCAATTCGTCATCACGATGCGCCCAAAGCTTTCGTCGTACGCTTGCCCGCACAAATCCGTCGCGGGGTCGATTCCCATCGGGCGCGCGTTGTGCAGAGTCCAGCAAAGCGTCTTGCCGAGGGCGCGGACGAGCGCGATTTCCGCCAAGCCGTACATGAAGCGGTTGTGGCCGTGAACTATGTCGGCACGCCGCGCCAGGCGCTGGAAGTCGACGCCGTGCTGCGGCATCACCGCGAAAGGCGGCGGCAGGGGTTTCGGAAGCGTTTTTAGGACGAGCGCGGGAGTGCGCACGACGCGGACTCCGTAAAGCGTTTCGCTTCGCTTCGTGTCCGGCAAACGCGCGGTGAGCACCGTGACGTTGTGCCGTTCCGCGAGCCGCTTGCTGACTTCGAGCAAGTGTTTTTCCGTTCCTCCTTGGTAAGGATGGAAGAACGGGTTCAACATCAAGATGTTCAGCGTTTCGCCCACGCCTTCAATCACCTGTCAGCCGCTGTCAGCCGCCGATGCCGTCGGTCGCGTCAGCCGCAAATGCAGCCGCAACATTAAACGCGGGAAGGGTTTTTATGCGTTCCCAGCGTTTTATTTCTCGGTGCAACCATCGATGATTCAAGACTTCCTTGCTTTAATTGCGGCGCTAGCGATTCTCGCGAAGTCAAGCGACTGGGTCGTCGAACACGCAGTCGTAATCGCCCGCTTTTTTCACGTGAGTGAGTTCGCAATCGGCAGCGTTCTCGTGGCGACCGCCACCAGCTTGCCTGAATTTACTGTCGCAATGGTAGCCGGCTTCAGGGGAGGCGGCGACTTGCTCGTCAGCGTTGGAAACGTTCTCGGCGCAAACATTTCGGACTTGCTTTTAGTCGTTGGCGCGAGCGCGCTCGCAGGCAGAGTGTTGATTAAAAAGAGTGAAGTGAAAAGTGTTTCAGTTACGCTTGTAGCAGCCGCCTTGCTTCCTTTAGCGATTTTCTTCACTGGGTTCGGTTCAATCGTCGGCTTGTTTTTGCTTGCGTGCTTCCTCGCTTACGCGATTCTCGTCTTCAAGCAGAAGACTGAAGGCGACTTGCGCGACGGCGAACCCGTCTCGTTTTCGCAAGCGTTGAACGCAGGCTTGTTTTTCGCCGTAGGAATCGTTTTAGTCGTTGGCAGCGCTCGCTTCGCATTGGACTCCGCTGTTTCGCTCGCTGAACTAGCGGGTTTGTCTAACGTCGTAATCGGCGCAACAATAGTGTCTTTGGGAACCACTTTGCCCGAGCTTTCAGTCGGCTTAGCGGCAGTTGGAAAACGCAGGGGTTCACTGGCAGTAGGGAACGCGATTGGCTCGTGCATCGTCAACTTGACTCTCGTTTTGGGCGCGGGCTTGTTTTTGGCGCCTGAAACCATCGACGCTTCCCACTTCTTGATTCCGTTGGCTTTCCTGCTTCTCGCGTGTGTTTTGGCTGGCTTTTTCGTTCTCCGCAGGGAAAAATTCGGGAAAGTTCAAGCACTCGTGTTGCTCGCGTTTTACGCGTTGTTTTTGCTGGCTTCGTTCGTCGTCAAGTAGATTTAAATTAATTGAAACCGTTTTTTCGTCGAAAAAAATTCGGTTGGTGCAAAAAGGAAGGGTGCTTTGCTTTGATTGAACTGTTTTTCTTGTTGATGGGGCTCGTCATATTCCTCGGTTTCTTGAGCTCGGTTTTCTTCGAGCGCACGAAGATTCCCGACGTCCTCATTCTCCTCATATTCGGAATGCTTCTCGGCCCGATTTTCAAAGTAATTGACCCGACTCACTTCAACGAACTCGCGCCAATCGTCGGCCCGCTCGCGCTCATCGTCATACTCTTCGACAGCGGGCTGCAACTCAACTTGTTCAAAGTGCTGCGCGAGTTGCCGAAAGCGTTCGGATTCACTTTGCTCGTCGTCTTATTCAGCATACTGCTGGTAGCGGGAGTCGCTTACGCTTTCGGTTGGAACTTGCTGCACGCGCTCTTGCTAGGCGCGGTGCTCGGCGGAACGAGCGCTGAAACGATTTACTCGCTCGTCACGCGCCTCTCGATTCCGAACGAAGTCAAAATACTCATCGACTTGGAATCCGTCATTAACGACGCGTTGTGCATCGTCGCCGCGCTAGCGTTGATTCAAGTCATTCAAATGAACACGGTTGACGTTGGGCTTGCGGCGCGTTCGATTGCCAGCGCTTTCTCGATTGCCATCGTCGTCGGCTTCGTCGCGGCGTTGTTTTGGCTCACGATCCTCCGCTTGCTTTCAGGCAAGCCGTTTTCTTACGTCATCACGCTCGGCGCGCTTTTCCTTCTCTACGCCGCCGTGGAATCGCTTCAAGCGAGCGGCGCGGTCGCAATCCTCATTTTCGGGCTCGTGCTCGGCAACGCTAACGAAGTCACTCGCGCGCTGAAAATGGAAGGCGATTACGCGATTACGCCCGAAATCAAGACCGTGCAAACCGAGATTACTTTCTTCGTGCGCACTTTCTTCTTCGTCTTCCTCGGGCTGTTGTTCAGCTTCGCGGCATTAAGCGTTCAAATCGCGTTCTTTTCGGTAGCGGTCGTCTTGGTGCTGTTCGCCGCGCGCTTGGTTTCCGCGAAAATAATCGGCTGCTTCGACTCCCAATGCAAGCGCTTTCAGTACTTCGTCGCTTCGATGATGCCGCGCGGAGTCGTAACGTCCGTTCTTGCCGTATTCCCGCTAACGATGGGAATCAAGATTCCTTTGTTCGCGGAAATCGTTCTCCTCGTATTGTTCTTGTCGAACGTTTTCGCGACTGCGGCGGTTTTCTACTTCGAACGGCGCGGTGAGAGCGTCGAACCTGGTTCGGTTTCGCCCCCGAAGCCCGTGGTTAAAGAAATCAGGCAGCGTTGAAAAATTCCGGCGATTTGAAAATCAGACGCTGAATTTTTCTTCCTCTAGCGGGGCGACCGCGTCGAAACCGTGTTCCTCGCGCAACTCGCGCGCGAACTCGACGCACACGGCGGCGTCGCCGTGCATGCAGAAAACTCGGCGGGCGTTCACGCGCTTGACGTAATCGAACAATTCTTTCCTGCCGGAGTGCGCGCTGAAGTCCCACTGGCTGAACGGAAGCGTTACGGCTTCGCGGCGCGAGCGTTCGTTAACCCAAACGCGTTCGCCCGCCGCGAGCAGCGAACCGTTCGTGCCCGGAACTTGGAATCCGGTCATGAATACGGCGCCGTTCCCCTTCCGGTTGAGGGCTTGCAGGTACGAAAGCGCGGGTCCGCCGTCCAGCATTCCCGCCGTCGCCACTATCGCGCAAGGCTTTTCCACGACGCGCCGGCGTTGCTCTTTCGTTTCGACGCGCTTAGCGCGGCCGAGCGCGGCGTTCAGCATTCCCGCGTTCTTCATGTACGAAGGAAAGTCGAGCGAGATTTCGCTTACCGCCACGCCCATTCCTTGAACGAACAAGTCGCCGCGCAAGCGGTTCGCGTAGAGCACTTGAAGGATTTCCTGGGTGCGTCCGACTGCGAAGCAAGGAAGCAACGCCACGCAATCATCGTCGATTGCCTTTTGAACTTCGTTGACGAAGCGGCGCTCGAGGTCGTCGCGCGGCGGGTGCTCGCGGGCCGCGTAAGTCGATTCGACGACTAGCGCGTCCACTTCTTCTTCTGGAGGCTTTGCTGGCGCGTGCATGCGCGTTTCGCTCGCGTTAAAGTCGCCAGAATAAAGCAAGCGCTTGCCTTTGTGTTCCACGAGCACTTGGCTTGCGCCGATGATGTGCCCGGCGTCCAGAAAGCGGAAGCGCGTTCCGTCGTAAAACTCGTACGGCAAGCCGTACGGAAGCCCGAAGAATTTCGAGTAAAGGCGTTTCACGTCCTGCTTGCGGAACGGCAGGGCGCGGTGGTTGCGCAGCGAGACTTTCTCGTTGTCCTCGAGCAGCAACTGCGTAATCGGAATCGTCGGAAACGTCGCGAACACGGGTCCTTTGCCTTCGCGCGCGGCGAGCGGCGTGGCGCCGGAGTGGTCGAGGTGCGCGTGCGAAAGCAAGCACGCGTCGAACTTGTACTGGTGGATGGGCGGCGCGAGGTGCTCGGTGTGAACGCGGAGCCCGCAGTCGAGGAGCAAGCGCACTTCGCCTAACTGCGCTAGCACGCTGCTTTTGCCTACTTGGCGGCACGCGCCGAGGAACGTTAGCTTCACGGTTTAGTCGCCTTGACGTGCTTACGCCTGCTTTGTTTTTAATCAGGTTGTAGCGATTGCGGGCTACTGGATTGGCTTTCTTTGCCTCCTCACTTTTTCGGCTTGTAAACCATGAAGTATTCGTCGAAAAACTCGTTTCCGAAACGCCCCCATTCGGGAAGCTTGCCCGCGACTTCGAAGCCGAGCGTCTTGTACAACTTGATTGCCGGCGCGTTTTTCGTGTAAACCGACAAGAAAACGTTTTTTGGCTGCAAGTCTTCCTTCGCCTTGCCGATAATCATTTTAAGCATTTTTTTGCCGAGGCCGAGCCGGCGGAAGTTTTTCGCGACGTAAATGCTTAACTCTACGTTGTCGCGTTCCCTCAACTCCATCTTCTGGGCTTTCGCGCGCGCGATTACAGCGCCGTCGAGTTCCGCAATCCAAAAAACCGATTCGCCGCGGTTCGACTTCTCGATGTCGGAACGCAACACTTCGAAGTCTCCCTCGTTTTTCAAGCGCCTGTCGAAAACTATTAACGCCCCTTCGGCTACGAGTTCGTTGATGAATTTCTTCAAAGCGGGAATGTCGTCGAAGTTCGCGGCGCGCACGACGGCGGTCTTCCCGTTCTTGAGCGCGACTTCCGCGCGGAACAAAAGCGTTTTCCTGTACGCTTTCTCGTAAGTGTGCGCCGCCGCCGCGGAAGCAAGCATTGAAAGCAGGACTGCGATTAGAACCGCCGAAATGTCGAAGTCGGGCGGCGCGCCGAACGCGGGAATCAGCGCGAACAACGCGATCGTGGCATTCAGGATTCCGCGCGGCGCGACGGCCGCGAGAATCAAGCCTTCCTTTCCGACGTCGCGTTTCTTGAACGCCGCCGCGGCGTTGACTACAGCGAACCGCGCTAGCAGGATGCAAGCGACGAGCAGCACGCCGACGATTAAAGAGTCGAACGGCGGCTTCAAAGCGCTAAGCGAAAGCCCGACGTAAGCTAAGAAAACCGTTTTGACGAGCATTATGAGTTCGCGCGCCGGCGCGAGAAACTCCTCTCCGAGTTCGTAATCGCCTTTCCCGTCCACGAGTTTCGCTACTCGCCCGTAATTCCCGACGGCGATTCCGGCGAAAAGCACCGCGATCATTCCGACGCCCGTTATTTTGTAGTCGACGAAAAACAAGACGAGCATCAAAGCCATCGTCGCAACGTACGAGTAGTTTTTAACTTTGAACCTCCGCAAAGCGCTCGCCCAAACGAGCCCGACAACCGCGCCGAACACGACCGAGAAAGCGAGCGAGTAGAACACGGCTTGCCACGGTTGTTCGCTTGCGGCGGAAAGCCCGAAGTGGCGCAGGACGGCGACGAAAGCGAGCGGCATGAGCATCGCCGCCAGAATGCCTTCAGTCTTGAGCGTGTTGCGAGTTGCTTTCGACGCCGGGAAAAGGTCGAGCATCGCGTTTACGGACAACGCGGAAGAACCGGAAACCAACGCGGCTATGAGCAGTGAAGACTCCAAGCTCAAACGCAAGCCGTAAAACAACGCGGCCGCCGTCAAAACGCCGGTGGCGAGAATGCACGCGAGCGAGAACGCGGTTGAAAAAGTTATTTTGCGGAACACTTCAGGGACGTCGAACGACATTCCCGCGTCGAACAGGAAGAAGACGACTGCGAGCGCTGCGAGCAGCGGCGCGAACGACAAAATCGTTGTAGCGGTTACTCCTTGCGGCGCGAGCCAGTAAATGCCGATTTCGCCGAAAAGAAATCCCGCCAGAATGAGTATTACCGGTTCGGGAATGAGCGTTCGCTGGAACAACTTGTTGCCGGCGAAGCCGAGCAGCAGGACGCCGCCCAACAAAAACAGTATTTCGAACACTAAGCAAAACCCGCCGAATTTCAGCAAAACCCTTTTTAGCCTTCGAAAACGCTTACGCTGCCTCGGTTTTTAATTCGCTTAGTGAACGTTCGACGCGCTCGAAACGTTATTTAAAACTCGGCGAATTGCTTTATCGCTGGTGTTTTTGGTTTGGCTTTGAAAAAGTATTCCCGCGTGGGAATCGTTTACGGTTGGCGCGGCAGCAGCGCGATTCACTGGCAGACTTGGCTCGCGAGAAAGTGCCGCGCGCTCGGAATTGAAACGGTTTATCCGAAGCTTCCCAACAAACAGCGCCCGAAACTCGGCGAGTGGACGGCCGCGTTGAACAAGGCGTTGCCTCGCGTTGACGAAGAAACCGCTTTAGTGGGGCACTCGCTGGGTTGCAACGCGATACTGCATTTTTTGAAGCGCAAAAGCGTGAAGCGCGTCGGACTCGTCGTGCTAGTCGCTCCCGCGTCGGTAGAAAAAATTTTGGCGAGTGAAGCGCCGTTTCTCGTGCCTTTCTTTCAGAACGTCGACTTTGCAGCCGCGCGCAAGAAAGCGGTTCGAATCGAAATATTCGCGTCTGACGACGACGCTTGGGGCGGGGCGGCGGAGGCAAGGAAACTCGCGGCCAGACTCGGCGCGAAGCTGCACGTCGTTCGCGGAGGAGGGCACTTGAACGTTTCAGCGGGGTTTCACTCTTTTCCGGAAGTGTTCGAACTGCTGGTTTCGAAACAAGGAAAATGACGAGTGCAGGGGGAGAGTAACGCAAGGATAATCCTTGAGTCTGACGATTGCTGACGGCTGATTTCATTTTCCGCTTTTGAACATCAGGAAATAACGTTTTTCGTACTCCTTGTGGTCGCCGATGAAGAAAACAGTCCTCGTTTTCGCATTATCGTCAATCAAGTAAAACGCGCGGTAATCGCCGATTTCAAGAACCCAAACGTCGCCGTGTTTCTTCAGCGTCCTCGCAGGCCGAAGCGTTGCGAGCGCTTCCAACTTTTTTTTCACTCTCTCCCGCGCCGGCTTGTCGAGTTTCCTTAACGTCGCAAGCGCTTCGTTGGTCAAAAGAACCCGGTACTTCTCATTATTGCGAGCGTCGTTCGAATTAGGCATGGAAACCAACTCAAGCTTCGCCGAGTTCGTGCAAACGCACTTTGCCAGCCTTCAGTTTTCGCAACGCAGGCTCCGCGTCTGCGTACATCATTTCCTCAATGACTTCTTCCTCAGTCTTGACTAAACCGTATTTTGAAGCGAGTTCCAACGCGCCAACCCGAAAAACGTCGGCTTTCGACTTGAACACGCCCAACTGCAACAATCGTTCTACCGCTAATTCGACGCTGCCTTCGTACTGCAACATTGTTGACTTCACAAGCAATCCCCCCAATCGTTCAAGGCACTATTATACAATAATTGTATATTTAAGCTTTTCTGTTTGAGGCGAGGCGCGAACAGTGTTTAGCGTATGACTCTAGGATAAAAATAGAGTCTGGAGAGTGCAGGGGGAGTAACGCAAGAAAGAAACTAGAGTCTGAAGGTCGCTCGCTACTCTTTGCCCGAATACCATTTCTCGTATTGCGGGTGACTCCCGACGAAGTGAACGTGTTTCACGCGGCTAACGTCATCTTGAATGAACGCGATTCGGTAACCGCCGACTTCCTCGACGTGGTAGCGCGAGCCGTGCAAGCCTCTCGCCTGCAATGGTTGTTTCATTTGCTCGAATTTCTTTATGATGCGTCGTTGCACGCTCTTGTCGAATTCTTTGAAGTAACAGTCCCACCCTGGCTTGAAGTCAATGCGGTAAGACGTTAAATCCAAGCGATTCACCTGTACTTTGAAAGCGCTTCCTTATCACTCAAGTACTTGACTTTGTTTTTCTTCATTTCCTTTTCTTCTTCCTCTAGCTTGCGCTCGACAAGTTCGACTTCCGGGTTTTTGACCAAGCGAAATTCTTTGTTCAAAGAAAAAATACCCATTCGCAACGCATCGGTTTTAGAGCGCGCTATCCCGAAGTCAACCGCCTTCTGGAGAATAACTTCAGGCAATCCGACGAATTCAAGCGTGGTCCGCATGCAAAACACCTCGCGATTAGCATGTAATTAGACGTCATTTAACTATATAAGCCTGTTGTTGATGGCGCCGGCACGGAAGGACGCGACTCTAGGATTAAACTAGAGTCTGAAGGATGCAGGGGGAGTAACGCAAGCTTAATCCTTGAGTCTGAACCACGCTCCGCTATGTGGCCTGCAAAACAATTGTCGCTTTGACTAAGCGTTTACTTCTTGCGTTTGAAGTACCAGAACCCGGCTCCCAAGACTACGATGACCGCTAGCGCGGCGACTACATAAACCGGCATACTCGAACCAGCATCCTGTTCTTGTTGCGGCGGAGCTGCAGCGTAACCGGTTTGCGTTACGTTAGTGGCGTTGGTGCAAGCGCCGTTGAAACACGTTCGGGGACACGAGTAATTCACGAACGAAGGCGTGGTGTTCATGCAGAAGTATTCTTGTAGCGAACGGTTCGTCAAACAGTAGTCGGTGTAGTTGTAAGGCGTTGAGTTCCTGTAACTCCTGTAACCGTAAACGGTTCCCCTCAAGAAATAATTTTTGCCGCCGTCCGTGTCTGTGCAAGAGTTCGGAATCGGCGTCGGAGTTACAGTAGCATTTGGTCTGGGACTCGGAGTCGCGTTCAAACAAGCGCCTGCAGTGCAACCGAAACTGCAGTTGAACTGCTGGCTGGCGCAAGTCGAATTGTTGACGCAGTAAAATTCTTTCAACGTAAAGTTCGCGTTACAGTAATCCGTTCCTTTCGTCGTGTAGTTAGACGCGTTGCACGTTCCTTTAACGTAGAGGTTTATTCCGCCATCTGAATCATAACAGTACGCAGCGACCAACGCGCTCAAAAACACTATTCCCAAGACTCCCAACGCGCAGAACAACTTTTTCACTTTCTACCGCCTCCTTTTTCTCGAGCGCTTGAAGATTTTCGATAAAAACTTTTCGGGGGGGAATTTAAAACTATGTTTCCCTCGGTTTTTTTGAGGAAAACGCAATCTTTTTCAACTAACGTCGCCTCAAAATTATTTGGGTGGTTTGAATGCCTATTGGCGGCGCAGCTCGCGTCATGAAAGGAGAAAAAGCGCCACGCGGGTTTTATTTCGTCCGCTAGGCGCGTGTCGAAACGCGCCGTCAGACTCTAGGTTTATTCTAGGTGCAGGGGGAGGGATTTGAACCCTCGAACTCCTAAGAGAACAGATAACACACCAGAGCCAAACGCAAAACCGCGAGTCGACGCGAACCACTACGCTGTTTTCAGGTCTTGAGTCTGTCGCATTTGACCAGGCTTTGCTACCCCTGCGCGGAATTATTTTCAGCGAGTTAGGTTATAAAACCTTTTTTCGTAATGCTAGCGGTGCAAAAACTCGTGAGAATACTCGTCACCGGCGCGGGCGGACGCCTCGCCGAATACTTGATCCCGCTCCTCGTCAAGAAAGGCTACGCGCTGAACTTCCTCGACTACAACGCCGAGCGAGTGCGCGAACAATTCAAAAAACAAATTTCGTTCCTCGAACCCGGCGAAGACGCGGCAGCAGCCGCCTCGCCCACGAAAGCCCGGCTCTTTCAGGCGAACCTCGCGAAAGGAGACCTAGACGACTTGGCGCAAATCGCCGCCGCTTGCAAGGAGTGCGACGCCGTCGTGCACTTGGCGGCGCTCGTCGACTACAACGCGCCGCGCAAACGCGTTTTCGCGGTCAACGCCGACGGCACGCGCCGCGTGCTCGACGCAGCGAAGAAGGCGGGCTGCGTCAAACGCTTCGTTTTCGCCAGCAGCACGAGCGTTTACCGCGCGCCCCGCTATTTGCCGATAGACGAAAGGCACCCTATCGCGCCGAGCAACGCTTACGGGCAAAGCAAAGCCGAGGCTGAACGCCTCGTGCGCGCCAGCGGCCTGCCGTACGTAATCCTGCGTTTCGCGCTCGTATACGGGCCGGGTTTCGAGGAAGGCTTCAAGTACGTCGCCGAAAAAGTCAAGGAAGGCAACATGGTGCTCATAGGAAGCGGGGAAAACCGCGTGGCATTCGTTCACGCGAGCGACGCGGCGCAAGCGCTCGTGCTCGCGATAGAAAAAAGGGAGGCGGTCAACCGCGACTTCATCATCGCGAGCGACGAACCCGTCACGCAAGAACAAGCGTTGCGCGCGATTGCGGACGCGCTCGGCGTCAAGCCGCCGGAAAAACGCATGTTCAAAGAGTTGGCTTACGCGGGCGCGCAATTTTCGCAGTTGAAGAAACGCGTCGGGCTCGGGAAAGGCTCGCTTTCGCCGGAAAACGTGGGCACGCTCTCTGAAAATCGCTGGTACGACGTGACGAAGGCGCGGACGGTTCTCGGCTTCGAGGCGCGCGTCCGCTTCGAGGACGGTTTGCACGAGTTCCTGTCGTCGCTAGAGAAAAAAACTTGAAAAAAAGACGCGAAGCAAAAAAAGCGGCTGCCAAACGCGCGCGCAACCGCTCGCTTCAACCGTGCTTGAACAACTCGGTTGCGACGACTCCGAACGCGGGCCGCGTGATGAAAACGCCGATGAAAACGCCGAGTATGGTGCTCATGGCGAAGCCCGTGACTTCGACGATTCCGCTGAGCAGCAACGGCAGCATGCTTGCCGTCGCGACGCCGGCGACGATGAAAATGACGTAAAACGCGCGCTTGATGCGTTCGGCGGTTCCGCGCTTGCTGCCGCTTTCTTCGAGTTCTTCAGGCGAACGCTTGCCGAGCAATTCTTCAACCATGATTATTTGGTCGTCGACTCCGGTTCCGATGAGCGTGATGATTCCGGCCATGGCGCTCAATTCGATCGTGCCGAACGTTCCTACGATTGCGGCGAGAATAACGACTTCCGCGATGTTGGTGACGACTATGGGAATAATGAGTTTCACGCGCTTGTAACGCGCCACGATTACGAGCGAAACCGCGGTTACGGCGAGCACGAGCCCGACGATGCTGTAACGCAGGAATTCGGTGCCGAGCGACGGCGCGATGTCGTAAAAGCTTCCGATTACCGTGGCTACGGGTAGTTTTCCTCCGCTGAGAATGCTTTTTAATTCCTTGATTTCATTCACCGCGTTCTTCTTCGCTTCCTCCGTCGTGTTTCCGCTCGCCGTCCCCGTAATCGAGTACTGCGTTATCGCTTCCTGTTTAACTGGTTCGACGTTGAGGGTGGGAGCCGAGCGCAACCCGATTGCGGGCCAGCTTACCAGAACAGTCTGCATTCCCTCCGTGATTCCGCCGGAAACCGTTACGGGCGTTATTTCGCTTGCCGGCAGTACGCTCAGCTTGCGCGTCGAGTTTTCAGGCGCTTCGCCCGCGGGCAGGAAGCCTTCTTTCTCGACTTCAGCGAACACTTCCGGATTCGTTTTTTCGAGCGCGTCGCTGACTATAATCGTCGTGACGTTCGAGTTTGGGCCGAAAAGCTCGTTCTTGCGCTTGTCGAACTCTTCGACGTAGACGAGCGCGATGTCGTCCCCCTGCTTTTTCAACGCGTCAGTGAGGACCGTTTCGCCTCCCGTCAAACCTCCCAACTCGGCTTGTTTCACGAGGAGCGCGGCGCGTTGCGGGCGGTCGAGAAACATGTAAACGGGGTACTTGAGTTTGCCTGCGGCTGCGTCGGCGAACCGGAGTTGTCCTTGCCCGTTTATCGCGAAAATGATGGTCCACTGCGCTTGCTCGGGCGTTTGCCCCGGCTCAACCATTTCGCTTCCGGCTCCGCCCACCGCGTTCGCGAGAATCTGCGTTCCGTCGATCGCCTGCTTGCCGTCGATTATCGCTTCGAAGTGCCCTTGCTCGCGCAGAATCGCTTCGACGTGTTTTATCGCGCTCGCGTCCGCCTTGGGTATTTCGACTATGATTTCCTTGTCGCCCAGCGGCCGCACGTTAGCTTGGCTCAACCCGAACTTGTTGACGCGCGTTTTAATGGTGTCCACCATGGTGGACATCGTTGACGCGTCCGCGCTGCGTTCGAGGGAAATCGGGATGCGCACGCCTCCGACGAATTCGATGCCGAAATTGGAGTCGAGCGTC
>CAZWIQ010000006.1:15196-18122 GCA_964634375.1 Microcaldota archaeon
ATGAAAACTAGCCCTAACGCTATTACCGTGACGATTATCGCGAAGGCGACTTGCCGGTTGCGAAAAACTTCGTTCCAACCCAAGTTTTTACACCGAACGCAATTGTTTTTTCTTTTCGTCGCGTTCAACGAACCAAAGCACGAGCGGCGCGTTGAAGCACCACGTCGCCGCGAAGTCGACGATTCCTCCGCCGATGAACGCGACCAAGCCGATTTGCGTGTACGTGGGAATTTGAAGCCAGTAACCGACTATTGCGAGCACGCCGAACGCCGCTATGCTCGTCAAGTTCATCATCATCGCGACTTTCATGGCTTGGAAAGCGCGTTTCGGCGCGGTGTCTTCCTTGCGCTTCATCACGCGCACCGTCAATAGCACGTCCGTGTCGAGCGAGAACCCGATGAGCATCAACAGCGCCGCGATGCTTGCTAGCGTCAACGGAATGCCGAAGAGCGCCATCGCGCCTAGCGTAATCGTGATGTCGGCGAACGCCCCGAAAATCACGGCGAACGAGGGAGCGAACGAACGGAATATGAAGAAAATGATGATTGCGCTGAGCACGAAAGCCCACATTACTAGTTCCTGCGTTTTCGCGAGGAAGAAGCGGCTGAGCGAAGCGCCGATTTCCTTGAATGACGAAGCTTTCACGTTTACTACGCTGCTTGCGGCCGCAATCAATCCGTCGCGGTAAGCTTGTTTTGCCGCAGTGAATTCTTCGTCTGCGACTCGCGCAGCCTCGTGCGCTTCCTGGGGCAACGCCTTGTTGGACTTCGATTCGGCGAGCGCGGTTCCCGCTTCGGCGAGCAACGCCGAGCTCGCGGCGTTTGCGCGCGATTGCGCTTGTGCGAGCGCGCTTGCGTTAGTCGCGTTTTGCTGCCAGAAGGCGAGTTCGACTTCGGCGCGCGTGAGGTTCACGTCTAGTTCGTGTACTCGCGTGATGCTTTCTTCCGCGCGGGCGAGCGAATCGTCGACGGGCAGTTGTATTTCGGCGCCTTGCCCCGTCGGGTTCTGGAACGGCGTCACGTCGGCGTCCGGATAGCGCGCGGCGAGCGCGGCTTTGAGCGCGGGAACGTTGACGGGCGAGTCGGAGTAAATGGTGACGAGCAAGCCGCCTTTCAAGTCGATTCCGGACGTCACTCCCGGGGAAACGAACACGCAGTACAGCGCCGCGGCTATGAGGATGAGCGGTATAACGAATAGTTTCTTGTAGTGTTTTGACTCGTAAGGATTCGGGATGCTCGGAACCTGCAAAACTGATTCAACCCTTTGTCTAGCGTTTTCTTTGTTGAATGTTTTTTCAACCGTAAAAGAGAGTAGATTATTGCGTGTCGGGTTTAAAAAACCCTTTTAAAAACTCTTTTTAATTGCCGCGCGCCAAATAAACTCCGCTCCTCGAAATGCAGGGGTAGCGAAGCTTGGTCAAACGCGCAGGACTCAGAATCCTGTCTCTCAGGAGTTCGGGGGTTCAAATCCCCTCCCCTGCACTACTTTCGGCGTCTATTCGTAAATTCAATTAACAACCAGGCGAACAAACGGCTTTTTCGTTTACTAGCTTAATGAGTTTCTCCAGTTTTTTCTCGTCGAAATCGTCCAGCGAATTGATTTTAACGTGCTTCATGGTTTTGCCGCCGCCTTCAAACAACGCTGACTCGCTTTTGCTTAAACCCTTGACTGCGAAGCCGACGTTCACGCCTTTCTTCACCGCCGCTGCGTAAAACTTTCCGTCAGCAAAAACTGGGACTCCCCAACGCATTTCTTCTTTGCAGCCGGGAAGCGTCTTCAAAAAAAGTTTTCGCGTCCTTCGCAAAATTTCTTTTTGCGGAGAACACTGTTTTTCTACGTATTCGCTTACTTCATCCTTCACTTGATTCGCTTCCTTGAATTATCCCGTTATTATCCTATTTTTTGCTTTGCAAACGACTTGCTGGCGCGCTCGCTCCAAAAACTAGGCGCTTCGTTCGCCGCGAAGCCGACGAACGCGTCAGCGTAACAATAAAACAATTTCTTGCCGTGCGCGGCGCCGTGCTTCTTGAATCCCGCTGAGGCGGCGTCGTAAATTTCGTTGACGCGCTTGCGCTCGAAATCCCGCTGCAAGAGCGAAGGCTTCTTGAACAACAAGTAGTCGGCTTGCCGCAAGGCGTTGACTTCGAGGCTCGCGGAATTCTGCGATATGAAGAGCACGCTCAAGTCTTTGTGCCGCGAAACGAAGAGGAGATCGGAAAGGAGTTTGTTGGCGTTGCTCATCGAGTCGCGCGAGCTGAACGAAACGCCTCCTTCGTCGACGAGCAGGAAAGAACCGTTCGCTACGCTCGCGAACTCGCTCGCTTTGACGACTTTAATCCAAGTAGGCAACGCCGCCTCGTCAAAGCCTATTGCAGCAACGTTTCTTCCTTTTGAAGCCGCGTTTTCGAGCACGCGCATGCCGAGCACGCTTTTCCCGCTGCCTCGCGCGCCGATTACGATGCCAATCGAGCTCTTGTTTTCGTACAAAAAGTCTTCAAAGTCTTCGATTGAACCAGAAGCGGATTCTACTTCGCGCAACGCGTTGAATTCCGCGGGTTGCTTGCTTCTCGCCGCGCTAGCGTAAACGCTCGCACTCGTTTTTTTGGCTGCTTCAACGCTTTTGCGGCCGAGCCACTTCGCGCCTTTGAATCCGAGTTTCGCTCCAGCCCAACCCGCTTTTGCCGCGGCTTTGACTCCAAGCCAAGAGTATTTGCCGGCTGTTCCGAGCGCGCGCCGCGCGAAGCCGCGTTTTTTCTTTCTTCCCATGATTGAAATAACTCGCGCCGTGCTTTTATTGGATTGCGTTTTAACTTAACCGTGAACGGCGTAAAGCGTTTTTGGGAAATCGACGCGGCGCGCGGCGCCGCCGTCATCGCGATGCTGCTCTTCAATTGGCAGTTCGCGCTCGCGTTCTATGGGCTTTATT
>CAZWIQ010000006.1:18132-31649 GCA_964634375.1 Microcaldota archaeon
GCGGCAAGCGGTTTCTGGTTTTGGTTTGCGCGCCTCGTTGCTGCGGCCTTTCTCTTCGTCGCGGGCGCTTCCTTGTACTTGGCCTTGCAACGGAAAACAAAACACGATGTTTTGCTGCACGCCGCGAAAATCTTCGCGCTCGGCTTGGCGATTACGCTCGCGACTTGGCTCGTGATTCCGCGCGAGTTCGTGGTTTTCGGGATTCTGCACTGCATCGGGTTGTCGCTCGCGCTAGCGATTCCTCTCGCGAAAGTCAAGCCTCGAAACCTCGCGCTTCTCGGTTTTGGCGTAATCGTCTCGGGCGTTTTCTTGGCTGGCTTGCGCTTCGACTTCCCGTGGTTGTTGTGGTTGGGCGCCGCGCCAGCAGGCTTCGCTTCGATTGACTACTTCCCGCTTCTTCCATGGCTTGGATTCCTGCTGCTCGGCGTAGCTTTCGCCAAAAAGTTTTACAGTAAAACCGAAACCAGTCCCCGCAAAATCCGCGAAACAAAAAAAGTTAGCTCGGGCATTATCACTAGCGGCTTGGCTTTCCTCGGCAGGCACTCGCTCGCGGTTTACCTAGTCCACCAACCGCTGTTGCTCGCCGCGTTGCTCGCAATCGGAGTGAAACCGCCGGGCTTGAACTTGTTCGGCTTGGCCTGAACCCGACTAACCCGAGAGCTTGGCTTTTGCGTTAACGCTTTAAATCAACGCTTTCAAGCCGAAAACGATGAGCTGAACTCCTTTTCCTACGAGAATGAGCCCCATTACTTTCGCGAACACGGCGATGAACCGCTTGCCGAGCGCGCGGTCGAGGCGGTCGGCGTAACGCAGAATAATCCAGCTCGCCGCGACAGTCACGACGATTGCCGCGAACGCGGTTAAAACGCCGCTCTCGTCGCTCGTTAAAAGCACGGTCGTCAACACTCCGGGGCCCGTGAGCATGGGCGTGCCGATGATCAAGCCAATGGCTTTCGGGTCGTTTTGCTCTTGCTTCGAGCCGAAGTGAATGCTGAGCACCGTTTGAAGCCCAAGAATGCCGAGCACGATTCCGCCTGCAATCTTGAATCCAGCCATTGAGAGGCCGGTCAACTGCAGGAACAACGGGCCGACGAGCAGGAACGCTACGGCGAGCCCGCCGGCGACTAGCGCGGCTTGGTCGATGGTGGCGCGTTTGGCTGCGATTTTCAAGTTTCTCGTCAACGCGAGGTAAACGGGAATGCTGCTTAGGGGGTTCATTACGATGAACAGCGTTGCCGCCGCGGCGACGAAGTCGTTGACTGAAAAAGCGAAAAGCAATTAAAACACTCTCTCGGCGGGTTGAATAAAAAGAATGCGATGCCAGCTTTTAAAGATTTTGAAGTTTTCACGGCGTCAAGCGCTGGCGGTCGCGTGGGAACAACGCGCACTCGCGAATGTTGTCGCGGTTCGCGAGACGCATTGCGAGGCGCTCGAGCCCAATGCTCCAGCCCGCGTGCGGAACCGCGCCGTAGCGAAACGCGTCCACGTAAGGCTCGAAATCCTCCGGCGCGAGATCGTGAAAACGCAGTTGCTTGACGAGGAGTTCGGGATCGTGGATTCGCTGCGCGCCGCTCGCGATTTCGAGACCCTTGAAGACGAGGTCGTACGCCTTGCAGATTTCCGGTTTCTCGGGAAGCGGCATCGAGTAAAACGCGCGCGTTTTCGTCGGCCAGCGCGTTATGAAGAAAAGCTCGGAGCCAAGCACGTCGCCGAGCTTTTGCTCGATTTCCTTGCTGAAGTCTTCCCCCCACTCCATCGCGATCTTTTTTTTCTTGAGGGCGGCAAGCACCTCATCGTAAGTGAAGCGCGGCACGCTCTTCGGCACGGCGAAATCGCTTTTGAGGAGCGCGAGTTCGGCAGCGCAGTTTTTCTTGACTGCGGCGAGAACCGCTATAATCGTTTTCTCGAGGAACGAGAGCGCGTCTTCTTCGCCCGCGAAGCCGAGCTCGCAATCCATTTGCGTCGACTCGTTCAAATGCACGGTCGTGTTGTGTTTCTCGGCGCGGAATACGGGCGTCGTCATGAACACTTGGTCGAAGCCCCCGAGTACGGCGAGTTGCTTGTACAACTGCGGGGATTGCGCGAGAAACGCCTTGCGGTCGAAGTACTTGAGTTCGAATAAGTTCGTTCCTCCCTCGGTGCTTTCCGCTACGATGCAAGGCGGAGTGATTTCCTCGCATCCCAAGTCCATCATCGCTTGCCTGAACGCTTTTGCTGCTTCGGCGCGGATTTTGAAGACTGCGCGCGTTTCGAGCCGACGGAGGTCAATCGAGCGGTGGTCGAGGCGCACGTCGATTTCAGCCGGCACTTTGCCCGTGACTTCAAAAGGCACTTGCTTGAGCACGCGCCCCACCACTTCGATTTTGCTTGCAAGCAGTTCGCGGCCGACTTTCGCGACGGGCTTTGCTTCAACCACGCCTTCCGCGCAAATCGCCGTTTCTTTCACGAGCGATTCCGCTGCTTCAATTAGCGCGGCGTCTGCTCCCTCTTTCTTTATCGTTAACTGCGTGATGCCCGTTCGGTCGCGCAACAAAACGAATTTGACTGCGCCGAAGTCGCGAATCTCGTGCACCCAGCCCGCGAGCTTGACGCGTTTGCCGGCGAGCGCGGGAACGATTTCGCTGCAGTAATGAGTCCGCATCATTCAGACTTCACTTTTTTCGTTTTCGTCGAATTGTTTTTTTTCGTCGCCCGGCTTGCACGAGCCGTGTCCCGGCGTAATCGCGCAACGCAGTTTCTGCAAGTGTTCGCGCGGCTTCGTCGCCACGTTTAAAGCGCGTTCTTCGAAGCGTTGCTCCATGTAATACCCGCCAATCATCGAGAGCGAGTACAACGCGATGCCGATTCCGATTAGCATGTACGCTATCGTAAACAATTTTCCGACGTCGGTCAACGGCGTTATTTCACCGTAACCCACGGTAGTAATCGTGTAAGTCGCGAAAAACAAGGAGTCTATCCAACGCCATCCCTCGATGTAGTGGTAGAAAACGGTTCCGATAACCATTACTGAAGCGAGCGCGCTGGCGGCGTACTTTAATTTCGGAGGCAGTTCGACAACCATTTCTTTTCGCACCTGCTTCGACTTCGTTTAACGCAACCAGAGTTTTTTAATTGCTTAGTGGGGGAACCGAGATTCGAACTCGGGTCACCAGCTCCCGAAGCTGGTAGGATGCCAGGCTACCCCATTCCCCCGCTTTGAATTCAGAAAACAACTGAAAAGCTTTGAACGGAGTCTATTGTTGTCGTCAGGCAAATATTTAATTAGTGCGTTGCAGTTGTTTTTCCGGCGTTCAACGGTTTTCAACCCGCGCCGTTGTCCGCAAAGGGTCGTCCGCCTTGTTGAAGCACGTCCGCAGCGTAATACGCAAAATGCCTAGAATAATCTCGATAAGCGCGCCGCGCGAGCGCACGCTTCTCGACTACAAGTACAACCCGATTTACCACGGCGCGCGAGTGGCGTCGGACGTGAAAAGCGTTTTCAGCGACAGCGAAATCATAAAGTTTTTCATAGGCGCTTTGCTCGCGCCCGCCGCCGGCTTGGCGTACCTCGTTTGGATCAAGTACCCGCGCTTGCGCCTCATTGCGCTGTTGTTGTTCGTCGTAAGCGTTTTCCAGTTCGCGTGGCAGTGGGGAGGAATTTACAACGTGCTGCATTCGTTCCTCGGCGCCAAGTGAAAACTAGGAAGGCTGAAGCTAAAACCGAGAAAACTGGAGAACGAGTTTTTCGTTTCAGCCGAGTTTGCAGTGACTCGAATCTTCAGCAGTCGACGACGTTTTTTTCACTCCGTCTTTGCCTTTGTCGCCGATGATGATGAAGTAATCCACGCCGTTGCTGGTGCACACGGCTATTGAACCGCTGATTTTAGAGTTTACCGTCAACTTTTTGTTGGCGTCTATGGTGATTGGCGCGTTTTCGCCGTTGCAAATCGCGGCGTCGCTCGCGCAATCGAACTGTATTTTGTCTTCGGAAACCGGCGCTTCGCCGATCGCCGTGCGCGGGTAAAACTTGTCGCCGACCGAGAATTCCACGTTGTCCTTGACTTGAACGCCGTAACCCGTGTTCGAAACTTTTTTGACGAGGTCGGGCATGACGGTGTTCGCGTTCGCGCCGAACGTGCCTATGCCGCCGAGAAATCCCAAAAGGATTCCGAGTATTGCGACTGCGACGATGACGCTGATTACGAGCATCATTGTTTCAAAAGCTTGTCCTCTCTTCATTTGCGAACACCTCTTCGAGCTGCACGGGTCGCAACTCATTAACGAAAACGCCTTTTTAAAACACGCGCTTTTCGCAGGCGCACGGACGCAGAAACTATTTGAGGTGAATCTCGATTACGTCGCCGTCGCGCAACGCGTAATCCGCGCCAACTTGCTGGCCGGCGAACTTCGCGCTGCTACCCCAAACGCGGCCGAAAGCGAAGTCCCGCGCGAGTTCCTTGTGGATTTCGCGCGCCGCGTCGATGACGGTCGCATTTCCCGGGAAAAGCGCTATCGGGTGCTCGTAGTCTGGCTTTCCGTGCGGGTCGCGCGGGTTCTTCGTGAAAACGCGCACGAGCCCGAGCGCGTCATAAATTTTTTTCTTGAGCGCAGCCGCGTCTTCGCGGCTGGAAGCGAACAATGTTCTTTTGGCGTTGAGGTCTGAAAACGCCGTGCGCTCGCTTTCGTCGTTGACTAAAACTACTGTGAGGTCCGCCGCGCGCGCAATGCTGTAAATCGTTCCCTTGTTTTGCATTGTGACGCTCGGCGTGTCCACGAGCTGAATTTGCACTTTCTCGAAAACCATTATTCCGGGGACGGCGTGCTGCGTCTCGAAAGGCACGGGCGTCGACTCGCTGTGCGCGTGTCCGTTCGTCAGCGCGTTGAGGACAAAGCTTTTGCCGGAATTCGCCGCGCCGACGAGCGCGACTTGCGCTGCGCCAGCGCGCTTGACGAAGTCGCTCGTGCCGCGCGCGCTTCGCGCGGCTTTGCGCGCCGCCTCGCGCTTGACTTCGCGCGCTTGTTCGGCGTGGATGCGCGAGATTTTGTCGCGAATGTCCGCGAGAATCGACTGCGAGCCCTTGTGCTTGGGGCACAAGCTCAGCATTTCGTTTAGCCAACGCAGTTTTTCCTCGTCGGTTTTTGCGTCCCTATACTTGCCTTCGGCGGCGTAGTATTCGGGTCCCGCGTTCAAAGAAGCCATTCGTCGTTCAACCGCTCAATCGTTTAATCGTTTTATAAAGAGTGCGGCGGAAACTCCCTGCTTCGAAACGGAATCGCCGAACGGTTGGTCTGAAGCGCGCGTCCACGCCGTATCCCGCGAGCACGCCGCGAAGCGCTTAGAGTTGCTGCTTCCGCCCTGGCTCGGTTCGCAAATCGAGGCGTAACGCGAGGCAGCGCTTCTACCGCTAACGCTCCAGGCCGTTCAACTCTTCACGGCCCTCTGCAGGAATAAAGCCCTCCTTGAAGGGGATTGGAGTAACAACGGACCCCTAACCCGCCGGCCGTCCCGCCGCGCAAGAGTTATGCCCGCGAATTAATAAAAGCGTTGCACGCGTAGTTGAAAGAAGCGAGAAGAAGCCGAAAAGTCGAAGCGAGGAGGTTTTTGCTTGTGAAGAAAATCATGAAGAAAAGAAAGGTTGAAAGCGGAGTTTCAGCGGCGCAGCCCCTGCTCAGCGACCCCACGAAAGGAACGCACGTTTTGATGTTGCCGAGCAGGAGCAAGCGCCCCGAAAAATTCGAGGCGCACGGCTGCTTCTTCTGCCCAGGCAACGAGCACACGACTCCGCCCACCACGCTCGCGCTGCCGAAAGAACCGAATTGGCGCGTGCGCGCGTTCCAAAACAAGTTCAAGGTGACGCACGCGCACGAAGTAATCGTCGAGACGAACGAGCACGACGCGCTTTACCAGGATTTCGGCGACGAACAACTCGCGTTCGTGTTCCGCGCTTACAAAGACCGTTACGCCGCGCTCGCCGCGGAAAGCGAGTACGTTTTGCTCTTCAAAAACCACGGCAAGATGGGGGGCGCGAGCATCGGGCACGAGCACGCGCAAATAATCGCGTTCGACTTCGTTCCCGAAATGGCGGAGCGCGAGTGGACCGCTTTCGACGAAAACAAGAAAATCTTTCTCGAAATGCTCGCGGAACACGAGAAGCGCGGGCTAGTCTTCGCGGAACGCGGGTGCTTCGCCGCTTTCACTCCTCTCTTCGCCCGTTTCCCCGGCGAAGCGTGGATAGTGCCGCGCAAGCAATTCGACTCATTCTGCGATTTCGACGAGAGCGAAACAAAGGATTTCGCTTGGCTTTTGAGGGATTGCGTGAAGCGCGTCGCCTCGTTCTCGCCCGACTACAACTTCGTCTTCCACTGCGCGCCCGCGGGACGCTCGTTCTGGTTCCACTGCGAGATTTACCCGCGCAGCAGCGTGTGGGCGGGCGTGGAACTAGGCGGCGGCGTGATAATTAATCCCAAGAGCGCGGCCGACTCGCTGGAAGCGCTGAAAGCAGCTAAGAACGCGGCGAAACCGTGAGCCTCAACAGCGAGTACCGCGCGTCGTAACGCAGCGGGACGCGCACGTGCGCCTTGTGCTCCGCCGCGTCGAGAGCCGTCGAAAACGCTACGACGCTCGCGGCGATGCCGAGCGCAAAAAACCCTCGCTCTACTGCAGTAATCGGCACTAGCGCCGCCCATGTGGCGGCGGGAATGTTGAATGCCCACAAGAACGCCGTCGCTCCGATTGCGTGAGCCGTAAGCGTGGCGCCGAGCGCGCGGGCGATGAGGCTGCGCTCGGACCACAACGCGGCGACGGGCGGAATCACCCAAAACAACGAGTAAAACCACGCGGCGCGCCCCTCGGGATGAGCGATGAACAAAACCATGCACGCGAGCGGGACGAGCAAAATCGCGCGGTGGCGCAAGCTCTTGTCTTCGCTCAGCTTGAAGCCGAAGTACGCGGCGGCGAAAGCCATGGGGAAAAAGCGGAGCAGCGTTATTTCGTCAAGCGCCTTGCCGCTCAACGCGAAGTTAAGGATTTCGACTGCAAGGACGCTGGCTACGCCGAGCGGAACGCTGAATAATTGCGAGCCGATTGGGCCGAGGAATTGGAAGAACGAGAACGATTGCGAGGGAACGCCGAGAATCGTGGAAAACTTTAGTTGGTACGCGGCGAGCGCGAGCGCGGTGAAGGCAACGAGGAATAACGCCGTTCGTTTTTCAACCCACTTCAATTCGAACACCTCTCATTAAGAAAAATCAAGTTAACGAGTATTGAAGCAGGTGGCGATTAAAAAACGTTGCGCCGCTTCGCTTGCTTCAATTCGCCTATGAGGTAAAGCGAACCGCAAACGAGGACGCCGCCGCGCATTCCAGCAAGCGTTTTCGCTTTCTTCAAAGCGGTTGCCGCGTTTTCTTCAACGAGCGTTTCACCGCAAAACCGCCGCGCCGCGCGCGCGATTTCGCTCGCCGAAGCGCTGCGCTCGTTGCCTGCCACGCGAGTCGCGACGATTGTTTTCGCGAGTGGCGAAAGCGTGTGCAGCACTGTCGCGTAATCCTTGTCGCGCATCGCCGCGAAAACGAGAACGAATTTCCGCTTCGGCCAAAGCTTTTTTAACGCAGACGCCAGCGCTTGCGCTCCGCTCGGATTGTGCGCTCCGTCGAAAACAATCAAAGGTTTTTTCGAAACCACTTCCAGCCTGCCAGGACACCGCGTGTTTTCAACCCCTTTTTTTATGGCGGCGTCGGTTATCCGCGAATCTCCGCGCTGCAGGATTTTCGCCGCAGCCCAAGCGAGCGCCGCGTTTTCCGCCTGGTGCGCGCCCAGCAATCGAGTGCGCAGCTTTTCTTTTCCAAGCGAGCCTTCGACCTCGAATTCTGTTCCGTTGAGCGTCGCCTTGACTTTTTCTATTCGAACGTTCGCTTTGCGGCTAGCGTCGACGACGAAAAACGGAACGCCTTGTTGCTTGCATCGGGCTTTGATTACCCTTAAAGCAGCGGCGCCGCTGCTTTCCGCGGCGATTGCCGCCGCGCAGCCTCGCTTGATTACCGCCGCTTTCTCGCGGGCGATTTTTGAAACGGTTCCGCCGAGTTCCGCGGTGTGGTCAAGCGAAATCCTTGTTATCGCGGCTACGGTTGGCTTGATTGTGTTTGTGGCGTCAAGTCTGCCGCCCATTCCGCACTCGACGATAGCGTAACTGCATTGCTTGGATTCGAAGAACTTGAACGCCGTCGCCGTCGCGGCTTCAAACTCGCTGATTTTTTCTTTGTTGCCGCGATTTATTTTTCCTGCGATTGGCTTGGCTTTCCGCCAAAGCGCCGCGAGTTCCGCGTCGCTGACTTCTCTGCCGTTCGCGCGGATTCGCTCGTTGAATCTAACTAAATGAGGAGAAGAATAAAATCCAGTGCGGAGTTTGGCGGCGAGCAAGACCGACTCGAGGAACGCCACAACGCTTCCCTTGCCATTAGTGCCGGCTACGTGGATCGCTTTAAACTTTTGCTTGAATTCGAGCGCGCGCAACAACGCGCGCGTCGGCTGCAGAGTCCACTTGGTTTTGCGGGGGAAAAACGCCGAGAATTTTTCGTAGTCGAAAGACGGCACTTTTCGCGCCTTTAAAAATTTCACAGCTTGAACCAGTAAACCGCGAGCGCAGCGACGCCGCAAACGGCGTACAACGCGAGCACCGTGACGACGAGCGCGGTTTCGCGCATCGGGCGCTTGCTTAAAATCCAGTAGAAGAGAGTGTAGTTTTCAGCGCCGCGCGGCGGCGAAAGTTTTCCGTCGCCCGCAATGTGCGGATTATGGCAGAGGGCGCGGCGCTTGATTCCTTGCGCGCCGTAGAACAGCGTGGAGCCAAGCTCGAAAAACGCGGGAATGAAGAGAATCAAACCGTATTTTTCCATGTTGCCGATGATGACGCCCGCGGCGAGGCACGCGCCGATGACGAGCGTTCCCACGTCGCCGGGAAAAACGCGCGCGGGATTCCAGTTGAAGAAGAGAAAAGCGGCGCAAGCGCCGAAGCATGCCGCGAGAATCGCGGCTGCGACCCACGCCTGGCTTTGAACCGCGATTGCGAGGAGAAAAAAGCTGATGACCGCGCCGGTTCCCGCTTCCACGCCGTTGTAGCCCGCCACCATGTTGATGGCGTTTGCGGCGCCGGTGACGCCGATTGGGATGAGCGCGAAAGTGTAAAACAACCCGAAGTCGACGGCGCCGACGAACGGCAGGCTCATCGCGGTGCTTCCCGCTTTGACTGCGACCAGCGGGAACGCGGCGAGCACGGGCGTGACGAGCTTCGTTTTCCACGAAAGCTTGAACAAGTCGTCGAAAACGCCGACTAGCGCGATGATTGCGGTGCTCGCGAGCGCGGCGAGGAGGAGCGAGAGCGATTGCGAGTCGCGGTCGGCGAAAGTCGTGACGAGCACCGCGAGCGAGAGCGCGCAAGCGACTCCGAGGAATAACGCCAACCCCCCCATTTCCGCTGCTTTGGGGCGCCCGGGCTTGTTGACGTCGACGCCGACGATGCCTTTCTTGAACGCGCTCTTGATGAGGAACGTGGACGACAACAGCGTTACGAGGAAGGCGCCCGCGGCGAGGCAGAGCGTGAACAACAAAGGCATTTAAAACAACTTTTTAAAACATTTTTTTCTAGGAGGCGTTCGATGCGTTCGCGCTTTCGTTCGACGCGTTAGCCGCGTTCGCCGACGGTTCAAGCGAAGGCGCGAGCGAAGGCTCGAGAGAAGGCGCAAGAGAGGGCGCGGGCGAGGGCTCGGGTTCGAGCGAGGGAGTGAGAGACGGCGACGGCTCGAGGGATGGCGCGGATTCAAGCGAAGGCTGCGCGGAAGGCTGCGGGGACGGTTGCGGGGACGTTTGCGGAGACGGCGCTTGTGAAACAGGTTGCGGTCCGAGGTACTCGAAGACTTTGACTTGCCCGTTCGGCGTGCGGTGCACGAGATTGAACCCTGGAAGCGACTCGAAGAAGAAAAGCTGGGTGAACGCCGAATGAAACACTTTGCTGTCGAGCCCGGCGTAGGAAATGTCCGGGTTGACGTTGACCATCTGGTTTTGCCCCGTCATGAACAAGTAACTCGTGTCGTCTTCGAGGGAAGTGATTTCGTCCCGGCCGACGAGCTTGTACTTGCGCTTGTATTTTTCGTCGAGCCCGTTGCGCGTGAGGAGGAACAACTCGTTTTGGCCCGCGCAGTAAACGCCTCCGAAACCGCTTTGCAGCGCCGGCAGCGACACGGGCGAAGCGCTCAACGGGCAATTCCCGACGACCGTCAAATACTCGTAGTAGTGCTCGGCTTCGTACTTGCTTTTGCCGGGGCCCGCGCTCCAGTCTATTTCGGGGGCGGCGGGGCAAACCGGCGACTGGTTCGCGTTGCACGAACCGCTCAAGAACACGAGCGCGCCCCATTTTCCGATTAAGTCCGAGTCCACGAGCACGTGCGTCGCGTTGTGGTACGCCATGCGAGAGTACAAGTCGTTTAAGTCGCCGTCCACGAAAGCGCGCGCGACTCCCTGGTCGAAGTTGGCGTAATTGTTGTTCGGGTCGAGCACGGTCGCGCGTTCGCCGAAGAAAGTAGTCCAATGCCCGTAATCCCACCAACTCATGACGCGCGCGTTAGCAGGCGCGTTTTCGCGCATCCAACCGTAAACCTCTATCCAATCCGGCGTGATGCGCGTGTAAAGCAGTTCGTTCATCGACTGCCCGACGGTGCGCGCCTGCAGCCCGACTACCGCGAGGCCGATGAGGAACAACGCCGCGATTACGGCGCGCGACAAGTATTTTTCGTCGCGCGAGATTTTCAGCCAAGCGTTCAAGTTTTCAGTTGAGCGCAACGCTTCGCCGAGAACGAAGCCGGCGGTTAGGCATAGTGCGACGGCGAGTTGCACCATGTACTTGAGTTTGTTCAACCCGATGTACGCGATGGGGAAGAACACGAGGATGAAAAGCACGGCCGCGTCGCTCCTCTCCTCTTTTTTCGCGTTGAAGTACGCGATCACGGACGAGGCTAAGGCGATGAGCATGTAAAGGAAAACGTCGTTTTGCGCGAAAAAGTTCGCCGCATTGACGAAAGCGCTAGAGCCGCTTCCCGCTGCGAGCCACGCGACGATTCCGTCGATTTGCGAGTTGAAGAGCACGAGGACCGTGACGGCCGCCGCGGCGGCCGCGGCTTGCGTTTTGCGTCCTTTCGCGAGCAGCGCGGTCACCATGGACAAGGCGGCGAGCAACGCGGCGATTTTAAGCAAGTCCGGGGGGTTGAGGACGCCGTACGCCGAGGCGAAGAAGCCCGCGTTAGTCGCGCCTTCCTCTTGAATCGTTTTTCCGAGCGCGCTGCCCGTAACCGCGAACTGCGTTGTGCGCGAAACGTAGTTCAAGAGAATATCGCCGACGGGCGTCACCGCCGCGAGCACGAGGGCGACGGCGAGCAATCCCGCGAGCCAAGCGGCGCGTTGCTTGAAGCTTTCCGCGCGTCCGGCCGCGAAGCGCGCTATCGCGTAAAGCGCGGCGGCGAAAGCGAACGCCGCGAGCAGGAGGAGCGTCGCGCTGGCGACGAGGGGAGTGTAGAATTCGTTTTGGTAAATCGCGAGCACGAGGTTGCCTGCGACCGCTCCCGCTACGACGAGCGCGTTTATTTCGAGCGAGCGCCGGTCGTTTTCGCCAGCGAGGAAGTCGAGCGCCGCCTGGATGAAAATGTAGCCGCCCAGAATCATGAGGGGCCAAATGTATTGCTGGCTGCCGATGAACGAGGCGAAAGCGGCGAGCGAAGCCAGCAACGCGAGGCGGCGGCTCCTGCGGTTGACGGCGAGGACGAGGAAAGCGAACAAGAGCACTGCGGCGAAAATGCCGAACGGCTGTTGCTCGTTGACTCCCGCCGCGAGTTTCTTTACCAGTTGCGGCGTGAACGCGAACAGCGCCGCCGGAATCAACGCCAAATATTTGTTGTATTCTTCGCGGATGATGAGGAACGCGAGGAACGAAAGCAAAGCGCCCACGAGCGGCGTGTACAACTGCGCCGTCAAAATCAAGGTGGTTTTAGAGTAAGGCAAGCCGAGAATGCTTTGGTAGAGCAGGAACCAGCTGCCTGTTATGTAGTGAATCGCAGGCGCGTAACGCTGGAACGCCTGCAGCGGAAAGTACGCGTCTTGAGTGAAGGTTTCGATGAAGCCGTTGCGCACCAAGCGCTCCGTCAGCTTGTCGTAGTAATACGGGTCGAACTCGAAGAACGTCGCGTCCCACGACGTGGCAAACCGCGCGTAAAAACCTATGATCATAAGGATTACGAGTACCGCTAAAATCCAGTTTTCCTTCACCCATGCTTCGACTCCCTCGCGCGAAACCGAGGAAAACGAGAAGCTGAGCTTGGGGAACGCGAAGCCGGCGAGTTGGCGTTGCTTGTAGAGGAGCGCGAGCGCCGCAAGCGCGAGCGCGGCGCAGTTGGCGAACACGAGCGCGGCATCGAGCCGCAAGCCGAACGCTATGAATTCGATTACGCACAAGGAAGGCGCGGCGAGCAGCCCCAGGATTACGCCGACGAGCGTTTTTTCCGTCTTGCCGAGCTTGACGCCCGCGAGCAGAGCGAACGCCAGCAGCACGCCGGGCGCGAACATTATCGCGACGACTAGCAACGCGGCTATTAATTGCGAAATCACTTTTCAACCCACTCCCGAAACAAGAATCTTTCGAAACTAGAAGCGAAACGCGAAAAAAATGGTAGACAAATACGCCGTTCGAGGTTAAAAAACCCTGCGCCTAACACGCCTAACGCCCCACAGCGCTTCTGGACTGCGCCTTCGTCACGCGAGCGCGCCCAACGACTTCGGCGGGCGCGCGATTTTTTCGAGGGGCGCGTCCACGAACAAGCGCGCCCACAACTCGAGCGCGAACAAAGCCCAGAATTGCCGCGAGTAGTAACGCTCGTTGCGCGAGAAATTTTTGAGAACGCGCTGCACCGCCGCCGCATTAAACCACCCGCGTTCGCGCATCGCCTCCTCGCCGAGAAGCTGCGCCGCGACTTCGCCGAGTTCGCCGTCCAGCCACGCCCGCGTGGGAACGTTGAAGCCCCACTTGCCGCGCTCGAGAACGGCTTTCGGAACCAAGCCGGCCATGGCTTTCCGCATTATTTTCTTGGTGTGCGCGGAATCGACTTTCGCAGCCGCCGGAATCGTTGCGGCGAAAGCCACGAATTCGCTGTCGAGGTAAGGCACGCGCGATTCGACCGAGTGCGCCATGCTCATCTTGTTCACTTTCATGAGGTAGTCGTCGGGAAGCAGCGTCTTAACGTCGAACTCGAACAACGCGTCCGCGAAACCGCGGCCCTTCTTTTTTTCGGCGGCGAAAAACCCTTCGACTTCGCTCGCCGCGCTCGGCTCCCCGTTTCCCCCGATTTTTTCCTTTAAAGCTGGCGTCAAAAACTCTTTCTTCTCGCCCTCGGAAAACGCGGCGGAGTAAGCGAGGAAAAGCCCCGCCTCGCCGCCCGCGGCGCCGCCAGCGCCGCCGGCGGCGCTCGCAAGAGTTTCGCGCAACCGCGCGGCGGTCTCGCGC
>CAZWIQ010000007.1:0-28480 GCA_964634375.1 Microcaldota archaeon
TCTTTAAACCAGGCGAACGCCGGCGGCGAACCGGGCAAGTGAAGCGCGTTTCCCGACGCAACGCACGCCGCAACCGCGGAAGCGAAATCCGCCGGGCCCGAACCCCAGCCGGACGAGGAGGCGCGCGAACCAGGCGACGGCAACGAACCGATTTTCGCGAACTCCCGCGGACCCAAAAACTTGACGTTGTCGACGGTCGCGTTGAACGCCGCAAGAATTCGGGCGCCGCTTATTTTTTCGTTGCGCGCGTTCGCGAAACGGGCGTTCCAAGAACTCCGGGCGTTGACGGAAACCATGCGCCAGCATCCTCCAGCTCCCACACGCGTTAACTGCGTTCCTTCGCGACGAAAGCCGCGCTGAAAACGCTGCCGAGCCCCGACGTTGTCTTCGCCGCCGTCGCAATCGGCGCGGGAACGACTAGAACGAAGCACGATTTGAGTTCGATGACGCCGTTCGCGAAGTATTCGCGCCGCATTTTCGACGAAAACTTTACTTTCATCGTCCTGACGAGTTCCTGCGCGATGAACGAATCGAGGACGCCGAGTTGGTTCAACCCCGTGTCGGAAACGCTTGAGACGGGCGACGCCTTCAAGTCCGCGAGCGTCACGACGCGCGCGCCCGAAAGCGCTTTCGTCGTCGCGACGAGGGAAGCGAACAAGCAAGCGTCGCGCACGCGCTCCGGCGCGACGGGGTAAGGCTTCGCGAGCACTATCGTGTGAAAGCCGACGCTGTGGACTTGCACGCGCTTCAACCCGAGTTTTTCGAGCACGCGGCGGCCGCCCTCGAAAATGTTGAAAGCGTTTTCCTGCTTCTCGATTTCCTTCGCCTGTTTGCCGCAGCCAAGCAGCTCGAGGAGGTAAACGAGCTCGGGCTCGTTCACGTCAATGCTGTCGAAAACGCCTTTGCACGCCTTCAAGAATTTTTTTTCGAGGGCAGGCGACTCGAACGGGTTGTACTCCCAGTGGACGAGCACGCGCTTCGACTTCTTGAGCCGCGTCAAGTGCTTTACCGCAAGCACCAAATGCGCCTTTGATTCCTTCGATTCACGCATCGAGTGGAACCCAGAGAACAACGCGACGTCGGCCTTGCGGCCGAGCACTTCCAACGCGGGTTCGAGTTCCTCGTCGAAGAAAGGCGTCGCCCCCACGCTTTCGAGCAACGCAAGGCTGCACGAGCGCGGCGCGGTGACGAACGACGCGCCGAGGCGCAACGAGTCGCCTTGGTTGAAGCGAAGCACCCAATTCTCGCGAGTCGCGTCGCCCTCGCGCCCCGCCTTGCGCGCCGACACGAACGACAATTTCTTGCCGCGCGCTGCGGGCGACTTGATTTTCGAATCGAACAACGCCGCCTGCTTGCGCGAAAAAGGGCGCGCGTAAACGATGACTTCGGCGCCGAGCGCGGCGAGTTGGCTCGCAACCGCGCCCACCCACCCGCCTACTTGCAGTTCGTCCGGCTCCCCGAAAAAATCGGCGATCCACTCCAGCATGTCGCGCGACGCGGGGAAGCGCATTATGCGGCCGCGCTTCATGCACGCGGCGAGCGCTTCGATGAACCGCTCGCGCGAGTCTATGAATATGCTCGCTTCGCCGCTCGTCGCGGCGATTCGCTCGAGGTCGCGCGAACTCATTTTCTCGGTCAGCGCATTGACTTTCGCGACGTCCAAGCGCTTCAAATGGTTCGTCGCCGCGTTGAACGCGACGAGCGCCGTGCAGCGCAGCTTCTCGTTTTTCGCGCGCGCCAAGCGCTTGTTCCACTCTTCCTTGGCTTCGATGGAAACCATTAAGAAAACACCAAAACGCCGAAACGTTTTTCGAACGGCGAAAGCAGAATACTACGCGCGAGTAATAAAAGCTTTTTATAACTGGGCGGCGTAAGCGTTCCTCATGGTTGAAGGGGAGACGGCAGAGAAAGCGAATAAAGCGAGGGCGCGAGTCGCCACCGGCATCCCGGGTTTGGATGCGCTCGTAGAAGGCGGTTTCCCGCGCGCGCGAACGATTCTGGTCAGCGGCGCGTGCGGAACCGGCAAAAGCATTTTCGGCATGCAGTACTTGTACCACGGGCTCGTCGATTACGAAGAACCGGGCGTTTTCGTGACTTTCGACGAGATGCCCGCCAAGATTCGCGAGGACATGCTCAAGTTCGGGTGGAACCTGCACGAACTCGAGAAAAACGATTTGCTCGCGATTCTCGACGCGACGAGCGCGAAAGCGGGGACAGCGAGCGAGGAAGAACACGCGTTGACGCCGGGACGCCTGGATTTCGACACCGCGTTGCTCGAGATTCTGGGCGTCTGCCGAAAAACGAACGCGAAGCGCCTCGTAGTCGATTCGATTCCTGCCATGGGCTTGCACAGCGAAAGCTTGAACGAGACGCGCAAAAACATTTTGAAGCTCGCTTACGTGCTCAACCGCACGGGGCTCACGACGATTCTGACGACGGAAGTGCCGGAAAACGGGGGCGGCGGGTCGCAGCAGTTGAGCCGTTACGGGGTCGAGGAATACATTGCGGACGGGGTATTACTGCTTAGTTTGTTGAACGTGGGCGGAAGAGCGTTCAGAACAATCAACGTTAGAAAATTGAGGGGAACAAAGCACAGCCTGGAAGTTCACACTTTGGAAATGACCGACAAGGGCTTGAAAGTAGTCGCTGGAACCGTCTAGCGCCTGGTGTAAAAATGGTTGCCGAGCCCATTAAAGACCGCGTAATAGAATGGTATTTTTCGCACTTCATTTTCCCGAAATCGCAAATCATCGACCGCCCAGGCTTCATCATATTCAACATTTCGGGTAAATCGCCGGTTTTCATCCGCCAAGTGCTGGTTCCCGAGAGCTTCTTCATCAACCTCGAAACGAGGTTGGTGACGGAATACGGCGACGAAGGAAAACAAGTATTGTACAGCGCTGGAAAAAAATTCGGGCACCGCTTTTCCTCGGTCGGCAGGTTCCCGCGCCGCGGAGAAGTTTCCGACGGCAGTTTGCGCGACTACTTTGCAATCGTAGACAAGTTCATAGAGGGAATGTACGCCACCTCCTTTGAGCACCGCCTAGATTTGAGCGTCCCGAAAGTCGACGTGCGGCTAAACAAATTCGTAGTGATAGACAAGCTCGGTTACGGCTACTTCCTTCCGCTCGGCGGGGGAGCCGGAATAATCTCTTGGCTGCTAAACGACGATTCGATAGAAGGCGTGCTACTCGGAAAAGAAGGCGACGACTACGCGCTGGTTTACGCGCCCGCAGACAAGCTCGGCGCGGGCAACGCTCCCCCCGCGCTAAAGGAAACCGACCTTTCAGGCTACGCGCTTGAAACGTACTATCCAGAATTCAATAAGATTGCCGACGTCAAACACCACATGTCGCTCAAAGGCCTTCTTGACTCGCGCTTCTTCGATTACGCGCACGGAATACTCTCGCATGAAGGCGAACGCTTCTTCATAATCGAATCCAGCGCACTGTACGTCCTTGAAAAAGAACTGTTAAAAAAACCGTGGGGCAAAAAAGTACTTGAGGAAGTCGGCCGGCAAGGGGGACAAGCGTACGCGTTCAGCAACGTCAATTACGCCGCTTCGGACATCGAAAAATTTCTTACGGCGTTCGGCTTTGGCGACCCGTTCGTCACCGTCGAAGAAGGAAGAACCGCAGCGACAATCGTTCGCTTTCCTTGGACGAAAGACGCTGACGAAGTTCAATTCGTGCTGGTTAAATCGCTTCTCGAAGGCTTCTTGTCAAAAGCGCTGAACAGAAAAATCGAGTTTTCCGCGGCGCGCAAGGACTATTCCCGGGGATTCCTGGCTCTAAGCTTCAAATAGACGCGTGCGGCTACTTTTCAGCAATAAAAACCGAGCCGTTCAGCTTGACGCTCGCGTTCCCGAAAACCGAATGCATGTCTCGCGCCAGTTCGTCGCGGAACGGGTAGTCCTTGTGCGAAGGAATTACGTGCATCAAGAAAATCGGACTGCGATCGTGCTTCGACGCGTGGGTTATTTGAAATATTACGATGCGGCCGCCCTTATTCAAAGCTCGGAAAACTTTTTTGAACAGCCCGATTCGCTTCTTGGCGGTGACGTGGTTTAACACTAGCGACATGAAAACGATGTCGTAAGTTTTTCGCGCGGGAAGCGACGCCGAATTGATGAGTTTCGTCCGCAGAATGTTTTCTCGGACCAAACCGGATTTAGTCGTCAAATAAAGCTTGCGAAGGTTCTTGCGCGCTAAAACCAGGTATTTCGAGCTCGGATCGGAGCCCGTCAGGAAAACTTTTTTTCCGCTCTTCTTCAATATCGACTCCAAACCTATGCCGCTTCCGCAACCGTAGTCGAGGATCCTGGCGTCTTCAGGAACGCTGTGAACAAACTTCTCGATAGCGTACTCGCGCAAAGGAAGAGGCGCCTCACGCATTATCGCGTCCCACAAGTCTAGAAGCTTTCGACGCGAAAACCCGGTGTAGGCGATCGTTTTCCCCGTTTTAAGCACTCGAGGGGCGTGCCTGCGCAACTCTTCAACCCACTCCACCGAAGCCGGAAAATGGGTTTCCAGAAAAGCATAGTTTTTTTCGTTTATTTCGGGCGGCAAACGCGAAAAAAAATATTTTCCACCGCGAAAGGTCAAGACTTTTTGTCCGACAAGAAAGTCGAGCATGTGCTCGAGCATTTTCTTGTTCCGCAAGCCGTGTGTGCGCATTACCTCGCCAAGCGAAGCACCTTTTTTAAGCAGCGGCAAGGCGCCCGCATCACTCAAGAGGCCGAATGCGTAGAACGCGTAAATAGGCGCGCTCACCTTGAACATTTTAACGGACTTTCGGAATTCCGGATCGAAAAGCATTTTCTTCAGCAGGAGCAGAGTCACTTCAACAACCTCTTGAAGTCGGCGTTTGCATTGCGAGGCGTGAAAAAGTACGTTATAAGCAACGCGGCGCCGGCGTAAAACAAGTTAGTCAACAACAAGTCGTAACCAGCCAAAAATGCGCAGTAGTTCAAGTAAATAGCGAACGTTGATGCGACAAACGACGCGTGAGTCAAATAAGAGGGCGCGCCGCACAAAAGCAGGAGCAACACCGGAATCGCCGGCAACAAAATACTTGGTGACGGAACGATGGCTAAAGTTGCAGCTAAAAGCGCGAACGCGACTGCGCGCGACGGCTTGACGCCGAACTGTTTCGGAAAAGAGTGTTTGTCGTACTTCACGTCGCGCACATCGCCAACAAGATTCCGCGAAACGGTAATCAGGTATATCGTGGTCACGGGCTGCCAAAAGGCAGCCAATGCGTTAAAAGAGTGCAGGTGAAAAAGAAGAACCGTCAAGAAAATTATCACTTCAAGAAAACCGCGGACCAAGAAAGAAAACGGGCTGACAAAAGCGATTCGCGACTTGTTTGCGTAAATCAGGCACAACGCCAGCATCAAAACGAATAATATCAGCGCTTTTGGTTCAAGAAAAACTGCTAGCGCAAAGAAGGCGGCTACGGAAAAAACGAGTAACGCAAACGGAAGCCGTCTTTTGTCCGACTTTAAGTGAAAATACTCGCCAATGAAAATAGCCGTAATCCACAACAGCAAAGCCGCGGCAAAGTCGACAAAAATCGAGTAAGACGAAAACGGTTGAGCGAACAAGCTGGCAAGCAGAGCTATCGACAAGACGCCCGTGAAAGAGTAAGGCCTCAAGAAAAAAAACTGTTTCAATAACAGCCGGCAATCCAAAGTCATCACTCCAAAGCGTAGCGTATCACGAAGAAACTCGTTATAAAAGCGACGCCAAAACTTAAAAACTAAGCCAGAGTAGTAAAAAACCCACTAAACGCTTGCTTGGAGCGGCGACCGCATTTGGTAGAAATCCTAGGCGCTGGTTTGTCGGGCTTGACAACTGCAATAAAGCTAGCTGAAGCGGGGCAACGCGTGCGCGTCACCGAAAAACGACCGGAGATAACTCACTTTGCGGAAGGCGCGCAAGCCATCCGCAATTACGGTGTAGACGCTGGCTTTGACCCAAGACTCCGAAGCTTGGGCTTGCACCCGGGAAAACTCTTCGCCGTGCAACGAATAACCAAATATGGTCCGTCAATGCGACCACGAACGATTTACTCTCGCAAGCAGCCCATATTCTACACTTGGAAGCGGGGACACGAAACGGACTCGGTCGAAACCGCTTTGTACACGCAAGCGGAAGCGCTTGGCGCTGAATTCCGCTTCAACATGCGCCACAGCACGCGGGACTACGACGTTATAGCGACGGGGCACTTATTCGTCAACGGCGCGGGGTACCAAGCGCACTACAAAGACTTGAAGACGCCGCTGAAAGAAATTTTGTTCTTTCTAAACAACGACTTCGCTCCGCAAGGATACGCTTGTATCATTCCATACGGCGAAAGCGAAGCAACGGCGCTTTTAACGATCTTCGACGAGAAAAAGCACCATTTGGCGCCGAAACTGTTTCAAAGATTTTTAAGCGAAAACAAAGTGGCTGCACAAATAGTCGATGGCGCCACGGCGATGCAACCTCGCTCGAGCGGCGTTTTCTTCAATGTTCCGCAAACCGCGTTTATCAATGGAAAATACTTCGTAGGCGAAGCAGCCGGCTTCGTTGAAGCGTCGCGCGGTTTTGGGATTAAATACGCCATCGCCAGCGGCGCGTTCGCCGCGCAAGCAATAACAGAAAAAACGAGTTACGACGCGCTTTGGAAAAACGCGTTCGAAACCGAACTCGTGGACTCGTTCAAGTGCCGCCTTGCGCTGCAACGCATGAACAACGCCGACTACGACTACTTGCTTGCAGGCGAAAAAGAAGAAATCAGCATCGAAGAATACGAGCGGCAAAAGCGCGAGCGCAGCACGCACTTCCTCAAAAGCTTCCTCATCGAAAAATACGCGGCTCACAAGCTTGGCGAATGGCGCAAGCGCTACGACATCTCCAAACTAGTTTGAAAAACGCGGAGGTTTAACCGCGTTCCTTGAACCAGCCGCCGAGCTTCGGCGCGAAGTAGCATCCGGCGTCGAATGCGAGCACGCAAGCGAAGAAAACCCACGCACCCATGACCAAGCCGAGCACGAAAGCCGCCGCTTCAAGCAGAACGCGCGAACCGACAACGAGTTCGACGAACGAGCACTTGCCGCGGCGCTTTTTATTTTGCGCGCAAACGATTTCGTGCAAGTCTTCGTCGAGAAAAGAAGCGAAGCACAGTATTGCGAGAGGCAAGAACAACGGCGCCGTGTTGAGCAGCAACGCCGTCAACAGCAAAACGCCTACGGCGACGTGGTGTTGGCACGAATCCACTTTCCCCGCGATGACGACGCCGATCACGATGCCGAGGACGACGGAGGCAAAAGCAGGCGACGCAGCAGCAAGAATCCCGCCGCCGAAGCCGTAAGCGACGCCGCTCAAGAGCGTGAAGCGGGCGTAGCGCTTGTCGCGTTCGAAAGAGTCGGTGAAGCGCGCGAACAAGCCGACGACGAAGAATAAAGCCAAGCCGACAACCAGGCAATACTCGAGCACGCCTTTCACCCCCTTCCGTAGAGCCGAACGGCGCCTGCCTTAATACGTTTTGCGCTCGTTTTTAAACCGAATAAAAGGGATTTAAAAGAAGTTTGGATAACGCCGGCGGCAAAAAACGCGTTTTTCGGCTTCAACTGGCGGAACGCTGAATCGGCGTCAAAGCGTTTCGTGCGTCTCCTCGGTTTCCTTCGACTCGGCCGCGTGCCGCTCGTGCTCTTTCTCGAGTTCAGGCGGAATTGTTTTGCCTTTCTTCTTAAAGTAATCGTAAATCGCTTCGTGGAGACCATCGGCAGCAAGGTTCGAACAATGCAGCTTTATCGGCGGCAAGCCGCCGAGCTCGTCAGCCACATTGTTCCTGGTAATCTTGAGTGCTTCGTCAAGCGTTTTTCCTTTCGCCAAATCCGTAATCATGCTGCTCGTCGCGATCGCGCTCGCGCAACCGAACGTCTGGAATTTCACGTCAACGATTTTATCGCCCTCGACTTTGATGTAAATGCGCATTAGGTCCCCGCAAATCGGGTTCCCGACTTCGCCGACTCCGTCCGCGTCCTTGATTTCCCCAGCGTTGTGCGGATGCAGGAATAAATCCATGACTTTTTGCGAGTAAATGCTTTTCCCAGCCACGCCGTTATCACCAAGCCAAATCCAAACCCAAATTCAACTTTTCAAAGCGCTGAAAACCCGCAATTCCTTGACGACTTTCTCCACGCATTCGCCCGCGTAATCGATTTCCTCGCGCGTCGTGAAACGGCTCAGCGTCAAGCGCAGCGAGCCGTGCGCTTGCACGTGCGACAACCCCATGGCGAGAAGCACGCGGCTGGGCTTGAGCGAAGCGCTCGAGCACGCGCTTCCCGTCGAGCCTGCCACTCCGAGCGCGTCGAGCCGCAGCACCAACGCCTCGCCTTCCACCGCGTCGAAGCGGAAGTGTGCGTTGTTGCACAAACGCTTGCCGCTTTCAGGCGCAGCGCCGTTGAGATGAGCGCCGTCGGTTTCCAAAACGCGCTTGATTAAAGCGCCGCGGAGTTCCCGCATCCTTGGAATTGATTTATGAGATTCACCGACTGCCAGCTTCGCGGCTTCAGCAAAACCAACTATTCCCGCGACGTTTTCGGTTCCAGCGCGCAAGCGGTGCTCGTGCGGGCCCCCGTAAACGATTGGCTGCAAGCGAACGCCGCGACGGACGAACAACGCGCCGACTCCTTTCGGACCGTGAATCTTGTGCGCCGACAACGAAACGAAGTCCGCCGGAAGCGCAGCCAAATCAATTTTTTCCTTCGTGAAAGACTGCACTGCATCCGTGTGGAAAAGCGCGCCTCGCTCCTTGCACAGCCTCGCGATTTCCGCGATTGGTTCGACCGTGCCGACTTCGTTGTTCGCGTGCATTACTGAAACCAACACCGTTTCCGGAGTCAACGCTTTCCTCAAAGCATCGATTTTGACGAATGCTTGGCGGTCAACCGGAAGAAAAACCACGTCGAATCCGCTTCGCTTGAGGAACTCGGCGGCGTTGTAAACCGCGGGGTGCTCGACTTGCGAAACGACGACTCGATTTTTTTCCTTGCTCTTGTTGACCATTGCGGCTCCGATTACCGCGAGGTTATCCGCCTCGCTCCCGCCCGCGGTGAAAACGATTTCTTCGGCGCTCGCGCCGAGCGCTTTCGCGACGGTTTCCCGCGATTCCTCAAGCGCTTCCTTCGCGTCCTGGCCCATCGCATGCAGCGAGGAAGCGTTACCGTAACGCTCCGTAAAGAAAGGGCGCATTGCGTCGGCGACGCGCGGGTCGACTTTCGTCGTCGCCGCGTTATCCAAATAAACCATTTTTTCCATTCGGCCGTTGCGACCCCGTTTCACTTTTTCGCGCATTTCGTGCAGTAAAAATCCCCGAAAATCCCTTGAAAAATCGCGACGAACTCGCCGCACGCCTCGTTCAGCGCCTTCCGCCCGCTCGCCGTCACTTCGTAAACCTTCTTGCCCCTAATTCCGGCTTTCCTGGCTTTGATTAATCCATGCCGTTCGAGCGCTGCGAGCGCGGGATACAACGCTCCTTGCGTCAACGGCGCGCGCTTGATTGCGCGCAAGCGCTTGAGCAGCGCGTAACCGTGCTGCGGCTCTTTCGAGAGAAGCCACAGAATCTGCATTTGGAGGACGCCTAAGTCGATAGACATGTCGGTAAATATACTATCGGCGGTATTTAAAGAATTCGGTTGACCGCTGTGGTTCGGCTACGGCGTTTAGTGCAGGGGGAGTAACGCAAGGAAGAAACTAGAGTCTGGCCAGCTTGCGAATCGCTTCGCGAATCATCGCCTTTGGAATAAAACGGTACTTCCTGCCTCGGTACGAGTACGCGCGGCAGTTGCAAGGCTCGTCAATCAACTCGGCGCAACCACGGCAAACAGTAAAGCGCTCGTTGCGGCTTCCGCCGCGCTTCTTGTTGACTATTTCTTCGATGTCGACGCCGTTCACGAGCAAGGAGTTCGATTCAGCGATTCTTCCTGCAGGCAGTTTCGTTGTTTTCAATTCTACTTTGACTCCTTCCTCTGCAAGCGCTTCGCGCAAGTTCTTAACGGTTTTCTCAACGTTTTCGTCAGTGGTTTTGCACCTGCTGCAAGTGTTGCGGTCGAAGTACTTGAATTCAACTCGAATCTTCTTCAACTGAATCGCCTCGTAAACTTCAGTCAATTAATTGTTTTCACGTTGTGATTGCTCCGAACAACAAGCCTGCGCTCACAGTCAAAATGAATATCAAGGCGGCGTAAGCAAGCGTGCGCTTCGCGCCCATTACTTGCCGTAACACTAGCAGGCTCGGAAGCGAGACGACTGGGTCGGCGAGCAGGTAAGCGAGCAGCGCGCCTTTGCTCATTCCCAAGTCGAGAAACGTCTTGGCCACAGGCACTTCGACGAGGGTCGGGAAGTAAACGAATATGCCGAACAAAACGGGTATTGCGACGGAGAAGAACCCGTTTCCGCCGACGAGGCTGGAAACCCAGTCGCCTGGAAGCAAAGCACGGATTATTCCGGAAGCGAAGACGCCTATTAACAGCAAAGGAAATATTTTTTTCGCGAAGCTCAGCGTTTCGCTCATCCAAGCGTTGAATTCTTCGCGAGAGAAAAACTTTTTCGTTATCAACGCCGTGAGCGCGATTAGCGCGATTACGAGCCCGTATTTGAGGGTTTCTTCGCTCACGCGAGTGCCGACAATCAAAATCGCTATGAGCGACGCGAACAAGTAAAGCAAGTGCCGCTTCTGAGTTTTAGTCGCTGTTTGCGGAGCCGCGCTTTTCGCGAGATCCGGCGCCTTATCGTCTTTTTCTTCTTTGAACAAGGAGCCTAAAACCAAGCCGATGACTAACGCGAACAAGACTGAAAAAAAGATTCTTGCACCAGCGATGTCCCAGCCAATCAAGCTCCCAGTGTAAAGAATCGCGATTATGTTCGTTGCAGGCGCAGTGTAAAGAAAAGCGATTGCGGGCCCGAGTCCGGCTCCGCTTTTGCGTATTCCCGCGAACAACGGTAGCACGGTGCAAGAGCAAACTGCGAGAAGCAAGCCCGCGACGATGGCGATAGGATACGCAACGATTTTCGGAGAGTTTTTGCCTAAATACTTTAGAATCTCGTGTTTTGGGACGAGCGCGGACATCGCGCCGGCTATGAAGAACGCCGGAACGAGGCAGAATAACGTGTGCGCTGCAACGTAAGCCCAAATCGCGGCGAATCCCGCTGCAACGCCCGCAGCGATTATTGACGTGAAATCCATTTCTCGTCTAACTCCGTTTCTTGTTTTTGATTATTTCAACGATTTCTTCCACTCCGGCGAGCCTGCCTGAAAAAACGACTTCGCCGTCGATTGCGAGAGCCGGCGTCGTGAACACGTTCCGCTCGATTATCTTGTTCAAGTCGTAAACGTGAACGACTTCCGCTTTGACTGCCGCTTCGCGGACTGCTTCTTTCGCGCGTTTCTCGAGTTCAGCGCACTTCGCGCAACCCGAACCCAAAACTTCGATTTTCATTTCTTTCATCTTCATTTTTTCACCATTTTGACGCTTGTTTGAGCACGCGCTCGCCTTTCTCCGACAACGAGTAAAGCCTCTTAGCGCCATCAATCCTCACTCTCACTAGCCCTGCTTCAAGCAACACTTTCAAGTGCTGCGAAACCGCTGGTTGCGAGACGCTCGTTTTTTCAGGGAGTTTGCAAGCGCAAACCTCGCCTTTCCGCAACTCGGACAGGATTTGAAGCCTTACCTCGTCGGCTAAAGCCTTCAAAACGCGAACGTCCATAATATAAGTTTAAACTTATACTCTTAAAAAGGTTTATTCTTGCGCTGGGTTTGCGCGGGAAAGCGAGTCGTTCAGGCTCTAGGAAGAAGCAGGATGCAGGGGGAGGGATTTGAACCCTCGAACCCCTAAAGGACAAGGTTTCTCAGAAGCGCCCGCAACGCTGCAACCGCAACTTCGCAGCCGCTTCGTCTAAGCCTTGCGCGTTTTCCAAGCTCCGCAACCCCTGCGAGAATAATTTTGCGCAAAGCGGTTTAAAACAAGTAACTTCACGCCTGAGCGAAGCGCCGAACGTCAAGCGTACATCGGGTTTTCCTCGCGCGCCTTGTAATCGCTGTGCAGCGCCTTCATCTTCTCCATCGCTTCCTTCATGCGCGCTTCCACCGTCTCGCCTTCCTTAATCAACGCCTTCGTGTCAATCGGCACGCCGATTATTTCGCTGAGCTTATCCAAGAGGCGGGCACTGGCTGCGGGGTCGAGCGGGTTCGCGGTTTGAACCATGATGTTCGCCGCAGGCATTTTTTGGGCGGCGCATTCCGCGATTAGCACGCCGCTCACGCCTTGCGTTGCGCCCTCTTTTATGAGTTCGATTCCGTGTTTTTTCAGCAAGTCAACCATTTCCGGCGTGCTCGCGATCCCGTGAACCGTCTCCTTAGGCTCCTGCGTGGCAATCGCGGCAAGCGAGTAAATCGCTTTCGCGTGCTTCTTTTTCGCCCACGCAATGATTTCCTGGCTTAAGACGTAAACGATTTCCGCGGGAATCACGAACTCGCTGAACAAAACGACGAGATCGTGCTTCTCGCTAGCGTAAATCCGCGCGGGGCTCACCGGCTTGTAATCGTGAATCGCGCTAATCGGCGGGAAATGCGACGACGCCAAATAGCCAACGAGCTTCATCTGCAGTTTGTCTGCGAGATAAGACGCGCAAATCGTGCCGACCATGCCTATGCCGGGAAACCCTTCGATTATGACGGGCGTTTTAAGCTTGACTGTTTCGACTTCCTTTATTTCGACTCGCAAGAAGCACCACCTTTTGAATTCACACGCGTTTACGAAGCTGCGGCTTTTTATGTTATGCCTTAAGTCGCGCTTGCCGCTCGCTACGTTATGCTTACCGCCTGCAGCGCGTGAAACACGAGGAGCGCAATCGGCACCATGAAAGCGAAGTAAAGCACGGCCTTGCGCCGCGCGCCTTCGACCGACGCGACGAAGAAGCCGGCTAGCGCGGCGAAAAGCATCAAGTAAACCTGCGCGCCGAGCACGACCGCGTTCTGCACAGCCGCGCGCTGGGCGAGCGCCGCCTGCGCTGCAGCGCCTTCCTCCCCGAAGGAAAAAGCGCCGCCGACTCCGAGCGACGAAACAAGGTTGAGGAGCACGCCGAGAATAGCGGGCACGAGCAACGCCCCGCCAGCGAGGAGGGTGTACTTTTGCAGCGCGCCCGCCGCTGCGTTCTCGCGCGCGATTGTTTGAAGGTCGAAAGCGTCTTCCGCGACTTCGCGGAACGCTGGCGCGAGGTCGGCGCCCGTTTCGTACGAAGCGAGAAGCAAGTCGACGCTCCTCCGCACGAGCGTAGTAGGGCAGCGCGACGCGAGGTTTTCGAGCGCGCGCTTGACGCTCGCCCCCGAATCAATCTGCTTCGCGGAGAAAGCGAATTCTTCGCTTAAAGCGCCGCACCCCCCTCCCGCCAGCGATTCAACGATTTTCTCCATGCTCGCGCGCTTTGGAAACGAAGCCGCCTGCAGCAGCGCGCCCGGCAGCGCCGCGTCGATCGCGCGCAAGCGCCGCTCGCGCTCGTAATCCCAGTAAAACCACAAGACGACCGGCGGCAGCAAGAGCGTTGAAACGAAGACGAGAGCCAAAAACGCGGAAGCCGCCCGCAAGAAAAACAATTCCGCGAAACCCAGGGCAACGCACGCCGCGCCCACGAACAGTAACGCCTGGCGCCGTTCGGCAGGCAAATCAGCCAAACCAAGAAATGAAGTCACGCGCATTGCCTTTTTTTCTTTTAACCTGAAAGCAGTTTAGGAGTCTTCCAACGCAAGTAAGCGAGAATCGCCGCGTCTACGAGCGGAAAAAGCACGACGAACGCGAGAAGCACTTCCGTCGCGCCGAACGAGAGTTCGAGAAACGCGCCGCCAACGATGACGTACGCCGCGAAAAGCGCAGGCGCTACGCAAGCCACGCTCACGAAAAACAAGCCGAAAAACGCTTGCTTCGCCGCGAATTCTCGCGCGCGGGTTTTTTGGAGGCCAACCAACTCGTCGGCGAGCCTTCGCAGCGAGTCGCCGCCAGCGCTTCCGCGCGAGCCGTGCTCCGCAGCGAAGCGGAGTTGCGCGAACGCGCGCTGCGCCAACGGCGAAGCCGCGCGAGCGCCCGCAACGGTGAACGAAGACCCCAAGCCTATTCGCTCCGAGTCGCGGAGGACTCGCACGAATTCTTTGCTCAACTCGGATTCGCCGCGCGATTCGCGCCGCAGCACCGCTTCGAAGCCCGAACCCGCGGCGATTTGAATCGCGATCGCGCGCAGCGCGACCGCTAAATCGCGTTCTATTTCTTCGGCCCGCTTCGCCGCCGCGAGCCGCGGGTAATTGAAGCAAACCGCGAAAACCAACGCGAAAACGAGGAAGAAAACAGCCAAGCCGACGAGGGCTTCGCTTGACGCAGCGAGCGCAACGAAAGCCGCGAGCGCGCCCGCGAGCAGCGCGGCGAATAACGACGCGCTCGCCCAATCGTGCGCGCCTTTCGCCCCCGCGTTCCTCGCTCCCGCTTGCTCCAAGTTTTTCTGCAAGCGCCCCAACGAAGCGGGCGAAAGGAATTGCGCGAGCCCAACGAAAGCGAGGGCGCGCACGGCGTCTTCGGGCAACGAACCCATGAAAGTCGTTACCGCGAGCGGCGTTAAAAAAGCCGCGCGTTTTAAACACGCTCATGGACTGGCTTTTGCTCGTCGTTTTTCATCCGCTTTGTACGCCGCAAGCAACTTGTACGACCGGATAGGCGTGAGCCGCGTATTCAAAACAACTTACGCTTACGGCGCTTGCGCTGGAATAGTTGGCTTAATCGTTTCGCTCGCGCTTCTCGCGGTTTTTCCTTTCACTGGTTCGGCGCAGGATTTCCTGCTCGTGTTGGCCGCGGGGCTCCTGGTCGGGGCAAGCAACTTGTTTTGGTTTAAAGCGCTGGCTGAAGGCGAAGCCACGCGCCTCGTTCCGTTCTTCCACGTTTTCCCGCTAACCACGATTTTGTTCGCCGCAATTTTTCTCGGCGAACCCGTAAGCGGGGCGAGAGCGGCCGGAGTGCTGTTAACAGTCGGCGGCGCGCTGGTTATTACGCTTGAAGAAAAACACTGGCGGTACTTTCACTTCGAAAAAGGAACCGCGTTGATGCTTTGCGCCGCGGTGGCGTGGAGCGCTTTCGAAGTAATGCAGAAAAACCTGCTTGCGACCGTAAGCGTCTGGAATTTGCGAAGCATAGTCGGAATAAGCATGTTCGCCGTAATGATTGCAGGGCTAGCGAGCAAGAAAGCGCGCGACGAATTCGCGTCCGTTTTCAAAAAACCTGCGCGCGCCACGATTCCCACGGTCACCGCGCTCCTGGACTACGCCGCGTTCCTGCTGCTAAGCGCGGCAGTCGCGGAGACGCTTGTTTCCGCGGTTTCCGGAACCGAAATAATCAAGCTCGTGTTCCTGTTCGTTTTCGCGGAAATAATTGCGCGAGCGTTCCCGAAATACTTCAAGGAAGACTTGACCGCGAAAACGATTGCGGTGAAAATAACCGCCGCGGCGTTAATCGCGGCGGGCGTCTACGTCATCGTGACGAATTGATTTCTTGAGCTTTCTTGGCAAAGTATTCGCCGAATGCGTTTCCGAAACGCGCGGACGCGCCTGCAAAAGCGTTAAATAACGCCGCGGGTAAAACCATTACTCGCTATTTTTCGCGAATTTTCCGGTTATTGCGGTGTTTTAAGGAAAGCCGAGGCGGTTATTTTGGTTAAAAAGAAGCGACTTTCGCGGTAAAAGCGGGGCTAGCGCAAATGCTGAAGGGCGGCGTCATAATGGACGTCGTAAACGCGAAGCACGCGCGCATCGCCGAACGCGCCGGCGCAGTCGCGGTAATGGCGCTCGAACGCGTTCCCGCCGACATTCGCGCGGACGGAGGCGTCGCGAGAATGTCCGACCCGCTCATGATTCGCGAAATACAACGCGCGGTAACGATTCCCGTGATGGCGAAATGCAGGATAGGGCATTTCGCGGAAGCGCAAGTGCTGCAATCGCTCGGAGTTGATTTCATCGACGAAAGCGAAGTGCTCACGCCGGCCGACGAGGAAAACCACGTCGACAAGACGCGTTTCGCGACGCCGTTCGTTTGCGGCTGCCGCAACCTCGGCGAAGCCTTGCGCCGACTCAACGAAGGAGCAGCCATGATGCGCACGAAAGGCGAAGCGGGAACGGGAAACATCGTCGAGGCGGTACGCCACATTCGAGCGCTCAACAGCGAAATCGCTGCGGCGCGCCTCGCGTTCAACAAGCCAAGCCAACTCAAGAAACTCGCAGCGACATACCAGGTTCCGGTCGAATTAGTCAAGAAGACGGCGTTGCTTGGAAGACTGCCCGTCGTGAACTTCGCCGCCGGCGGGATTGCAACGCCGGCCGACGCTTCGCTGTGCATGCAGCTCGGAGTCGACGGCGTCTTCGTCGGCTCGGGCATTTTCAAGAGCAGCGACCCCATCGCGCGCGCTCGGGCGATTGTCGACGCAACCGCGCACTTTCGCGACGCTTCCCGCGTCGCACGCGCGTGCGAAGGAATCGGCGTCGCGATGAAGGGACTTGAAATCGCTAAGCTGGAAACGCGCTTGGCGCACCGCGGAGTTTGAACCGAAATTGAAAAAAAAGCTTCGCGTTGGGGTCCTCGCCCTTCAAGGCGGCGTAGCTGAACACGTGAACGCCACGCGAAGCGCTGCACGAAACTTAAAGCTCAAAACGGAAATCGCCGAAGTGCGGACTAAAAAGGATTTGACCGGACTTGACGGGCTAGTCATCCCCGGCGGGGAAAGCACTACCCTGCAGAAACTAGTGGAGCGCGAAGCAATGTTCAACGAAGTCAAGCGCGTTCCGGCAATTTTCGGCACTTGCGCGGGCGCGGTTTTGCTGGCGAAAAGGATTGCGGACGCCGCGCCGGGACAAAAAACTTTGGCGCTCGCGGATTTCGACGCGCAACGCAACGCTTACGGGCCACAAAACGAGTCGTTCGAGGAAACAATCGCTACGCCCTTAGGAAAAATTCAGGCGGTTTTCATTCGCGCTCCGAAGATAACGCGCGTCGGACGGGACGCAACGGTTTTGGCTGAATTGAACGGCGAACCCGTCGCAATCGAACAAAAAACGAAAGAGCTGGAAAAAAATCGGTACTGCCTTGCTACGACGTTCCACCCGGAGTTGTCCGCGGCGCGCAACACCCCGTTTCACGAGCGTTTCCTGAAAAACGCGCGGCTATGTTCCCGCGTTGAGTGAAAAAAAGCATGCCCGAAACCTGGCTGTTGCTCTCGCTCGCCAGCGCGTTCCTAATAGCGTTGACGGACGTGCTCGACAAAATACTCCTCGGAAGACGCGTGCTCGGCGTCCTGGCGTTCACGACGATGAGCGGAATCGTGCAAATGCTCCTCGGAATAGCGCTGCTCGCCGCCGCCGGGTTTCCGGCAAACGCGCCGCCTGGCGTGCTCGCCCTCGTCGTTTTCACGGGCGTGCTTTCCGCGGTTGCGGCGTACTTGTTCTACAAAAGCGTGTCGCAAGGCGAAGTCGGCCGGCTCATATCGATACTCTACACGTTCCCGTTGTTCACGCTCGTTCTCGCAGCGCTTTTCCTGGGTGAAAAAGTCACGAGCCTGCAAGCCGCGGGAACCCTCCTCATAGTAGCTGGCGCCGCCCTCACGTCCATCAAGAAAACGGCGCACGCGAACTTCGCGCGCTCGTTCAAACTGCGCGGAGGCGCGCTGCTCATGCTCGGCGTCGCCGTAATCGGCTCCGTAATCAACGTCGCGGAAAAAAAGGCGCTCGCCTTCGTTTCGCCGAACGCGTTCATGGGAGTGAACGGAGTCGTCTTCGGCTGCGTAATGCTCTTGTTCCTCGCCCGAAAGAAAGCGCGCGGCGAAGTAGCGCGCTTGCTGGCGCGCCCTAAAATAATGGGGGCGGTAATCGCGAACGACGTGATCGCGTTCGCTTCGTACGTGCTTTACGCGATGGCGGTGAGCTTGACGCTCGTATCGCTCGTCGCGCCAATAAGCGCGGTGCGCCCGCTGATCGTCCTAGCCATCGCCGCGTTTTTGACGCGGTTCGCGCCGCACTTGGTGAAGGAAGAGTTCGACGGCCGGACTGCCGCGGTTAAAATCGCGGGCGGTTTAATCATCGTAATCGGCGCCGCGCTCGTAATAACTTGAAGCAAACGAACAAGCAACGAACGTGAACGAAATGGATTTGTCTTGGTTTTGGCTCGTAATCGCGTCTATGGTTGGAATGGCTTTCGCGAACCTAGTGGACAGGATTGCAGTAAGCCGAATCTTCAGACACAGCACGACTTTTTCATTCTTCGTTGGCGCCGTCAACTTCATCTTGGGGCTCGCCACGCTCGCCGTTTTCCCGTTTCGCGGAAGCGCCGAGCAAGCCGCCTTCGTCTTCGCGGCAGGCGTAGTCGTCGGGTGCGCGACGCTCTGCTACTATAAAGCGATGTCGAAAGGAGAAGCGACGCGCCTCGCGCCATTCTTCAACTTGTTTCCGCTGTTCACGTTGTTGTTCGCGACGCTCTTCCTCGGAGAAAAACTGTCAGCGACGCAAACGCTCGGCGTGTTCCTCGCGGTGGCGGGCGCGTTCGCAGTCACCGTCAAAGACTTCAAGAAACTGGCTTTCGAAACCGGAGCAGGAATCATGCTTGCGGCGGCGATTTTCTGGGGCGCAAGCGAGGTGATGCAGAAAAACGCGCTCGCCGCGCTGAGTTTCTGGAACGTTTGGAGCGTAATCGGCTTGGGACTCTTCGCGACCGTCCTGCCAACGCTTCTCCGCCGCGAAACGCGCGAGGAGGTTTTCGAAACGCTGACGAACAAGAAAATAGCGGTGCCGCTCGTCAACGAAACGGTTTACTTCGTGGGAAACCTCGCGTTGACAGCAGCGTTCTCGATGTCCCTCGTTTCAATCATCTCAGCCGCGGAAAGCATCAAACTCGCTTTTCTCTTCGTCTTCGCCTTAGTCGCGTCAAGGTTTTTCCCGAAACTTTTCAAGGAAGAACTCGGCGGCCGCGTGCTCGCGCAAAAAATCGCTGCAACCGCGCTCATCGCCGTCGGCGTCTACCTCGCCGCCTTCTGACTTTTCGAAAACAAGTAGTCGTGCGCTCGGCGCGAAAACGCGGCGAAGTCGAGCTGTTTCTCGAGCAACCCGTCAAGAAAATCCTCGCGCCGCCCCATTTCCTTTACTAGTTGCTTGGGCTCGGAACCGTAATTCACGCCGATTTTGCGCAGCGTCTCGCTCGACGTGAGAAAATTCGTCGGCTTGAGCGAATCGCGGTCGGCGTCGTACTCGAACAACGCGGCGGTTTTGCCTCCAGTAATTTCCCGAATCTCCGTGCAACGCCTGACCTCGCGCTGCTTCTTGTTGAACGAATCGTACAAAGTGAAACGCCGCAAGACGACGATCAAATCGATGGCGTTGACGTCGTCGCGGCTCGCGCCGAGCGCGACGAGGCGCGTTAGCGCTTCGCGCGCGCCGTTAGCGTGAAACGTAGCGTACGAGCCGCGCGCCTGTCCCGCGAGAAGCGAATCGAAAAGCGCTTTCACTTCGTCCGCCGAGCGGACTTCCCCGATTATGACGCGGTCGGGGCGCATGCGGAGAGTATCTTTAACGAGATCCCGCAAGGGGATTCCGAGTTCCTCGTTCGCGACGATTCGCGCCGCGTGCTTTTGCGGCACAACGATTTCAGGCGTTTCCTCCGTGACGACCACGCGGTCCTCGAGAGGAATGAACGAGAAAAGCGCGTTCAGGAACGTGGTCTTGCCGCTGCCAGTGTTCCCGCAAACGAGCATGGAAACGTCAGCGTAAGCGCACAACCACAGAAAAGCAGCAGCTTCGCTTGAAATCGTTCCCGAATTTATCACGTCGAGCATAGTCATCGGGCTCTCGCGGAACTTCCGAATCGTGATTTCGATTCCGCTCGACGCTACCGGCTCGATGACCGCGTGCAAGCGCGCTCCGTCCGGCAGCGTCGCGCTGAGGCGCGGATTCTGGTAAGTCACGCGCCTTCCTAAGGGGCGCGCCATCTTGTTGACGGCGTCAACGGCGAACGCCGCGTTCGTCAAAATGCAGTTCGTGCGCAGCCATCCGCGCTTGCGTTCGAAAACGAATATCGGGCGTTCCACGCCCACGACGCTTATCTCCTCAAGTTCGTCGTCGCGCAGGAGGTAATCGAAGACGCCATAACCGCACACGTTGCGGCACGCCGCCTCGACCATCTCGTCTGCAACCTTTTTGTCCAAAAGCAAAGAGTCCGCTTCACAAATTTCCCGCAAAACCCGTTTCAAATCTTTTTTGGCGTTGCCTTCATCGCTCGCGCCTTCCCCTTTCTCGACGAATTCCTTGATCACGCGCTCGAGAAGCGCTTCGCGCTCGCCCCCGAAAACGCGGGGACCGATTACGGAATAACCTGCGCCTGCGTCGCCCGCCTCGATGCGCCAACCCAACGCGCCCCGTGAAACCGACAACGCCTCCTCGGGGCAAGCGCGAACGCAAGGCGGCTTCGCCCCGCCCGCACCGCATTTCGCCACCAAACAACGACTAATGCCGGACTTAACTTTTTTCGCGTTCGCGCACGGAGCGCAATCCGCTTCCGGCGGCGCGCACTGCCTGCAGTCGAGAAAAGAAATCTTTACGGGCTTGAGAGGACACGCTTGAAGGCACAAGCCGCACTCCGTGCATTTTTCCGCGTCGCGCACCAAACGCACTTCAAACCACCAAGTCGCAGTCACCAAGACAACGCCGCGCCTTTAACCAAACCAAAGCGTTTCGCCTCGCCTTCAGGCAATTCGATGAGGAAACGCGACGCCGCGGCGGGAACGAAGAAACGCCAAGGACGAACCGATTCCGCTTGCGTGACGCGCTTGCACTCGTCGAGGAAAACTGCGTCGAAAACCGGGCAGAAAAACGAGTGAACCGAGTTCGCCGCGCGGGCGCTGCGCCCGAAGTCGAAAAGCAACGGCTTGAACCGCGGAGCGCTCAACATTATGCCGCGGGCTTTGCTGAAAAGCGAGTCCGCCAACCTAGCCTTGAAAACCCTGCGGTTGCCCCGCGTTACCACGACCCAGCGCTCCACGCTTAAAACCAACGCGGGCGCAGCATTAAAAACTTGGTTTTACCTTAACACTAAACAACAAACCCCGAAAAGTGGTTTTTCATGAAACGAGCTTTGCGCAGCATAGCGATAATCCCCGACGGCAACCGCCGTTACTCGCGAAAGCGAAGCATGAGCATAGCGCAAGCGTACGCCCGCGGCTTCGAGAAAGCCCGCGAAGTGATAAAATGGAGCGCGAACGTTCCAAGCGTCGCGTTTTGGGCGCTCTCCCTTGATAATCTCGCGAAGCGCGGCGCGCTGGAAAAACGCATTTTGTTCTCGCAAATGAAGAAGCACATAGCCAAGGCGTTGAAGTCGAAGGAATTCGCGGAACAAGGCGTGCGCGTCAAATTCTTCGGCAAGCTCGGAGTGCTGCCGCGGGATTTGCGCGGCGCACTCGCCAAAGTAGAGGAGTCGACGCAGGACAACGCGGCGCGCGTCGTCAGCGTGGGACTCGCTTACGGCGGGCGCGAGGAAGTCTTCGAAGCAGCGCGCTCGTTCGCCCTCGACTTGAAGAACGGCAAGCTAAACGAAAAACAATTGACGCCGGCGGCTTTCGAAGCGCGGCTTTGGTATCCCGAAACGCCCGACCTAGTGATTCGCACTGGGCGCGTGCAACGCTTGAGCGGTTTCCTGCCGTTGCAGGCGGGTTACAGCGAACTGTATTTCTCGCAAAAACTGTGGCCCGAATTCACGCAGCGCGATTACGCTGCGGCAGTCCGCTTTTTCGAGGAAAGCGAAGCGCGCTACGGCAAGTAAGAAAGAAAAAAATAGTTTTAAGCGGATAGCGCGAGCTTCGGAACTATTTCCGGCACGTCTCTGACCAAGCGCCTCATGCGCTCGAGTTCAGGAGTCAGGCGCACGTACCGTTCAAGCAAAGTGCTGGCTTTCTTCCTGTCGGCTTCGCCTTCAATCGTCAACAGTTCTTTTCCCAATGATTCAATTGCTTGCCGCCACCTTAGCGAGTCCACACTATATCTACCGTTTTGTTTTCGCACTATCGCCCCGTTTTCCAGCAAATAGTTGAGTATCACGGCGCTTGCCTTGGAGTGCGCTCCGCCGATGCCGCTTTGAATTCTTTCAACCCACTTAATCATTCCGGCGGCGTAAACCGCGTCGCGCTCTCTTTCGGGCACCACGCCTTCCCGCGCCAAGACGTCGAGATCGTGAAGGCCGACTATATCCGCTTTGGCTTCTTCAATCGGATTCCAAGCCCGCCCGAGAATCTTGTGCGCTTCTTCTCGCGAGCCGCGCCGGTACTTTCCGTGTCCGTGGCTGAACTCGTGCGTCAACGTCCACGACGCGATGCCGGAAAGAACCTCGTCTTCACTGAATTGTTCGAGCACGCTTGCGTGCAACACCCTCCTCGCGATCGGCATTAAGCGGTACCTGCCTTTCGTTTCCTCTATGTTGCTCAACAGAACGACTTTGTAACCGTGCCGCGGGTCGTTCGGAAGATTGAACGCTTTGTAAGTGAACGGACCGTGGCCGAACCCGCCAACGCACGCCATTTGCGCGAGTTCCACCGGCGGCACTACGGGCTTCTTGTTCTTGTACGCTTTATCGCACGGAAGCGTCGCTTCCAAAAGAGGCGCAAGCCGCCTGATTCGCTGCAAGCGTCGCGTCATCTCGCTGGGCGGTTGTTTTACGTAAACCACTCCTGTTGCGGCGCCTTTAACGCCCAAAACCCCGTCCAAGTAAGTTTCCACACCTTGCCCGAACACGACGCCGATATTCGAGTTCAATTTCAACCAACTAAAGTCGCTGGGATCGTAGTTTCCAGTAAAGCCTTCGCGCAAAACCCGTATCTTGGCGCGCAAGTGCCGCCGAAGCGTGCGGTTGTCAGCAAATTCTAGCGCCCGCTCGAGGTGCTGCGCGACTTCCTCCAACTGCTCGCGGTAATGCACGTGGTAAGGAACCGCTTTAAACCCGCGTTCGGAACGAACTAGCACAGTGTGCACGTGCCCGACTGCCTTGGCGACCGCCTTGGACGCTTTTTGCTTGAACGCCGCAAGTTCTGCTTCACTTGCGTCCCGCGGGTAAATATTGGCTCCAGGTGGCCTGACTGCATCGACAGTCGGTGAAAAAAGGGCTTCCTCAAGGCGAGAAAAATCGCCGCCGAGCCGCGCGCGAACTCTTTCTGGAGCCCGCGCAATCGTTCTGCGAACGTCCGCTCGACTAAACGCTGGAATCAATTTTCTTTCGCGGTCCAAATAATAAAACGGGCTTTTGTTGGCGCACAAATGGTTCAAGTATTCTTGAATAGCGCGCCTTGTTTCTCCCCTAGAGTATCTAAGCAGAGACTCAGCAAAACCGCGTATTGCAAGACCGTGCTCGGATTTCTGCATCCAGAAAACGGAGTCGATTGCTTGCGCCGCTTTGGCGAGGTGCGTAAGACACGTTCGCTCCCTACCGGTTAAATGGCTTAAATCGAGGCGCGTCCTCGGCTGAACAAGCGGCAGACGCGTCCGCCCAAGAAAAATAGGTTTGACTCCCGGCAAGGTTCACCAACTCTACAGCGCCGACATTATTTGTAGAGCTGGCGTATAAATGAGTTTCTAAAGGAAAATAATGCTGTTGCCAGCGAAGAAAAAAGAAAAAAGAAAGAAGAAAAAGAAAAAGAAAAAAGATTTAAAAGAAAAATTGAAAGAGTTTTTACTTGGCTTTCTTGCGCGATGTTGCCTTTGACGCCTTCGCCTTGCGCGCCTTCGCGAGTTTCTTAATTTTCTTCGCAACTGGCTTCACTGCTTTCGCTGTTTCAGCCGCTTGCGACGCCTTCACTTTCGCCTTTTTAGCGAAACGCTTCGCGCTCTTAGTTTCCGCGCCGAGCTCCGCCGCAACGCGGCGCACGCTTCGCGTCGTTTTTCTTCCCGTGCGCTTCACCGCGCCTTCGACTTCCTCGAGTTCGCGCGAAACGCGCGTAATCCGCTTAGACGCGCGGCGAACACTCTTCAACTGCTTCTTGAGCGCGTTCTTGAGCGACGACAACTCGATTCCTTGCGATGAAAGCAAACGCGAGTTTTCCTCTTGCAACTCCTTCGAAGCGCCTTTCTCGCCGATGGCGTCCAGCTTGCGCTCCACTTCATCGAGCTTGCCCGCAACCTCGTCAAGCGAAAAAGCCGGCGCCTTGCGCGCCGCCGCAGCGGCGTTCGCGCGCGCGTTTTCCTCGAGAGCGTCGCTGAGCCTAGCGCCGACGTCGTTCATGCGCGACGCGACAGCGCGAACCGCGTCCGCGTAATCGCCCGCCTCGCGGTTGAGCGCGACGAACTCGACGAGCTTCGCGGCGAACTCGCGCTTGACTTCCTCCTGCGTTTTTTGAAGGTCGAGCTGCATCTCGTGAATGGAAGCGATGGCGCCGTCCACTTCGTCGAGCTTGTCGTTGAGGAGCCCGAGCTTCGCCTCGAGTTCCCCGCTTTTCTCGCCCGAAAAACCGTCGTGTTTTTTCGCCGCGGCGGATGCAACCGCGGGAGACTCGATTATGACGTTCGTCTGCGGAACCGGCTGCGTTGAAGCGGTCGGCTGCGCGGCCGGCTGCGCTGGCGCAATCACGGCTGTAAAAGGAGTCGTAAAAGGAATAGCCGAGGCGGGAGCCGCGGAAGCGGCAGCGGAAACAGTTTCAGTTCCTGAAAGAATTGCGTTGCGCTGCAGCGCGGCGCGCACGCCTTCGTTGAACGAGCGGCGCCTGATTTCCTCTATGTTCGCGGACAACTCGTTGGTTAAAGAAATTATTTCTTCCTCGACTTCGTTCCTGCTCATTTTCTTTACCTCCAACTCGCGAACCTTGTCTTTAGGCGCGTCCGCAGCCTCGTACAAACGCTCGAGACTCGATTTGACGCGCGGACTAACAACCGCCATTAAACTCCCCCCTCAAACAGTTTCACGAAGCTGCGACCGGCTGCCTGTCCTTGCCGTTCTTTTTGCCGAACGCGCTTCCGCTTCCAGCCGGTTCGTTAACGTCGTTAACGCCGTCAACGCCTTGCCCGCCCTCGCTTTTCCCGCTTTCAAGCGCGGGCGCGGACGCGTCGACTTGCTTCTTCAACGAGCGCAAGCGCTGGGCGTAAATCTCGTTCTGCTCGTCCTCGCCGCCGCCCACGCGCAAGCGGCCGCTCAACACGACTACGGCGAGAGCCACGATTATGATTAAAGCAATAATCCACGTGTTGCCGCCGGCTGCGACGAAGAAACCCGTCAAACCAGAGGCGCGCGACTCGATTTTCGGAATCTCTTGCACGCCGACGACTTTGTCGCCGCTCTTGATTTTGACGAGAACGTTCTTCGCCTCTTCGTCCGTCGTGCGCTTCACGAGAACCGTTAGAGTCTTGTTCGCGTGCGCGGGAACCGTGAAGCCCGCTTCGCTCACGTAACTCCATTTTTCGGGGAGTCCGTCGAGCGCGACGCTGACGTTGTCTATGGGCGCGTCGCCCGGGTTCTCGATGTTGACGAGCAAGCGCACGACTTCGTCCTGCGCTTCCGTCTTGACGCTCGACTGCGCGGGAGCAAGCGGCGTTTTCGGAACGCACGACTTGACGAGAACGCTCACAAATGCCTTGTCGTAAACCTCCCGCGCGTCCGGGTTCTGCCCGCTCGACGCCTTAATGCCGAGGCGGTATGCGCCGGGTTGCAAGCGCGTTCCGTCGATGCGCACCGAAAAAACTTGTTTCTGCCCGCCGCGCGCCTCGACGTCCTGCGTCTCGACGAGCGCCCAATCCGGGTCGCTTACCTCGACGCCGAAAATGTCTTTGCCGCTCCCCGTGTTCTCGAGCTGCGCGTCGAACGCCGTAACGCCGCAAGTCGAAGCCTCGACCGCGGCCGGCGCGCTCAAGCGCACCCCGTAAGAGTGCTCGACTTCAACGCAAACGTCGCGCGAAGCGACCGTCACGCCGTTGCGCTGCGCTTGCACCTCGACGTAATAACGCCCGGCAGAAGCGTAGTGAGTCGGGGCGACGCTCACGCTGAATTCGGCGATTTCGTTGCGCTGCAGCGAAACGTAGGAATTGCTGAGCGCCGCGTTGAGAACGTCTTTATCGCCAATCAAGCGGATTTCGTAGCTCGTCGCGGCGCCAACGTTGCGCAGCGAAACAGGAAAGCGCGCGAACTGCCCAGGCTTGATTTTCGCGCAACTATTCACGCCCAACGCGTCGACGAACCGAGCGTCGTACTCCGTCGGGTCGAAATAACCGGTGAATTCAAGGCTGCTGGCGACTCGCGAGCCCCGCGGCTCGACTCGCGTCGCGTAATCAACGCAGTAATTGACGGGGTTTTCAATGTAATAGCGCGATTCGCGGCTCGGCGAAATGCTCGCGCGAATGACGCGCGAAAGAGTTTCGCACGCTCCGCCGCCGTCCGCACTGCAAACTGTCGCTTCCACCGTAATCGAGTCGCAGCCGCGCGTGTTTTCGGCCGCGCTGACGCGCAGAGTCGCGCCGCGCGAGCCCTTCGGCCCGAGCGAAGAATCGTAGTAATCATAATAGAGTTCGAGGTTTCCGCTCAAAGACGATGCGGAAAAAGAAACGGTTTTCGATTCGTAATCGTCGTTGGTGACGTAGACGAAAACGCTCGCGGCGCGCGAAGCGCCAAACGAAATCGAGGAATACGAGGCGCGGAGTTCGCTCGCGTTGGCGAGCCCGGAAAGCGCGATCGAAACGAGCGCGAGTCCGACGAGCGCTAGCAAAACGTCTTTGTGCGAAACCATGGTTCAACCCACCTGCCGAAAAACGCGGAAGCGCTAAAGCGCGCGGCGCGCGCGGCGCTTGCGTCTTGCGGCACTCTTTATTTGGCTGCGCGGTGGTATAAAAGCCTTGCGTTTGACTACTACTTTGCAGTAGATACATATAAATAGTGGTTTGTTGCACAAGAAAAAGCGGCGAAAAGAACGGAATGGCGGTTTGTTACTCGTAAAACGGGGAAAAATCGCGGAAAACTTTATATAGGTGGGTTTGGTTTGAATTACGCTGATTACATGGCCGCTAATTACGACGTCGTCAACTCGCTGCGACGCCTGGGGCTCAACCAATACGAGGCGAAAGCGTATTTCGCGCTCGCCTCGTTCGGCGAACACACCGCCGGCGAGCTCGCCGAGCGCGCGGAGCTGCCGCGCCCCCGCGTTTACGACGTTTTGACGAAGCTGCAGGACAGGGGATTCGTGCTCATCCAGCAAGGACGCCCCGTCAAGTACGCGGCGCTTCCGGTGAGCGAGGCGCTCAAGACTCTGAAAAAGCAGCGCCAAAACGAACTCGCCGAGGAACTCGGCAAAATCGACGACCTCGGTAAAGAACTCGGCGGCAAAATCAAGGTCCAGACGAAAGACGTTAACGCCGGAGAACACGTTTGGACGCTGCGCGGACGCGAAGCGATTTATTCGAAGATGTCGGCGATGATTGCCGCGGCGAAGCGCGACGTCGTGCTCGCGTCGACGGCGGAAGGGCTCGCGCACAAGCTGCGCGTGCACGAAAAGGAAATCGACAAGGCGCGCAACCGCGGCGTCAAGATTCACCTCGTTTCCGACAAGGCGGCGCTCAACGCCGTCGAGGCGGCGAAAATCGCGCACAGCGTTCGCGAAAGCGCGTTGCCGACGCGGCTCGTCGTCGCGGACGACCAAGCGCTCTTGTTTTTGACGGACGCTAAGACGAAGCCGGACGACGAAGTCGGGATTTGGGTTCGCAGCCCGCACTTCGCGCAAACGCTGAAACAAACGGCGGGCGCCGGCAAGTAAACGCGAAAAACGAAAAAGTTAACGAAGCGAAACCGGTTTTAATCGATTAAGCGCATAGTGTTAACCATGCCGCGACAACTCAAGCTACCGCTGAAAAACGTCGTCACCGTGAAAAGACTTACGGCGAACGATAAAAACGTAGCGCGCGTCTCGGAAATACTGACTGAAACGCGAATGCAAAAACCTTGGTTCGACGAAGAAAAAGAAGGCGCGGCGGCTGCCGCGGCGAGGCGCGCGGGGTTCAGGCGCGGTTACCCGCCGAAAGTGAGGCGCTGGCTTGGAAACCGAAACCAAAAAGTTTTGGGCGTTTACGTCGACGGCGTACTCGCCGGCGCGGGATTCGTTTACTCCGTGCGCGCTTGCGACAACTCCTTGAAAAACTTTTTCCTGGACAGGTTGAAAAAAGAAGGAATTCCGGTAACGTGCACGCGTTACCTCGGCCGGCTCGGGGTCCACCCGGATTTTCAAAACCGCAGACTCGGAAGACTGCTTAACCAGAGCGCTCTCAAAACCCTCTTGAAAGACGGCGTTCGGGCCGCGTTCGTGACCACCAGCGAAGACTCTATAACCCGCCCGTGGCTTGACGAAATCGGAGAAAGAATAGGCGAAGGCGAAGTCAAAGGCACGAGGCAAATAGCTTACTTCATAGACTTCC
>CAZWIQ010000008.1:0-27672 GCA_964634375.1 Microcaldota archaeon
GCTGATTCATCCGTTGCTTGAACGCAACGGATTTCTCAGCCAAAGCGATTAAGAAGCCGGTTGAATCAATCGAATAAAAGTCGAAGGTGGTTTTGAAAATGGGTGAAGACGACTTGAAGATTATCGCCGCAGCCGTTATTCTGGCGGCGCTCGTAGTGTGCGCTTTCGTTTGGATTACGGGCAACGGGCTCTCCTCGCAAATAGGGGAAGTCAAAAGCCAGGTCTTGAAGAACTCGGACGCGCTCGCGCAACTCAAGGCGAGCGGCGGCGCTGGCGGAACGGGCGCAGGAACCGGAGGCGCGGCGAACGCGAGCCCTACGCCGAGCCTGCCGACGGGAGTCACGCCGATTCCGAACGCCGCGAGCTGTTCAGGCGCGGGCAAGCCTAAAGTGTTCTTCTTCACCGACCCGTACTGCCCCGCTTGCGCTGCGAGCGAGCAATACGTGAACGACTTCGTCGACAAGTTTTCGGGCGCGGCGGACATCGCTTTCCGCGCGGTCGTGACGCACTCCGGCGGGCTCGAACGCAAGTACGGCGAAGACAATGTGACTATCGCGCACAAGTACTTCTTGTGCGTGCAAGACCAAGGGCTCGACAAAATCCAGGCGTTCAAGGCGTTGTTTTACGCGAACTTGAAGGACGACGGCACCGACTACATCCTCTTCACCACGGCGCAGCTCGCGGACTTCGCGAAGCAAGCCGGCGCGGACGCGAGCAAGATAACGTCGTGCCTGCCCGGCGCCAAGGCGCGCGTCGACGCGGACATTCAGGAAGCGCTCACTTACGGCGGCGGAACTTACAGCACGCCGACGGTAGTAATCGACTGCTCGTACACCGGGCACAGCGGTTACGCGCCCAACATTTTCTGTTACGCGTTCCCGAACGCCGCGCCGTGCGCGCAGTAAGCGCGTGTGCGCAGGCAACGGCAGGCGACGGCAAGCGACAACAACCGCCCGCAGCAGGCGCGCGGCGCTTTGCGACGCGTGCGCGCCGCAAAGGCGCGCCGCGGCGCAGGCAAAGAAATCGTTTTAAAGCGAGGCGGCGCTAATTCAGCGCATGACGAAGAAGGAAAACAAGGAAATCGACCCGTGGGGAACCGCGCTCGTGCGCGACTACGACGACTTGTTCGACAACTTCGGGCTCCAGCGAATCAGCGACTCGTTGCGCGCGAAACTCGGCGAATCGCGGAATTTCAGGCGCGGCGTCGTCTTCGCGCACCGCGACTTCGACAAGTTCGCAGCTTCCGCCGAGAAAGGCGAGCGCACGGTCGTCATGAGCGGCATCAAGCCGACGAGCGAATTCCACTTGGGAAGCAAGCTCACCGCCGAAGAAATAATTTTCCTGCAACGCAAGTTCGGCTCGCGAGTGCACTACTGCGTCGCCGACTTCGAGGCGTACGCCGACAACGGCTTGAGTTACGAGCAAAGCGCTGCTCTCGCGGTCGACAACGTCGCGGACTTGCTCGCGCTCGGGCTCGACGACAAGAATGCGGTTATCTACAAGCAATCCAAATCCTTGCCCGTGCTGAACCTCGCCTTGCAGGCGTCGCGGAAAACCACGCCAGCCACGCTGGAAGCGCTTTACGGGCACCAAAACCTCGCGTTGTACCTAGCCGTGCTCGTCCAGTGCGGCGACATTTTGCACCCGCAACTCGAAGAGTTCGGCGGGCGCAAGCACGTTTGCGTTCCCGTCGGCGTCGACCAAGACCCTCACATTCGCTTCGCGCGCGACCTCGCCGCGAAAATGGGTTTCGCCGCGCCGAGCGCGACTTTCCACCGCTTGTTCCGCTCGCTCGGCGGGGAAACGAAGATGAGCAAGCGCGACCCGCTCGGCGTGATAACGCTGAACGATTCGCCGGAACAAATCAAGAGGAAGCTCGCGAACGCCTTCACGGGCGGACGCTCGAACGTCGAAGAGCAGCGCAGGCTCGGCGCGGAATACGCGAAATGCGTGGTGGCGGAACTCGATTGGTTTCACTTCGAGGAGAACGACGACGAAGTGCTCGAGCGAAAGCGGAAATGCTTGAGCGGCGAATTGTTGTGCGGCGAATGCAAGAAGCAAGTCGCCGACAAAATAGTGGCGTTCCTCAAGACGCACCAGGAGAAGAAGCGCAAGCTCTTGCCTAAAGCGCAAAAACTGCTTTCGGAATGAGGCAGCCAAGCACGTGCCCGCGCAACGCTTTTTAAGCCGCTTTTTCCTTTAGTCTTCCTTTAAGGGAACTAATTCGGTTGGTGGGCATAGTGAAGGTTTTGCGCGAGACTACGAGCGTTTGCCCCGAGTGCCTAGCCTTGCTTCCGGCGCGCGTCTACGAAGACGGCGGCAAAGTGTGGATAACGCGCGACTGCGCGAAGCACGGCGAAACGCGGGAAGTGTATTGGGGCAACGCGAGAATGTACGAACTCGCTTCCCGCTTCAGCCACGACGGCAAAGGCGTCGGCGCGCCCGAAGTCTCTTTCGACGGAGCGAAATGCCCGTTTCAGTGCGGGTTGTGCAAGAGGCACAAGTCGCACACCGCGCTAGCGAACCTCGTCGTCACCAACCGCTGCGATCTCGCGTGCTGGTACTGTTTCTTCTACCGAAAGCGCGGCGAACGCGTTTACGAGCCCTCGCTCGCGCAAATCCGAAAAATGCTTCGCGCACTGAAAAAACAGAAGCCCGTCGCGTGCAACGCCTTGCAGTTGACGGGCGGAGAACCAACGCTCCGCGACGACCTCGAAGACGTAATCGCGTTGTGCAAGCGCGAAGGCTTCGAACACGTCCAACTCAACACGAACGGCATCCGCTTGAGCCGCGACGTCGAACTCGCGAAACGCATTCGCGCCGCAGGCGTTGGAACGCTTTACTTGAGTTTCGACGGCGTGACCCCGCAAACCAACCCGAAGAACCACTGGGAGATTCCGGGAGTCCTCGAAAACTGCCGAATCGCGAAAATCGGCGTCGTCCTCGTCCCGACGCTGATTCGGGGGGTGAACGACCACGAAATCGGGGAAATGATTCGCTTCGCGTGCGACAACATCGACGTCGTGCGCGGAATCAACTTCCAGCCCGTCTCCATAGTCGGCATGGTGCCAGCGCGCGAACGCAACCGCATGCGCTTGACGATTCCCGACGCGATACTCGAAATCGAGAAGCAGACGCGCGACGAAATCGCGCGCTTCGACTTCTTCCCCGTCCCGTGCGTGACATCGGTGACGCACCTCGCCGAAGCGCTTCACGGGACGCCGCAGTACGAGTTGAGCGCGCACTTCGCTTGCGGGGCGGCGACATACGTGTTCAAGGACGAAGACGGGAAAATAATTCCCGTAACGCGCTTCATCGACGTCCAAGCGCTCTTCGCGCTGCTCGAGAAGACGGCGAGCGAAGTGCGCGGCGGAAAAAACAAGACTCTCGCGAAGCTGGAACTCGCTTACGCTGTGCGCAAGCTCGTGAACGACGAACGCAAACCAAAGCGGTTGGACGCAAACCGCATGCTGAAAGACTTGCTGCTCAAAGGTTCTTACGACGGTTTGCGCGAATTCCACCACAACTCGCTCTTCATCGGAATGATGCACTTCATGGACTTGTACAATTACGACGTCGAGCGCGTCGAGCGCTGCTGCATTCACTACGCGATGCCTGACGGCCGCGTCGTGCCTTTCTGCGCTTTCAACGTCGTGCCCGAGTTTTACCGCGATTCAGTCCAAAAAAAATTCAGCGTGAGCCGCGCGGCGTGGGAACGCAAGCACGGCCGCAAGCTCGCCGACGATTTTTACGTGCGCAAGCTGCCCGCGCGCGAGGCGCAGGCGGCGCCCGAGCCGCCTGCGGCGGCGGTGCGCACGGGCGCTGCGGGCAAAGTCGCGGACAGGAACAAGTGAGTTTTCGAAAAAGTTTCAACGCGGGAAAAACGCCGTCGACCAACGCCCCGCCAACCGACGTCAATCAACGTCAACTTCAATCCGCTTGCCGCAGTTTCCGGCTGAAGAACAAAACGACGGAGCCGACTATCGCGACCGCCAAAATGATTCCAGGAATCGTCCAGTCAACCCCAGCTTTTTGCTCTGGAACCGTAGCGATTTGCGCTTCCAAAGCGTTCGGCGCCGCCGCCCCCTCCGCCGCGCCCTCGTTGGCGGCTCGCGCTACGGCGTTAGGCGCCGCCGCCCCCTGCGCTACCGCCCGCGCTACGACGTTCGGCGCGTCGAAATCCTTCAACGCTTCCGCGCCCACCTTCTTTTCCACGGTGTACGAAACGCTCTTCTTTTCCCCGGAATCCACGCCTTCGAACAACCAGTCGACTACCACGCTTCCCTTGCGCACGCTCGCGGGCGCAACCGAAAAGTTGAACACTTGCCCGGGCTCGGCCGCGACGACGTCCGGAATGCGTTCAGTAACCAACACGTTCGAAACCGCGCCGCCCTTGTTCTGCAAAGTCAGCGTGAAAGTGCTCAAGAAAACGGTTTTGTTCACGCCGTTCCCGTAAACGCGCGTGGCGGCGTAAACGCGGAGTTCGCGCCAGTAAACGAAGTCGCGCACTCCTTCGCACTCCGCCGCCGAAACAGGTTTCAAGAAAGCCTCGGTTTTCGACTCGAGAACGCGGTAATCCTGGCCGCTCGAAGGAACCGGGGAAGCCGCTGAAACGGACGTCGTCGTAGCCGTCAACTCGGAGTACGAAAAAAGAAAAGCCCCGACGAACGCGACGCCGATGAAAAACAGTATTGGGGAAACCCGCCTTTTTTCCGACCGTCCTTCCAGCCTTCCTTTCAGCCTCCCCGCGCGTTTAGCCAGCGATTCGTCAAGCAAGGCAAGCGCTGAAAAAAGCGCTCCGCCGGCTCCGACGGCAAACAGCAAAAGCCCGACGAAACGCAGTTCGACGAGCCCGATGAAGTCCAGCAAGCAAAACAACTCCTTAAAACCGCGCGTTCTTTCCGCTTCGCTCTCCGTTTCCTTCACGCCGCGCCTCGTTCGATTCACGCTGCGCCTCGCTTTCTTCATTCTCTTCCTCGTTCTTGCGCCGCTCGAAAAACCTGGCTGCAAGCGAAGCGGCGAACGACGCTAAAGCCGCGTAAAGCAACAGCCAGTCAAACCACGCCGCAGTCGACGCTGCAGACTTCACGAAAATCATTGGCGGTTGCGCGTCCGAAATCTCGCTTTGCGAAGCGCGTCTTGAAACCGAGTAAGAAAACACGCGCTCCGCTCCCGGCGGAAGCACGCTTATGACCCACTCGGCCCTGCCACTGGAAAGCCTGTCCGGCGCAACCGAGTAATCCACGCGCGCTCCCTTCGCGAAACCGTCCACGGGCTCGGAAACCGACACGCCGAAAGCAGTTGCCTTGCCTTCGTTGGAAACGCGGAGCGTCACGCGCGTCTGCACGACGCCTGCCTGCGCCTGCGCACCGCCCGACGTCCGCGCGCCTTGCGCCTGCACGATTTCGATGGTTCGGCGCACTACGACGTCTGCGGTTTCCCCCGCCCGGCAAATCGTGGAGTTGCACGAGCTTACCGCGCCTTCGGCGGCGCTCACTTCGGAGTCCACGAACACGTTGTGGTTCAAGGAAGGCGGCGCAGTCGGTTCGGACGGGCCGGGAGTCGGAACGCTCGGCGCCGCGTTGACGTAAAACGTTCTAATCGCCGTCCAACTCGAATTCGCAGAGTCGTTGCAGTAAACAGCCCACTCGTACTGCCCGGCGCTCAATCCGGACGCGTTTTGGTTCCAAACGCTGCCGTTCGCGTAACTCGCGTTCGAATACGACGCGTTCCAAACGCTGGACAAGTTAGTCCAGATTTGCAGCGCGTCGATCGGTTGCGAGGCGGCGCAACCGACTGAAAAGACAACCGCCGTTTCGGCGGTTTCGAACGAGTCGGGCGGCGCGTACTGGACGGCGGTAACGTAATCGGCAGCTGGAGTAGGCGAAGGCGTAACGCTCGGCGTAGGCGAAGCGCTCGGCGTGGGAGTCGAACCGCCGCCGGACGGCGTCGAGGTCGGCGCGGGAGTCGGAGTGGCGTTTGCGCCTCCGCTGCCCGCCATGGGCGCGAAGTCGCTGAACGCCGTAAGGTTTGCATGCGAGTAATTCCACGGCGCGCCGCGGTTGGCGCCCGAACCCGCGACTTGAGCCCACGCGCCGCCAGAGTAACGGAACACGGTGACGTTCGAAGCGTTGAAGCCCGTCGGCACGTCGGCGTCGGCGTAACTCACGTTCAAGAAAACCCACGCGCCCGCGCTCTGGTTCGTCACGTTCACGTACTTCGAGACGTTGGAATAACCCGTTGGGTCGCTCGGAATCGAGGACTCGACGCCGTCGACTTCGAAATCCCCGTAGTAAGTGAAGCTGACGTTTACGGGGTGCGCGGAGCCGAGCGTCGCGTTGTAGAACACGTTGCCCGCGCTTTCCGTGATTAAAAGGTCGCCCGAAGCCGACGCGTTAATCGTTTCGCCGGTGAAAGTGTTGTTGTCCGAACCCGAAGCAAAACTCGACCTGAAAAACATTCCCGGCGTGTTCGTCCCGCTCGTCACAATCCGGTTGTTGTAAAAAGAATTGTTCACGACCCCCCTCAAGTAAAAACCGTAAGCGTCGTTTCCGACTACGGTGACGTTGTTGCGGTAAACGTCGTTGCCGGTCGCGCCGCCTGATCCGAAAAACTCGAATCCCTCAATCCCGTCGCCGGACGCGGTTACGACGTTGTCGTGAATAGACGCGTATTCGTCGACGTACATGATTTCCAAGCCTACGCTTCCCCAACCGCCGCTCATGGTCACGTTGTTGTGGGAAACCGTGCCGTTAATCAACCAATCCGTTTCCATGCACATGTACCAACTCCCGGCATTCCCGTCGCAAGTCACGTTGTTGCTGGAAACAGTGGCGTTGTACATGTTGTACTCGAGGTACAGCCCGTAAGAGCCGGCGCTGGGCACGTAAACGTTGTTGTAGGAAACGTTGAGGAAGGAAATGGACCACGAGTCAACGCCTATGCCGCCGTCGGTGCCGGCGGTGATGTTGTTTCCCGTAATCGAAGCGGTTGTCGTGTCGTTTTCGATCGAAGTGTATATTGAGACTCCGTAGCCCAACGACGCGGAAATAGTGTTGTTGGAAATCGCGGTGTAGTTGCACTCGTCAGTCACCCTGACGCCGGCCTTCGGCAAACCCGAGCCGGGACTGTTGCCTTGCGCGCCGAACGATGAAATCGCGTTGCCCGTGATGTTCGTGTTGAGCGTGCCGCCGTACTCGCCGTCCACCAAAACGGCGTCGTTTCCGGTCGAGGTAAGGTTGTTGGCATAAACCACGGTTCCGTTCGCGTAACGCTCTACCAAGACGGCGAAGACCGTCGCGGTAACGTTGTTTCCGGAAATGCTGGCGTTGTTCGATTGAGAGACGACGACTCCAGCCGCGCCGCCAGTGATGTTGTTGCTGGAAACGTTGGCGCCGTCGGAAAAAGCGTCTAAACTTACTGCGTAATCGTAGTTAGTCCAAGTGCCGAGCGTGCGCACGGTGTTGTTGTTAATCGTCGCATTCTTGGCGCCAGTAAAGTAAACGGCGTAGCTGTAACCCTGAAGAGTCGTTTGGTTTATCCTGCAGTTTTTCACGGTAGTGTTCGACGAATTCGACTGCACGCCGTAACCAGTGCTTGAAGACGAGTAGTTGACCGTGAAGCCACTGCAGTCAATAGTCACGTTGCCCGCCGTGACATTGAGGCAAGTGCTTGCGCTGGAAACGCTTTGGTTTAAAACGTAGTAAGTGTTCGCGCTCGACAACGCGCCGCAAGCGCTCACGTTCGTAGCAGCGTTAACCGAACCCGCGAAAAACGCGAGGACGAGTATGAACGCGAATGCGAACGCGAAAGTCGTGGCGAGCGCGCTTGAAGCAAGGAAAGAATTGTTTCTGGACAAGTTTAACGCCTGCGAGCCGCGCGAAGCGAAGCACTAACCAGCCGCGGCTTTTTTTCGATTGCGGGTAACGTAACGCCAGAGTTATTTTTAAATGAGCATAAAAGGGAGGAATGAATGAGTGGAGGAGTGAGAAAACAATTCTTGCTTCTAAACGTTTGGGAAACGCGGGGACAGGGATTTGAACCCTGACGGGCTGTAAAGCCCACCAGATTACTCGACTCAGCCTTTTTTCTTTTGGCTCAAAAGGCTTTTCTTTTTTCGAAAAAAAGAAAAGGCTTTTCTCGAGTCTGGCGCATTAACCGGATTCTGCCATCCCCGCAACGCAAACTAACAGTTTAGGCACGAAAAGGATTTTTAACCAAGCGGTTCCCAGCAATTTCCCGCAACGCTGCGTTTTTCAACGCTTTTATAACGCCCTCGAACCAAAAACCTATCGTGGTTTGACGTGAGATCCAAGGGAATAAGGCGCGCGGAGTCCTTTCGCGCCGTAGACGCTTCGCGAGTGAATCGTGCCGAGTTTTTCAATACTTTGCGCGAAGTTCACGCTGGCTTGAAGCAAGCATTCGCAAAAACCCTTTACGGCCAAAAAATACGCGGCGGGCAAGCGGACGAGCTTCTAGCTAACTCAATGCCGATAGCTCTGGTTCTGGCCTCAGCCAAACACTTTTACGGCGCCGACATAAACAAGAATACTTTGGCGCCCTTGGAAGGGTTTCGCGTAATTGAGATAGGCTTCGGACCAGAACCTCACGGCATGGTGTTTCCGGCTTTGAAACTGTTCGGGGCAAGCGGGGTCGGCGCGGTCGACGCTGACCCGATAGCGGTTGAAAAAGCGAAGGCTTTGATGAAAAGCCTGCCGGCGAAATCGCTGCGGCGAGACGCTCGCAACGTTTTGCACGGAAACGCCGAAGATTTGGGAAGGCTGTTTCCGCGCAAAACTCGGGCGCACATGGTTATTTCGAGCGGGGTTCTGGCTAACGCGCCGCTCGGCAAGTTTTCACAAGCCGACGCCGAACGAAAAATGAGCGAAATCCTTACGGAAGCGAGAAAGCACTTGGCGCCAGGCGACTTGACGATTCACACTATCAGCGAGCCGTTCGTTCTGAGCCACGGCGACGTCGAAAAACTGGGTTTCAAGGTTTTCGAAATCGGGGAAGTTCCGGACTTCGCTTTTCCGGGGCACAAGGGGCCTCACGCCAGGACCATAATCATACTGCAAAAAAAGGCGCGTGCGCGCTGAAACTCTCGGAACCAAGCTGAAAATCGCTGGAATTCGGGAAAACGACTTTTTGCGCGGCGGCTTCTTCAAAGGTTATTTAAAGCTTTTTCGCCATAAAACTAGTGTTAATTCTCTTCCAGTTTAGCCTTGATTTTCCGAGGAAAAAACCGTTTCAAACGCCGTCTTTAACCGTTGTTTTTTAGTGGTGCAAAATGCGCGTCCTAGTCGTACCCGAAAAACGAGTTCCGGAATTCAAGAAGAAAAACGAGGCGCTCCTCCGCGAAATCGAAGCGCGTTGCGGAGTCAAACTCTCGTTCGACGAAGGAATCGAAGGCAGCCTGCAAATCAACGCGGCGGACGAGGAAAACGAGGCAAGCGGCGGAAGCGAGTGGGTCGCCGAACAAGTCTGCCGCGCCATCACGCTCGGCTTCGACGCGCGACGCGCCTTCAAACTGCTGGGCGACGACTTCTTCCTCGAAGAAATCGATTTGGCGCAAGCGGTGCACGGCTCGCCGAAAGCCCTGCACCGCTACAAGGCGCGCATCATCGGCGAAAACGGGAAGATCAAGCGCAACATCGAAGAATTCAGCGGCGCTTTCCTCGCAATCGGCGACGAGCGCGCGGCGTTTTTGGGCGCGTTCGAGGAAATCAAGCTCGCGAAAGAAGCGGTTTTCAAGATTCTTGAAGGAAAAGAGATTTCCACGGTTTACGCGTTCCTCGAAAAACACGCGAAAAAAGCGTTGTAACGAAAAAAATATGGAAAAAAAATCTGAAAAAAAACCGGAAGAAAGGCGGGGAAAAGAATAAATTCAAGCGTTGCTTGAAAAAACACTTTCCCGCCGCGTTCACGATTGCCGTTCGGCGTCCGTTCACAGATGGTTTTGTCATGGTTGAAGCCAAAGAAACGAAGGAAACAAAAGAAGCGAAGGAAACAAAGGAAGCTAAAGCCCAAGCGAAGCCGGCGGAAGCGAAGGCAGCGGAAGCCAAGCAAGAAGCGAAGCAGGAAGAAAAAGAAAAAGCGGAGAAGGCGTTGACTGCGCTCGAAATCGAGAAAGCGTTCAAGGAATACTCGATCGCCGAGTTCTTCAAGAAAAACCGCCAGATGCTCGGATATACCGGCAAAATCCGTTCGCTCACGACCATCGTGCACGAAGCGGTGACGAACGGACTCGACGCCTGCGAAGACGCGAAGATTTTGCCCGAGATTACGGTGGAAATAAAAAAGCTGGAAGACGGGCACTACCGCGTAACCGCGCAAGACAACGGCACGGGACTGCCGCGCTCGAAAGTCGGGCAAGCGTTCGGCCAACTCTTGAGCGGCACGAAATTCAGCCAGCGAATGCAAAAACGCGGGCAACAAGGAATCGGGATTTCTTACGCCGTGCTTTTTTCGCAGATTACGACGGGCAAGCCCGCGCACGTTAAAACGAGCACGGGCGACTACAAGGTTTTCGAGTGCGACGTCAGCATCGACGTCAAAAAGAACGTGCCGTTAGTCACGAACTTCAAAGAGTACTCAGGAAAAATGAGGGGAACGCGCTTCGAAGCCGAGTTCGCGGAAGTCGATTACAACAAGAGCGAGTACAGCGTTGCCGAGTATCTGCGCCGGACGGCTATCGCGAACCCGCACGCGCAAATAACGTTCGTTTCGCCCGAAAACGAGGTAACGGTTTTCCCGCGAAGCTCGAACTCGATTCCGAAAAAACCGAAGGCAGTGCTGCCGCACCCGCTCGGGTTGACGACGAGCGACATCATGGATATGGCGAGCGCAAGCAAGGCGCGCAAAATCTCGTCGTTTTTCACGACGGAGTTCGCGCGCTTCAGCAACGACAAGATGGACGAAATCAAGAAAATGCTTCCAAACGTCGACTTCGACCGAGCCCCGAAAAACCTGCAGTGGCAGGAAGCTGAAGCGGTCGTAAAGTGCATTTCGCAGTTAAAGTGGATTGCGGCCGACGCGAGCGTCCTGCAGCCGATAAGCGAAAACCAAGTCGAGAAAAGCCTCAAGAATTTGCTCAAGCCAGAGAAGCTCGCGGTAATCGAGCGAAAACCGAAAGTGTTCCGCGGCGGAATACCGTTCAGCGTCGAAGCGGCGATTGCTTACGGCGGAAACGCCGGCGCGGCGGGCAACGGCGGCCACAAAGGCGAAGTGCTGCGCTTCGCGAACCGCGTGCCGCTATTGTTCGATTCAGGCAACTGCGCGATGACGGAAGCAGTGAAAACAATCGATTGGCCGAGGTACGACTTGAAGAATTGGGAGGAAATGCCGGTCAGCATTTTCGTTCACTTCGTCAGCGTTTACGTTCCTTACACGGGCGCCGGCAAGCTCGCCGTCTCCGCGGAAGACGAAATCGTTCAAGAAATCCGCTTCGCGTTGATGGATTGCGCGAGGCAAATCGGCATTTACTTGCACGGGATCGCGCACGCGGAAGAGCAAGAGCACCGCCGCCAGATTTTTGTGCGCTACGTCGGGGAAGTCGCGCAAGCGCTCAGCGAAATAACGGGGAAGCCGCGCGAGCCGCTGACGAAGAAACTCGAGAAAATCGCGAAAGAGCGCACGGCGTTGCTCGAGGCGGGCGAAGGCGGAGAGGAAGGCGAGGAAGACGCTGACCTCGCTGAAATCGAGAAGCGGACGTCGAAGACGCTGCGCGACGAAGGCGAAGAAAAGGAAGACTGAGGAAGAAAAAGAAGATTAGACGGCAAATTAAACTGTAAACAACTGTAAAAAAAGGTTTTGTTGCGATGGCTAAGGAAGAAAAAGAGGAAAAGGAAACGCGGGAAGGAAAAAGCAAGCGCGAGGAACGCGAGGCGAGCCGCGAGGAAATACTCAAGCGCATCCTCGGGCTCGGCAACGGCCTCGTCAAGGAAGTCGAAGCCGAGCAGAACCCGCACATCGACATTCCCATTCGCGGTTCCAGCAACACTTTTTACGACGAGAAAGGCAAGCGCATCGTGCTCGGCGACAAAGTCGCGAAACGCGCGATGTTCAACGTCGCGCACGCGCGAAAATTCATGCAAACGCTCCTCGTGGCGAGTTACGTCAAGAAAGACCTCTTGGAAAATGACCTTACCGCAACGCTTCGTGACCTTTACTACGCGAAAAAGCACACGATTGCCGGCTCGAAGGAAGACACGATTGACGAGCAAAAGGAAAGCGACCTCGCCATCGTCGACCTCGAAGTCGCGCTCGACTCGTTCCGCGAACGCCTCCACCTGCGCGCCGAACCCAAGGGGCGCATGGCTGGGGAAGTCGTAATCCGCGACCGGGTGCGCGACAAAATCGACGTCATCGATTTGAGCCGAATGGGCAGCGGCGGCTGGGCCGTGCCTAGCATAGTCGAACAAATCGAGTTCAAAGACGTCGGCGTCGAGTACGTGCTCGTCGCCGAGAAAAACGCTATTTTCGACCGCTTGAACGAAGACGGTTACTGGAAGAAAAACAAGTGCCTGCTCATGACAACCGCGGGGCAAGCCGCGCGCGGAGCGCGCAGGCTCTTGCAACGCTTGAGCACGGAACTCAAATTGCCGGTTTACTGTTTGAGTGTTGACGGCGAAGAAACGCTTCCGCTCGTAGACGACAACGGCTTCGTTCGCGCGCCTACCATGCGCGAATTCGTGGACAAACAAATGGCGGTTTACGGCGCAACGAATTGCGGTTACTTTGAGAAAAGCCTTGCTTCTGGAAGCGCCGTTCAAGTTGACGCGAACTGCGCGCAAAATGATGGAATGATAGTAAACGCCGTTCGCCACGAAGTCAACGAAGACTTATTCGAGGTCGAAGGAGAAAGCGGTTTTTCCGTTCGCGTGACGCCTTCGCACTCGCTTAAAGTATTCGACTTGGAGAAATTCGAAGTCGTTTCGAAAACTCCGCAAGAAATTACTGAACGTGATTTCTTGGTTTCGCCTGCTCGCGTTCCGAATAACGAAGAGTTGCACGAAATAAGCTTGGTTAAACTGCTTTCAGAAAAGAAAATCGAAAAAGTTTTCGCGCGAACTAGAAACGAAGAACAATTCCAGTCCGCGTCCACGGTTCCGGAAAACGAGGTAACGGAAATCCGTTGGGGCGAATCAGAACTGCGTTTTCCGCCTAAAATAACTGTTTCGCCCGACTTGTGCCGCTTGCTCGGCTATTACGCGTCCGAAGGACACTTCAGCGATTGCGTTACGCTCACGTTTGGTCCTCACGAACAACATTACGCGGAAGATGCGGCGCGCTGCGTCAAAGAGTGTTTCGGAGTTCAAGCGCGAATAGAGAAAGCTCACCATTCTCTCCGCGTGGTTTTCGGCGGAAAACTGCTTGAACTAGTTTTCGAGAAAGCGTTCGAGTGCGGCCGAGGCGCGGAAAACAAGCGCGTTCCCTGGCTAGTCTTGAACTCGCCGGCAGAATGCAAGAAAGAGTTTTTGCGCGGCTACTTCCGCGGTGACGGACAACTCTCTTATTCCAAACGCGGTTGCCGACTCTCTGCAGTCACGGTCAGCCGCAAACTCGCTTCAGACGTCGTTTTCCTGTTTCGCCAATTGAACGGTTGGCCTAGCGTTTACCAACGTCCCTTGAAGCCGAACGAAAAACAGTCTTACGTCGTAAGCGTTTCAGACAAGCAGACGCTCCGCGAACTGCGCGACACCGCCCTCGACTTGGCGAAAGGCAAGCGCGACGAAGTCTGGGATTACTTGCAGAAACCAGTCGCGAAACTCAATGTGAGGAAAACGGTTCCAATCGAAGTGCTTCGCGTCGTGCAAGAAAGCGTTTACAAGACGACGCACCGAGGAACCGCGCACCTCGTTGGCAATTACAAGCGCGTTTCATTCGACAAACTCCGTGAATTATTCTCGCGAATTTCATCGAAACCGACTTCAGCGTTGTTGAAAGACCGAGTTTTGAACGCGCTCGACGCAAACGAAAGCGTTTCAACGCGCCAAGCCGCAGCGAAAGCAGGCGTAAAATTCATTACCGCCTTCAAAGCACTCAAAAAACTCGCCGCAAAAGGCGTAGTCGAAGGAACGCGCGAGAAAGGCGATTGGAGGTGGAAGCGAATCGACTCGACTCCGAGTTTGAGCGAGGAAGCGTTGCGCCGATTGCTCGTAGCGAAAAACATTGTGGAAAACGAACTCGTCCTCCTACGCTTCAAGAAAACAAAGCGCGTTCCCGCTTCAAGCGGAATGGTTTACGACGTTGAAGTCACACCCACACATTCTTTCGTTACGGGCGTCGGCGGAATCCTCGTGTCTAATACCGACGCCGACCCCTACGGATGGTACATCTATTCAACCATGAAGTACGGCTCGATGGCGTTGGCGCACGAAAGCGAGCGTCTTGGCTGCAAGGAAATGAAGTTTCTCGGCATGAGCATTTCCGACATCGAGCATTACGACTTGCGCGCCGTAACGATTAAGGCGAAGGAAGTCGACATCAAGCGCGCGGAAGAAATCAGGGAGTACGATTGGTTTAAGACGAAGGAGTGGCAACGAGAAATCAACAAGTTCCTCGAAAAGAAAATCAAGGCTGAAATCCAGGCGCTCAGCAGCAAAAACTTGCAGTACATTTCTAAAACGTATTTGCCCGAGAAAATCAAGAGCCAAGACTTCCTGCCGTAACGCGGCTTTTTCCCTTGACGCGGCTTTTTCGTTCGGGTTTAAGCACAACGCTTCTACTGAAGTCCAGCTCGCGCGCGTGGTCGCGCAACGCTCGCATGCGCGGGTCGCGCCTAAGCAAAGGCGCGATTTCGTGTTTGAACCTCCACAAAGCGGATTTCACGGCAGACCTGCTCAAACCGTATGCCGTGGCTAGCTCTTCGTGATTCAAGGGAACGCCGCTCCCGTTTAAACCGAACGCGTCTAAAATCAACGGCAAGCGGCTGTAGCCGCGAGGCAAGAGTTTTTGAAGCAACGGCACTAGAGACGAACGCAGACGCGCGTCAGCGTAATCGCCTACGGGCGTCCTATGAAACTCAACTCCGTCTAATTCTCCCGGAACCGGCTGCTTCAAAACTCGGCCGTGTTTGCGGTAGTCATCAATGATTACCCTAGTCAAGTAGTCGCCGATAACGTTTTTAGCGTAACCCTCAAAATCACGCGCTTCATAGTGGTGAGCCGCGTGCAACAAACCCGCGTAAGCAGCTCTAAAAAACTCCGATTCGTCGTGGCGACCCAACCCATTTCGAATTTTAATTCTGTCTCGAATAAAGGCGCCAGCCATTTTTTCAGCTAATGTTTCAGTGTATTCTTCAATCAACTTGTTGCGAGCTCGCGTAAAACGGCCTTTGAAACGCTTTTCGTCGTTTGCGAGAACAAATCTCAAAACCGCTTCCCTGCGAAAAAGGCTGCGGTGGCTTCGCGGGCTATTGTTTTTGGAAACCGTATTCGAGTAACCAAGAAGCGTTTCTTCTTCATCGGTCAAGCCGGGACCTTTACTTTTTTCTTCCAACTCGCGCTTCAATTCGCTTTGGGCTCTTTGCACCCAAGCGCGGTTTCTTAAAACTCGTTGCCTGACCGCGTTCAACTCGTCGCGAAGCCGAAATTGCTCTTTTAAAGGCAAAACCTGGCTTTCGCCTTCGGGAAAAAGAATAGCGCGGGAGCCCTTCCCAAAGGCGCGGAAACCCTTCACGGCAACGGCAACAGCCATGCTTCACTTTATGCCGTTCAACGTATTTAATGATTCACGATAAAAACGCCGCGCAACGCACTCCCCTCGAGGGAAAACCGATTGTTTTAAAGCCCGGCGCGAGCTAGAAGTTTAAACTTTAAACGTCAATAGCCGCGCAATACCCGCGCGCTGCTCTGCGTTGCTTTAAGGAGGCTGGTTGGAAAATGAAGAAACTGTTTTTCGTTTACGCTTTAATCGCGCTAGCGGCGTTGTTCGCCGCGCCCGTCTTCGCCGCTTACGCCGGTTCGGGTGCCTCCGGTTCGGACGCGGCGGTTTCAAGCGCGTCGAGCGCGACCGCAACGCCAGCAACGCCTGCGCGGGTTTCCGGCGGCGCGCTAACCGCGCAAGCCGCGGTCGTGTCCGTCGAGTCCGGAAAACAAATAGTCGCGGTCGCGGACGAGGCGACTACGCTCGTGAGCGCCAAGACGTCGCAACCGATTCAAGTAAACGGGCAAGCGATTGCCGTCGCGCCCGCAACGGTTTCCGCTTCCTCGGGCGGGCAAGTCGTGCAAGCAACGCAAGTCGTCGAGTTAAGCGTCGCGGCAATCGCGCCAGGCGAACTAATGCCTCCCCTGCCGCCAACGGAAGCGACAATCCTTCCCGCAGCGACTTCCGCGCCGCCTTTGCAGGCAATACCAATCGAGCAGCCGCGCGCGATTCCGCCGCTTCAAGTCGGGCAACTCGGGCCTTGGCACTCGATGTGGATGGAGGGATGCGTGGCGAGCATGCCCGCGCCGCTGAACCGCGTGACTTACGTTTACAGGCAAGTGCGCAAGTGCGCTGACGGTTCTTTCCTCGACGAAAAAGCGAACCAACTCATGATCCTCAACGGCGGTTACTGCAACTTCTACTGCCAAAACCGTTTTTACGAGCAATGCATCGCCGACGGCTCGTTCGACGCGTACTACGTCGAACAATGCCCCGAGATAACGCTTCCCACTCCCGGGCTCGCTCCGAACGACGTCCCGCTGCCGCCGGTTACCGCCGCAGCCGCGCCGATCGCCGTCGACGCGAATTCGCGCGTCTACAATTCGGGCTGCCAAGCCTCGCTTCCCGAGCCGTTCGACAAAGTGCTGCGCGTGGAACGCGAAGTGCGTTCTTGCGCGGACGACTCGCTGACGCAGAAACAAACGATTTTGACTAAAGGCGATTACTGCTCGTTCGACCGCGTGGACTTGAAAGCCGAGACGTGCGCGGCGGACGCCGCAGGCGCGAACGGCGTGTACGTCAAGGAAACGTGTTTCACGAGCGAAGCAGGGGCGTCGGGCGAAGCCGTTGTTTCGAACGAGGAGGCGCAGCAGGCGCGCGTGATACTCAAGAAGATTCGCGTGGAACGCCTCGCGGCTTCGACTACCGCGGGAGCGGTTTCGAGCGCGCCCGCGCTCAAGATTTCGAGCGAGGACGCGGAAGCGACGACGCAACTCGACATTCTCGTGAAAAACCAGCGTTTGCTCGTGAAGAACGCGGACTCGAGCGAAGCGCAAGCGCAGCCGGTGGCGTTGCTTCCCGACGCAGTCAAGGCGTCTGTCGCCTCGTCGCCCGGGTTTGCGCCTGAAAGCGTGAGCTCGATGCAGATTAAAATCGATGCGGCGAGCGGGAAAGCCGTTTACGAAGTCAACGCGGCGAAGAACGCGAAGCTCCTCGGATTCATTCCCGTCAAAATGCCGACTGCGATTACGGTGAGCGCTGAAGACGCGAGCGTCGTGAGCGAATCCAAGCCGTGGTGGAGCGCTTTCGCCTCCGGCTGAAGAAAATTGTTGAAACGGCTTTCAGTCGTCTTTCACCGGCACCGCGGCGCCGCAACGCTTTAAATCCCGCTCCGCGCTTTACTAACACTTACGCTTCGAAAGGTGGGGAACTGATTTGCGCGACGGATTAATCGCTAAATACCCGTTTCTCAGCGCGGCGAAAAAGTTTCTCGCCGCTGGAGAAAGCGAGGTTTCCTACGAGGAACTCGAAAACGCGGCGCGAGGAATAACATCCATCCTGTCAAATCCAAGCGCTCCACTCACAGTTTACTCGACTCCGAGCGCGGCGGCGCGCTCGCACGCGCTCGCGCGCCTTTTGCTTGCGACGCTCAACAACCGTTTCGTGACGCGGCGTTACGCGAACGCGCGAGCGGGGCAGGCGAGCCGCGAACTCGCGCGCGAAAACGACGACGATTTCATCGAAATCGCTGCGGATTTGCTTCCCAGCGTGGAGATTCGCGGGCGGGGGGATTCAGCGCTTTTCACCGTCAGCGTCTTCGATTTCCTGCGCGCCGGAGGCGCGCTTCTCACCGCGGATTTGGAGAAAGGTTCCGTTTCGCTTGACAGGGACGGCTTGTCTGCATTGCTGGAAGAAGCTGTTTCTTCGCGCATTTCCGATTTCGCCGAAGCCCGCCCGAAACGGCTTCCCGCAGTCGTGCGCGAGGCTGCTGAAGAGTTGCGGCGCGGCATTCCCGCGAACGCGCTGCCGTCGGCGCAAGCCGCGTTCAAAGGCAGCCACTTGTCGTTGCCGTGCGTTCAAACGCTTTTGCGCGGCGTCGGCGAAGGAAAACGGTATTACGGAGCCATGACGATCGCAGTCGCGTGCGCTCGCGACGGAATCGCGCGAGACGCGGCAGGCGAAATCATGAGGCAGTACGTCGACTCGAACGATAGGGGAACCAATCCATTCACTTTGAGGGAAGGCTTGGCGGTTTTGGATTGGGTGTTCAAGCACGGCGGCGAAATCAATTTCTCGTGCCGAACGATGCGCGAACACGCTTTCGACGACGGCGGACGTTTATGCGCGAATTGCGCGAAGCGGCAAGCGTTCAAGCAGCAAAACAAGCAATTGCCGGCCGGACCGCGAAGATTCGGGCGAGGATTCAGGCGTTAACGAAGAATTGATTTTCATGGAAGCGAGCAAGACGACGGAATTCATCAAACGAAAATTCAGCGAGCACTACGCAAGCGTCGCGCCCGAGGCGATTGCGCCAGGCGATTGCGTTGCACGCGAATTCGGCGCGGGTTGGGACAAGAAAATAGATTGGAGGCACCTCGCTTTTTCTGGGGCAGGCGAACTCAAGTCGTTTCTCGTGCGCGAAGCCCCGTTGTACGTTTCGTACAGCGCGGCGCACTACGAAGCGCCGGCCGCGCAACCCATGGAACGAAAGAACGCGACCGCTTGGGACCTCATATTCGACATCGACGCGCCGACAGTAAAGCCAAGCCACGAGCACAACGACTTGTTCTGCGAAAAATGCTTTGAAGCCGTGCGCGGCGACACGCAACGCCTCATCGATGACTTCCTGGTTGCCGACCTCGGCTTCCCGGAAAAAAACGTCGCGGTGAACTTCAGCGGCAGCAAAGGAATGCACGTGCACGTTTCGAGCGGCGAAGCCCTGCGCTTGACGCAGGACGGCCGCAAGCAAATCGCCGCGTACGTGAAGGGCCCGAACGGAGCGGCGGCGCTGCTCACTCAGTACGACGAGAAAGCGCCGTTGCGCGGGCCAAGCGAAACCGCTCGCGGGTGGAAAAGACGCGCTTACCACGCCGCCCGCGACTTTTTGGAGCGCGCAAGCGTCGAAGACTTGGCGGATTACTCGCTGCGCCGCGACCGCGCCCAACGAATCGTTTCGGAACGAAGCGTCGCGCTCGACAGGCTCGCGGAAGGCGCGTGGGACGCGATTGCGGGACTCGAAAAAGTGTGGCCCGCGCTCATCGGCGGGTTCATCGCGCGCTCGCGCGTGGAAATCGACGAACCCGTCACGACGGATGCCGCCCGCTTGATTCGATTGCCTGAATCGCTGCACGGCGGCAGTTCGCTTAAAGCCAAGCGGATAGACTTGAAGAAACTCGCGGAATTCGACCCCCTCAGAGACGCGGTCGCGTTCAAATCTGACGAGAAAGTCAGGATTAAAACTCAACTCGAACTCGAATTCGAGTTCGACGACGAAACGCGCGTAGTCGACGCGGGCGAAAGCGAAGTGGCGCTCGGACCGGCGTTGTTTCTGCTCTGCAAAGGCAAAGCCGCTTTGGCTTAAGCTATTTAAGCGCTTGCCGCAATAATTTACTCTCCGACTTTTCGTCGTTTTCATCGTTCAATTTCCTTTTATTATTTTCAAAGGTGGGATGCGGGTTTGGAAGCGAGTTACGAAGCGTTACGCAAAACGCAGCTTCAAGAGCGGAAGAACCCAGCCCTAGCGCCGTTGGAAAACGATTTCTACGCCCAATACCGCGCGCTGCTAGCGACGCTGCAAGAGAAGTTCCAGCGCGGAGGACTCGAAGAAGGCAAAGAACTCGCGAACACCGAAAGCGTTTTGCGCGACGTTCTGGAAGCGCGCGAACAAAAGATTTTGCTGAAAGCGCTGCGCGACGTGCGCAGCGGCGCCGTGCGCGCCGACGGACTCGCCGCCGAGGAAAAGCAACTTTATTTAAGCCTCGTCGAAATAATCAACGGCTTCGAGTCTCGCGCCGCGAACCACTCGAAAGCGCTCAAGGAAATCGCGGACGAGGAAAAGCCGGCGAACCCGAAAGTCAAGTTCCTCAAGGATTTGCCCGCGCTCGTCTGGCGCGACGGTTCGACTCAAGGCCCGTTCAAGGCGGGCGACGTCATCGAGCTCGGGCGCGAATTCGCGGAATTCCTGCGCGGCAAGCAAGTCGCCGAATTCGTTTGAGAATTCGCTTTACGCTCATAGAAAAAAGAATGCAGAAAAAGAATGTTTGAGAATGTTTGAAGAAAGAGGTGTTTTGAGAAATGATTGTCCCGAAGGAAATGAACGCGTTCTGCCCCAACTGCAACAAGCACGCCCCGCACAAAGTCCGCGTGTCGACAAGCAAGTACAAAGCCGGCCGCAGCCTGGCGTGGGGAACGCGCAAGCACGAGCGCAAGCTTGCGGGGTACCACGGCAAAGTCAAAGGCAAAGCGAAAGTCAAGAAGCAAGGAATCCGCAACAAAATCATGCTCGAGTGCAGCGCCTGCGGCAAGAAGCACGAGCGCGTCATCAGCGGGCGCATGAAAAAGAAAGCTGAAACGAAGAAGTAAACGGAAACCAAGAAGTAAATTTTTTTCGAAAAAAGGTGAACAAGCGGAATGAGCAAGTTTTTGAGGGTTCAATGCAACTGCGGCGCCGACGCCGTCGTTTTCGGGGATTCCAAGACGAGCGTTCACTGCAAAAAGTGCGGGAACCTGCTCGTCAAAGCGCGCGGGGGACGGGCGAAGATTCTAGGCAAAGTTCTCGAAGTAATATCGTGATTTCGATTTCGAAAAAAATAGGCTACTGAGGGAAGTAATTGAATTACCCGCAGCTCGACGAGTTCCTCGTCGGCACAATCAAAAAAATAATGCCTTTCGGCGCCGTCGTAGCGCTCGACGAGTACGCCGGACTCGAGTCGTTCGTGCACATCAGCGAAGTCTCCAGCGGGTGGGTGCGCAACATCCGCGAGCACTTGAAGGAAGGGCAGAAAGTAGTCGTCAAAACGGTTTTCATCGACCCCACGAAAAGACAAGTCGACGTTTCCATCAAACGCGTCAGCGAAGGAGAAAAAAAGCGCAAGCTCGAAGCCTTCCAAAGCGAGAAGCGCGCGCAAAAACTCTTCGAACGCACCGCCGCGAAACTCGGCAAGACCATGCAGGCGGCTATGATGGAGGCTGGAGCCCCGCTCCTCCGCGAGTACGGCTCGTTCTGGGCGTTGTTCGAAGCGCTCGCGGCAGGCGGCGAACCGAAAACCGCGATACCGAAAAACTGGCTTGCCTCGCTGAAAGAGACGGCGAGCGTGGAAATCAAGCCCAAGCGCGCGGAACTGCGCGCGATAGTGACCGCGAAAAGCACCGCTGGCGACGGAGTCAAGCGCGTCAAGGCCGTCCTCGAGAAAATCGCGGGCGTGCGCGCCGAAGGCATCACCGCCAAAATTCATTACGTGAGCGCGCCCAACTATTTTTTCGACGTTGACGCGCCCGACTACAAGGCCGCCGACAAGTTTTTGCAGAAGGCGGCTGCGGCGGGCGAAGCCGCGGCGAAAGCGCAGGGCGTCGAGTTCGCCCTCGAAAAACAAGAAAAAGCGTGACGGTTGGTGACGATTGCCATGAAGACGCTGAAAAAATGTTGCAAGTGCGGGCGTTACACCCTCGCTGAAAAATGCGTGAACGCGAAGTGCGGCGGAGAAACGCGCGCAGCGCACCCGCCGAAGTATTCGCCGGTCGACAAGTACGCTTCGTACAGGAGGAAGGAAAAGTATGGCTAAACGCGCGAAGCGCGCAAAGCGCGCCGCGAGCGCGGCGGCAAACGCAACAAACAAGCAGCGCGGAGCAACGAACAAGCAACGCGGAACCCAACGCGGAGTTCAACGCGGAACCAAGGCGGACTTCACTTCGTCCGTGATAACCGTCGGAAAGCAAAAGCCGGCTTTCGAAAACGCCGTCCTCGTGATAGGCTTGCCGGGCATCGGGCTCGTCTCCAAAATGGCTGTGGACCACCTCGCGCGCGCAACGCGCGCGCGGCGCTTCGCCACGCTTTACTCGCCGCATTTCCCGAACCAAGTGCTCGCCCTCAAAAGCGGCAAACTCCGCGCGTTCTCGATGCGGTTCTACGAGAAAAAACTCGCCGGAAAAAGCAAGCGCTGCGCCGTTTTCCTGCGCGGCGACTTGCAGCCGCTCACGGTCGAAGGACAGTACGAAGTCGCCGCCAAAATCCTTGGTTTCGCGCGCTCGCTCGGCGTCACGCGCGTCGTCGCAATGGCCGGCTACGCGGTGCAAAAAAGCGGCGGCGCAAGCGGCGCAGGCGGAGCCGGCGGCGCAGCGGCGCCCGCGGTTTACTGCGCGGCTACGAGCGAAGCGTTTTTCAACGAGTTCAAGCGCTTCGGCGCGAAACCCGCGGCGGGCGTCGTGCCCATCGTCGGCATGGCGGGACTCGTGCCGGCGCTCGCGCGCGTTTACGGGCTCGACGGGGCGTGCCTCCTAGTTGAAACGCCAGGCACTACGATCGACCCGCACGGCGCGAAAACGCTGGTTGCGTTCCTCGGCAAGTGGCTCGGACAAAAATTCGATTCGCGCGACCTCGAGAAGCGCGCGAAGTACGCCGAGAAAATGCTTCGCAAGCTCGAAGAACAAGCGCAGCCAGCCGCGCAGCAAGCCAAAGCGGGGGCGCCGGCGGCGCCCGAACCAATCAAGCGCGAAGCGTTGACGTACATACGATGAAACGGTGAGAAAACAATTGGCGGAAAGAAAAGAAGAAAGGAAGGAAGAAAAAGAGGATTACGACGCTTTGCTGGACAATCTCTACGAAAGCCTTCCGGAACGCAAAAGCACGGGCGAACGCTTCGAACCCCCAACGGCGGAACTGTTCTTCGAGGGAAACAAGACGACGATTCGCAACTTCGGCGACATCTGCGCGCGCTTGCGCCGCAAACCCGAAGAAATAGCAAAATACCTCTTTAAAGAATTGGCGGCGAAAGGAGCAGTCGAAGCGAACGGGGCGAAACTCGCGTTGAACGCGCGGTTGACGCCGCGGCAAGTGAACGAGAAACTCGAGTACTACATTCAGAGCTCGGTTGTTTGCAAGGAGTGCGGCAAGCCGGACACGCACGTGGACGTCGTTCAAGGCATTCGCACGCTCGTGTGCGAGGCTTGCGGCGCGCGCAAGCCCGTGCGGTAAGCAAAACGGAAATCAAACTGGAAATCTAACACGGGAAAACAAACGAAAGACGGAATTCGCAGCGCTGTCAACACGCGCACTTAAACGCTTTTTCGAAGCCTAGAACTTGCATTTCGGCGCGTTTCTTTTCAAATGCTTCAAAAGAAGCCGCCCGACAGCCGTGGAAGCGTTCAATTCGATTTCACGAAGATTCGGCTCCGGCTTCACGGCTATATCTTCGGCGTGATTGAGAAGCTTTACGGACCCGGCAATCATTTCCGATAACGCGGTTACGTCGTTCGGCGTCACTTTCGAACTCAAAAAATTGTTTCGAGTTAACGCGCGCCTTATTCCTACTGATTGCAAATGATCCAAACCCCTTCTAGTAAAAAGCGCCAGTTTCACAGTGCGAGCCGCTCTGGGAAGCGTCATTTTAGGGGGACGCCAACTCAAAACTTCGGGAGTGGTGGCGCGCAAAATCAAGCGCTCGGGAGAACGGAGGTCGGCGACGAAACAAAAATTCGGGTTGCCGCGAAACACGCTGTCTGCAAGAGGCTTAGCTGTTGCCGGCAACCTGGCCCTCGGTTCTTTCAGCGCTTTCGGTGTTTTCGGTGCACTTTTTATCAACGCCATTTCAAAACGCCTCCCAGCAACTAAAACGACGAACACTCCAAACGATTCACGCTTTCGACAACAAGTTTTGTGTTGTAGGATTAATAAAGGGGTTCCGATTAGAATAAGGAATACGCCAGGCGAATCGGCGCCACGGAAAACGAGCCGGCCGACGCGGCGAAAAAGTGGTTATAAGTGATCCTGTTTTACTTCCAGCAACGACGGCCTTCGGGCCCGCCGCAGCCCCTCGACGAGTCACGCATCCGGCGCCCTCGTGAGGGGGAGATCGTGGGCGTCGTCGTCGAAATGCAAGGCGGCGCGAGAATGATCGTGCAGTGCGCCGACGGCAAGACGCGCTTGTGCCGCGTGCCCGGCAAAATCAAGAGGCAAATATGGGTTCGCGTCAACGACTTCGTCCTCGTCAAGCCGTGGAGCGTGGAAGGAGACGAAAAAGGCGACATCGCTTACCGTTACACGAAAGTGCAGAGCGACGCGCTGAGGCGGCAGGGACTACTCAAAATTTGATTGACGCCCCGCAAAAACGCCGCGAGCGAAAAGCGAAGCGCAAAACTTTTAACTAGAAATTTCGATGGAATCGTCGGGTGATGAAATTGGTTCACGCGGAAATAGCGAAAATGAACAAGGCTAAAGGGCACGAGATGGAGCAGAAATGCGAAACGATCGCGAAGCCCGCCTCGCTCTTCAAGGTCCCGGCGAACATGAAATCGTACGACGCGGCCTACAAGTCGTTCGACTGGAAGCAGCACGAGAAAGACGTCGAGTGGTTCGGCGACCCCAATGAACGCAAAATCAACGCCGCGTTCAACGCCGTGACGCGCCACATGAAGACGCCGACGCGCGACAAAGTAGCGATTCGTTACGAAGGCGCGAACGGCGAAAAACGCGACGTCACGTACGCGGCGCTCGAAGCGGAGTCGAACAAGTTCGCGAACGCTCTCGTCCGCCTCGGAATAAAGAAGGGGGACCGCGTGTTCATTTTCCTTCCCCGCGTGCCGGAAGTGCACTCTTGCTTCCTCGGAATCCTGAAAATGGGCGGAATCGCGAGCACGCTGTTCAGCGCCTTCGGCCCCGGCGCCTTGAAGGACCGGCTCGAAAACAGCGACGCGTGCGCGATCATCACCGACCACGCGCTAAAGCCGCGAGTCGACGAAATCCGCGCTTCGCTGCCGCACTTGAGGCACGTCGTCATTACCGATGACCCGAAGGAAGGCGAAGGCGCGCCCGACGCGAAAAAAGGCGAAGTGCTTTACCACGATTTAATCAAGAAGGAACCGCCGTCGTTCAAGTGCATCGAGACGAGCGCGGACGACCCCGCTTTCCTTCTCTACACGAGCGGTTCGACGGGAAAACCGAAAGGCGTCGTCCACGTTCACGGAGGAATCGTCCAACAGCAGTTGAGCGCGCAATGGGTGCTCGACTTGCACGCGGAAGACGTTTACTGGTGCACTGCAGACCACGGTTGGGTGACCGGGATTTCTTACGCGATTCTCGGTCCTCTCTGCGTCGGGTGCACCGTCGTAATCTTCGACGGAAGGTTCGCCGCCGACAAGTGGTACTCCATAATCGAAGAACAGCGCGTCACGATTTGGTACACGGCGCCCACCGCGATTCGCATGCTCATGAAGGAAGGGCTTGACGCAGCGGCGAAACACGATTTCTCGTCGCTCCGCCACATTTACAGCGTCGGCGAGCCGCTGAATCCGGAAGCGATTCGCTGGGGGATGCAGGCTTTCAACGGGCTCGCGTTTCACGACACGTGGTGGCAGACGGAAACGGGAGCGATGATTATCTGCAATTACCCGAGCGAGCCTATTCGCCTCGGCGCAATGGGCTTGCCGTTTCCGGGAGTCGCCGCGGGAATAGTCGACGACGACGGAAACGAACTCGGGCACGAGACTGAAGGAAACCTCGCCTTGCGCCCGGGTTGGCCCGCGATGATGAAAACGATTTGGAACAACCCCGAAAAATACGCGTCTTACTTCAAGAACGGCTGGTACATCGCCGGCGACCACGCGCTTACGGACAAGGACGGGTGGTTCTGGTTCGTGGGACGAGCCGACGACGTCATTAAGACGGCGGGCGAACGCGTGGGACCGTTCGAAGTCGAGAGCGCGCTCGTCGAGCACCCGGCTGTCGCGGAAGCCGGCGTAATCGGGAAGCCTGACGCGTTGCGAGGCGAAATCGTGAAGGCATTCGTGACGCTGCGCGAAGGCTTCGCTCCAAGCGAGGAACTCAAAAACGAGATTTCGCAGTTCATCAAAAAGAAGTTGAGCGCGCACGAGTACCCGCGCGAAATCGAGTTCGTCGACAAGCTGCCGAAGACGCGCAGCGGGAAAATCATGCGGCGCGTGTTGCGCGCGAAGGAAATGGGTATCCCCATCGGGGACGTCAGCACTCTCGAAGACTAAATAAAAAGCGAAAGTGGGCCCGGGGGGATTTGAACCCCCGTCCTTTCGATTTCAGCCCAAAGCCAAAACCAAAAATCCGTTTCGAGCTCGGCTATCAGTTTCGCCTCCCCAAAAAAATTTGTTTGGGAATCGAACGCTCCAGCCAGGCTAAGCTACGGGCCCCTCGCAACTAGGATTAATCGTTTTGACTGAGAAGGTTTTTATTTCCTTCCTACGAAACACTTGAAAACGGTTAACGGTTTTTTCGTTTAACCACGACGGACCGCAACGAACCGCAACGGACCACAACGGAAAGCCCATGGACGCGCAGTTGCTAGCAAGCACGCAGTTCCTAGCGCTAGCGTTTTTCCAAAACTTTTCGCGATTCGACTCGCAACTCGCGTGGAGCGGCGTATTGCTCCTCGAACTCGTTTTTTACGCGATGTACGTTTTAGAGCGCCGCGACTTGCGCGCGAGAAACTTGATCGACTAACCGGTTGAAACGACGGCTGAAACTACGATTGAAACGACGGCTGAAAAACCCGCTTTCCCGCCAGCCGCCGGCGCCAGCCGCGACAGCCAACACGCTTTAAAAACCTCGCGCAGGTAAAACTACAAACTCCGAGGGCGCGCGTTATTGCGCCTTCAAAGCAAAAAAGGTGGTTTGCGGAATGTTCGGATTGGAACTCGTTCTAGTGTTTCTCGCGGGCGCGTTATCCCTCGGAATATCTTTGTATCTCGCGAAGAAACTCGCCGAGAAAGACGCGGGCACGCCTCGCATGCGCGAAATCAGCGGCGCGGTGCGGGAAGGAGCCATGGCGTACTTGAAGCGCCAGTACCAAGTAATGACTGTCGTCGCCGTAGTAATCGCTCTCGTTTTAGGGTACGTCGTCAACTGGAACACGGCTGTCGCGTACGTCTTCGGCGCGTTTTGCAGTGCGGTAACGGGATTCATCGGGATGAACAACGCGACGAAAGCCAACGTGCGCACGACGGCGGCAGCCGCGCGCTCGTTGAAGGAAGGGTTGAGCGTCGCGTTCAGCGCGGGAATGATAACGTCTATGGCCGTCGTCGGGATTGGCTTGATAGGCGTCACCGTCGCTTACGCCTTCTTTTCCGGAAACGCTTCGCTCATCAACGCGACGAACATCCTCTTCGGCTTCAGCATGGGAGCCAGCAGCATGGCGTTGTTCATGCGCGTAGGCGGAGGAATATTCACGAAGGCGGCGGACGTGGGCGCGGACCTCGTCGGGAAAGTCGAGAAAGGCATTCCGGAAGACGACCCGCGCAACGCCGCCGTCATCGCCGACAACGTCGGCGACAACGTGGGCGACG
>CAZWIQ010000009.1:0-22095 GCA_964634375.1 Microcaldota archaeon
CGTGCTGGCCGCGGCAGCGACGCCCCTGATTTCGCTTTACTGGTATGCCGCGAGCGACTGGCGCGGGCTCGGCGCTGCCGACATCGCCGCCGGCGAGTGGGTTCGCGCGAACACGCTTCAACTCTCGGTTTTTCTCGCGGCGCCCGTGCACAACAGCGCGATTGACGCCGTCGGCGGCAGGCTGCGAATCGACGGTTACAGCAGTTGGATGAACAACTACGGCTTGCCTTACGCCGGGCGCGAGGCGGATTTGCGGACAGCGTTTTGCGGGAGCGCGGGTGATGCCGCGCGAGTCGCGCGCAAGTACGGCGCCCGCTTTGTTTGGCTGGGCGGAGCCGAACGCAGCGCTTACGAAGGCTGCGGTTTCGAGTTCGCGTCGGGCGCGGGCAGCGCGCTTTTCAACCGCGTTTACGATTCAGGCGGAATCCAAGTCTTCGAACTGCGTGACTGACGCGGATTTCCCGTCGGGCGAAGCATTAAAAATGTTTTGAGGCGTTAAACGAGCCATGGCGGATTTAGCTGCGCCCCTCGGCGCTCTCGAAGTTTTGCGCACCGTTGTGGCGCTGGCCGCGTTCTTGTTCCTGCCGGGCTGGCTTTTCGCGAGCGCATGGCTTGAAAAAACGAGGAAAAATTTTTCTTTCGTCGAACTAGCCGCGGCAAGCGTCTTCGCTTCAATCGTTTTCCTGTCGCTCATCGCGTCCGCGCTTTCGTTTACGGTCGGCGCCAACTTTTTTAGCGTCCTGGGTTGCGAACTCGTGCTCATCGGAGGGCTTTACGCTTGGAAAAAGAACAAGTCAGGGTAATCGCCTGCATCGCGTTCGTAGCGCTGCTAGCTTACGCCGCGCTTTCAAGCCGCGAACAGCAGTGGAACCTAGTCGCGCCGTGGTACGACGCAGTCGTAACGCCGGGCGAAGTGCGCGCGGCGCAGTGGGTTGACGCGAGCATCCCGCACTGGAAGCTGTTCGCCGCGGACTTGTTTTCGTGCGAGATGCTCACCGCAGTCGCGCGCGAGCACTGCTCGATCGGCGGCGCGTGGGAGCTCGCAGACCAGCCTAACGACCGTTACTGGAGCAACCAAATAATTTTCACGACGAATTCGTCGGTCGAAGCGTGGGACAACGCGCGCAAATACGCGATAGGTTTCATTCTCGTGGCCGACAGGAACTCGTTTTACGCTTACGGTTGGAAGAAACCGCAGACAATCCAGTTTCAAGACGCGCGGTACTTCAAGAAAATTTACGATGAAGGGGACACGGTAATTTATGAAGTCGCCGAAAAGTGAAAGTGAAGAAGCCGGATACGGCGCGGGGATGCGGCGCGCCGCAGCGGCCGGGCAGTTCGCGGGCGGCGGCGCGACGCGCGCCGAGCGTGCGCTCGAACTAATCGCGCTCCTCGTCGCCGTCGGGTTCTCGCTTTCCCTCGTTTCGCAAGGGCTCCTCGAAAAATCCGATTTTTTCCTTCCCACGTACGACAACGCAATGCTTCACGCGGGCAGGGCGCGCTTCGTCATCGACTACGGCTTTTACCCTGACCGTGAACTAGTGTTCGGCGGAGTTACGCCGACTTACCACGTTCCCGCGTATCCGGCGCTCGCAGCCGCTTTCGCCGAGCTCAGCGGACTCAACTGGCTTTGGGCTATTCGCGTGCTCGCACTGCTTTTCGCGGTTCTGCTTCCGCTCGCGTTTTACTGCTTGGCGCGGCGGGCGAGCGGCGGAAACGCTTTCGCTGGCGCCGCAGCCGCGTTTTTCGCTTTGCTTTCAACGGGGTTGACGACGTGGGGCATGCGCACGACGCCGATTTCGCTTGGCGTGATCGCCGTCGTTTTCCTGCTCTACTTCGTGCTCGAGCGCAATTGGCCGCTCGTAATCGCGGGAAGCGTGATGCTCGCTTTCACTCACCAGCCTTCGCTTCTGGCGTTTTTCGGCGCGATGTGCTTTTTCTTCGCGGCGAGCAACGCGGGCGCGGCTTGGAATTTATTGAAGCGCAAAGCCGCGTGGACGAAAGAGGAGTTCGCTTCGTTGTTGAAGTCGCTCGACTGGCTTCCGCTCGCTGGCGCGCTCGCCGCGCTTCTCCCGTACCTCGCTTGGCACGTGAGCAAAACGGGGCTCGGCTGCCTCACGCTGAAGTGCCTGCCGCAAGGAAACACGCACGAATTCGGGGAAGCAGTCAACCTCGCGGATTATTTTGGAGCCGTCCCCGAAAAGCTCGCGCCGAAGCTCCCGCAAGCGTTCGCGCTGTTCGGCGTGGCGTGGGTCGCGTTCGACAAGCGCGTCGACGGACGAACGAAGCTCCTGCTTTACTCCTGGATTTTGTGGACGCTTCTCCTCGTCAAAAACGAGTTGTTCGGAATAGGCGTTTTCACGCAGCGCTTCCTGACGTTCTTCGACGAGGCGGTCGCAGTCTTCGCGGGAGTATTCGTGGGCGGCTTGCTCGTTTTGCTTTGCGGTTTTCTTGAAACGCGTTTTTCGTCGGACGCCGCTTGAAAGCGCGGGTGAAGGCGTGCTTGATGACTCGAGTCGAAGCGGCTTTTGATTCCATCGCAAGCGAGTGGGATTCTTACCGCGTTACGCCGTCCTCGGGGTTGCCTTTGTTTCTCGCGAAGCTGCCGAGAAGAAAGGAGTTGGTGGTTCTCGACGCGGGTTGCGGGAACGCCCGCAATTCAATCGAAATCGCGCGGCGCGCGAGCGTGGCGCGCGTAATCGGCGTCGACGTTTCCAAGGAAATGCTGGCGCGGGCGCGCGAGCGAGTGAAAGCCGCCGGGTTGTCGAAACTGGTTCGCTTGGTTAAAGCTGATTTCGCCGTGCGCGTTCCGTTGCCCGCCGCGTCGGTCGACGCGGCGTTTTACCTCGCGTCGCTGCACCACTTGAAGAAAAGCCAGCAAAGCAACGCCTTCGCGGAACTGAGCCGAGTAGTCAAACCAGGTGGCTTGGTTTTTGTTTCGGTTTGGAACAAGGCGCAACGCAAATTCCTCGAGAAGCGAGCCAAGCAATTCTTCGTTTCTTGGAATAAAAAATCGGGCGAGCGAGTGAAACGCTTTCATTATTTTTTCGAGCGCGGCGAACTCGAGGCGTTGGGCGAACGCTGCGGTTTCGAAGTCGCCGACTCGTTTTTCGAGAGCGGTGGCGCGCGCGTTGCGCTCGCTGCGGGAACGGAAGCCAAGAATTTGTGCGTCGTGTTCCGCAAGCTCGCAATCAGCAAGACAGAATGAAGCGCTTCTTCGCAACGTCGTCGAGAACGGCGTAACCGACGCGCTCGAACTGGACGGCGTCGCCTTTGCGCAGTTCGCCGCAGGCGGTCTCGCACTTTCCTTTTTCCACGCGCAAGCTCGCTTCGTTGAACTCTCCTTTATCGTCGAGCAAGTCGCTTACGACGACGAGTTCGCAATCTAGCGCTCCGCCTCGCTTCGCATCCTGCGCCGCAACCCACTGGATTTTCTTGCTTTCAGGAATCAATTCTTCGCCGGCGTACTCGCCTTCCAACGCGGTTTTGCTTTTCTTGGTCACTTTGACGTTGTACGAGTCCTTCAAGCGGAAAACTTCGCCTTTCTTTAGCGCAGCGGCGTCTTCGCCCGCGAGGAAGAACTCTTCGCGCGAGTCAACGACGCGTTCGCCGAGTTCGAGCTTCGGGTGCTTGCGAATCTTGATTTTCCTGTGCGGCGCGTTAGAGACTTTGAGTTTAACGGGGTTCGCTACGAAGAAAAAGTGGGGCGCTTTCGTTTCGAGAGCCCGCTTGTTCGCGACGAGCAACGCCGTCCACGACGGCTCGCTCTCCACTTTGCTCAAGCCGAACGACAAAACGAATTCCTTGATGACGCCCGGCAGGATTCCGCGGCGGCGCAATCCAGCGATAGTTGGCAGGCGCGGGTCGTCCCAACCCAAGACCTTCCCGCTCTCGATGAGGGGGCGCAGCACTCGCTTGCTTAACGCCGTGCCTTTAATCTCGAGCCGCGAGAAATCGTAAATGCGGGGCTTGCGCAATCCGCCGCCGACTTTGCCGATGACGTAATAGTAAAGCTCGTCACGCAGCTCGTATTCCTTGCTGCGCAGCGCGTGAGTGACTCCGTCCAGCGAGTCCGTGATGCTTACTTCGAAATCGTACGTGGGCCACGCCTTGTACTTCGTGCCTTGGCGGTAGTGCGGCGCCTCGATTATGCGGAACAACGACGGGTCGCGCATTACCGTGTTTTCGGAGTTCAAGTCGCCGCGCAGGCGGAGAATCGCTTCGCCTTCCTTGAAGCCGCCGGACTTCATTTTTTCCCAAAGCGGGTTGTTTTCTTTTGCGCTGCGGCTCCGGCAATCGCACGCTTTCTCGGCTTCGCGGTTGACGCCTATCGTCGCCTTCGTGCACTCGCAAACGTAAGCGTCGCCGCTCGCGACTAGCTTGTCGGCGCGCTCGTACAATTTCGGCATAAAGTCGCTCGTAAACGATTCCCGCGCGAACTCGAGCCCGAGCCACTTCAAGTCCGCGCGAATCGAGTCCACGAACTCCTTGGTTTCCTTCTCGGGGTTCGTGTCGTCCCATCGCAACAGGCATTTCCCGCGCCACTGCCTCGCGGCTTCCGCGCTGAGCCACGCTGCTTTCGCGTGCCCGACGTGAGCGGGCCCGTTCGGCTCGGGCAGAAAGCGCGTGACGACTTTTCCTTCGACCGCGCCTTCGAGGCGGAAACGCTTTTCGCCTTCCTCCTTCTTTTCGACGAAACCGTATTTCTTCAGTTCTTTCTCGACTTCGCCTTTTTGCATGGTATTTGCGCGGCCGACTTCTTCCGCGACGAGCTTCATCGCCGCCTTGACGTCGCTTTTCGCGTCAGGCGCTTCCGCGAACACTTTGCTTGCGACGCTGCCGGCTTGCGCTTTCCCGTAATCCGCCGCGTTTTTGAGGGCGTGCTTGCGAACGATTTCGTTCAAGTCGGTTTTCATTTTCTTCCCTTTTTCGTGTTTCTCATTTTTTTCATTACTATGGCTAGGTCGTAATCCCTATCAGCTTTGAACCCTTTTCCGTTTATTATATATTCGTCTTTTTCTCGCGCAGAGGTTACTGGGCGTTCTCGAACTGAAACGACGCCTCGAAATTCCCTCAAAATGCGCCTAAGCGCTTCTGCTTCCTTGGCTTCTGTGAAAAATACTGTTTTACCGCCCGTTGGTAGCGTGTCGATGTAATGTGCGACTGAGTTTCGAAGTTTTTCTATCCCTTGATCCATCACGTACAAGTGAGTTCCCCTGTCGACGAAAGCATCGGTTTCTCCCGGTTTTGTTCCGGTTTCCCAAGCGGTTCCAAACCTATACCGCATTCTAACCGGTTTTATCATACCGGCGTCCTGAAGTTCTCTGACGCCTTGAGCGTAATTCAGCAGTCCGCCTATCCCGGGATGAGTTGCGCTAGTTCCGTAGTCGAGCACCCTAATGTTTCGTTCAACGCTTTCGGGAGTCGGTTCTCCTCTGCTGATGTGCACTCCTCTTGTTCTAATTAGGCGTGTTAACGCGATTCCCGAGCCGTGCATTCCGGCTTGCATATCAATCGCGGTTACGCGCGCTTTCATTTCGTGGGCTAGAAACAAGCCGGACGGGTCGTCTCTTGGCGAGTCGTAACACCCGACGCACACGACTCGCGCTCCTGGCTTGATTTCCCGTCGCAGAACGTCCATTTCCGAAACAGGTTTCTGCGGAAACAATCGCAATTTAGGCATTCGTTTTCACTAGCTTATATTTAACCGCGTTGCTTAATATTTCGAACCAAGCGGTTTCTTTTTCCAGAGTTGGAGAGACTTTCGATGGACGTCTTGAAAGCAATTGTGAAGCGAAAGCCGATGATTGAGGCTGCAGTCGAACGCGCGATTCCGCGGCGTTTCGACGAGCGCAGCCTGCGGGCGATTGCGGGGAAACCGCGTTACGCTTACGACGCGAAGACCGCCACGCGCGCGTTGAGCGAACCGATTTGGGATTTGCTGGACCGAGGCGGAAAACGCTGGCGCCCCGGCCTCCTGCTCATGGTTGCGGAAGCAGTAGGCGGAAAACGCGGTTTATCCAAGGCCAAGAACCTGGTGGTTTTAAGCGAGGTGATACACGAAGGCTCGCTTCTCACCGACGACGTCGAGGATTCTTCGGAACTGCGCCGCGGCAAGCCGTGCGTGCACAAACTATACGGGGTTGACGTGGCGGTGAACGCCGGCAACGCCATGTACTTTTTACCGTTGCGCGTTCTCCTCGAAAACAAAGCGCGGTTCGACGAAAAAACCCTTCTTCGGCTTTACGAGGTTTACGCCCGCGAGCTGACGAACATTCACTTCGGGCAAGCGCTCGACATCGCTTGGCACAAAGGCTGGGGCGCCGCGCCCAGCGAAGCGCAGTACCTGCAAATGTGCGCTTTCAAGACGGGAACGCTCGCGCGCCTGAGCGCGAAAATGGGCGCGATTGCCGCAGGCGGCACGCCGCGCCAGGTTGAAGCCCTAGGGGCTTTCGCGGAAGCCGTCGGCGTGGCGTTTCAAATCCAGGACGACGTCCTCAGTGTTTCTAGCAAAAGCTTTGGAAAACAAAAGGGTTTCGGCGAAGACATCCACGAAGGAAAACGCACTCTCATGGTAATCCGCGCCTTCAAAGTTTTGGCCGCTCCAAAAGCAAAACGGCTTCGGGCTTTACTGGATTCCCATCCCAACGATGCGAAACGCATTAATGAAGCCGTCGCTTTAATCCGCGAATCGGGAGCCATTGAATACGCGAAAGGAAAAGCGAGGGAAATCGTGCGCGGCGCTTGGCGCGGCGCCGACAAAGCGTTGAAACCGAGCAAGGTGAAGGAAGAATTGCGGGCGCTCGCTGTTTTTCTCGTTGAACGCGAATTGTGAAGCCGTGATTCAATGCCCCGCAGGGTCAGGCGCGCGTTGTTCATCGGGCGTTTCCAGCCTTACCACTCGGGGCACCACCACGTCGTGCGCGGTCTCGCGCGCCGCTTCGCCGAAGTTTTCATCGTCGTCGGTTCGACTCAAGCGAACCGCACGCGCGAAAACCCCTTGACCGTAAAGGAAAGAGAAAAACTCATTCACGCGGCGCTTCGCGCCGACGGCTTGAAAGGGAAGTGCCGCGTGCTCGAGTTGAAGGACAAGAACGAAAACGAAGGATGGGTGCGCGCGTTGCTCGCCCTTTGCAAGTTCGATGAAGCTTTCTCCAACCACCCCTTGACGCTTAAACTGTTGAGAGAAAAAGGTTTTCCATCGCACGAAACGGGTTTGTGGCGCGGAATCAGCGCGACGCTCGTGCGCTCGCTCATGCGCAAAAACGACGCGCGGTGGAAGAAGCTCGTGCATCCAGCCGTAGTAAAGGAACTCGAGGCGCGGGGTTTGGTTGGCGTGATTCGAGCGAGCGTTAAGCCGAGTCCGCCGCCCGTCTACAGCTGATTCACTGTTTCGCGTAACCGTAGTGCTTCGAATAGTATTCGCGCCAAGCGCGAATCTGCGCCTTGTTTTCCGCGCTCACGCTCCGCACTACTTTCGCCGGCGAACCCATTACGAGCGAACCGCTCGGAATCTTCGTTCCCGGCAAGACGAGCGAACCCGCTGCAATCAAGCAGTCGTCGCCGACGTCGCAAAGCCAAATCGTCGCGTTCATGCCAATCAAAGAGTTTTTTCCAACAACGCAATCCTCGACCACGGCGGCGTGACCTATCGTCGTTCCCTTGCCGATTTCGACGTCGCGCGTTTCCGCGTGAATAACGCAGTTATCCTGAACGTTGCACTCCTTCCCCAAAACTATCTTCTTGGTTTCAGTGCGGAGCACCGCGCCGTCGAGAACGCTCGCGCCTTCCGCGATTTCGATTTCGCCTCGCAGGCTCGCGCGCGGAGAGACAAAGAAATGCGTTTTCTTTTCTGTTTTATCCATTTTTATTTCGCCGCTTCCAGGCATTCCCTTTTGTAGTTTGCCGCGTCTATTCTTTCGCAGTAGCCGGGGTTTTTCGTGCTTTTCGCCAGTTGAATGAAGTATTCGTCCTGGCACGCCCCTGCGGTGAATCCGTCCGTCATTTTGTAACAAATCTCTTTGTCGGCGAAGCCGCGTCGGTTCGCAAAAAACCAGTAGCAGTCGTCCCTTTCCCTGAAATACGGGTTCAGTATTTTTTCGCACTCGGAAACATTTTCGGTTTTTTTGGCGTTCAACAAGTAGCACTCCGCTCGTTCGTATTCGTTGTCCGCGAGTTCGCAAACCGAGGAATTTCCCTGCTGCGCGAAGAATTGATAGCACTCGCGCTGTAACGAGCCAGTTTTGTTGCAAAGCGACATGTTCAGCGCAGATTTCGCTATTTCCGCGTAGCAGTTCTCTCTCGTGTTGGGATAGTAATACTTGGCGCTTTCCTCGACTCTCTCACAGAGCGAAACGTCGCGATTTTTCTTCCCGAAAAACGCGTAGCATTCGCTCTGGTAAAGCTGAACGTCGGACTCAACGAGGCAGTCTTTGGTGGGATTGGGAAGGCGCGTGATGAAGTCCGAGAGCAACCCGGGGTCGGATACCGCGCACAACAAAGGCAAGGAATCGCATTCTTGGGCGCCCTTCAACCTAGTGAAATTCAAATCGCACTTCACCGGGCACAGGTTCGACGCGGAGTTATCTTTTTTGACTACGCATCCGTTTTCTTTCGAATAGTTCAACTCGCAACCAAAGTATACTCCGCCGTAGCCAGTAACGCCGCCGGCGTATTTCGTGCAGTAAAACTTATAGTCGCGGCCCGGGATGTGGAAATAAGTTATTTCGTAAGAGCCGTTTTGTGAAAACCAGTGTTCGCTCAACGGACCGCCGCGACTGTCGTCGATTTCTTGGCAATACTCGATTCCGCCAACCACCATAACTTTTCCCGTGGTGCCGCTGGAAGAGAACTTATCAGAAGTCAAATGTTTAGGACACCACGGCCGGTCGCCCGCCCCGGTTTCAACGCCTCCTCCTTGGTTCAGACAACCGAAAAAGAAAAATCCTAAACTTAGCGCCCCAACAACTAAAACAAAATATTTGTTCATAAAAAACTTAAGTCGGCAGCCATATTTATACGAAAGCGATTGCCGCGTAATCAACGACGCTCGCGTTATCGCCGCTCGCCTTCCCGCTGTTCGAAAAATCGAGCAGAACCGCGCGCTTGGCGCCGCGCGCTTTCGCGTAAACCGCTGCCGCCGCAATCGGCGCGTAACCGCACGCGCTAGCGCGCGTTTCGCGCAAAGCGTCGTAAAAAGCTTCAACGTTCAAGTCCCTCAAGGCGGCAATCACTTTTTCGTCTTTCGCTCGCGCTTGCGCGGCGGGCTCGTAGTGCGTGAAGTCGCTGCTCGCGATAACGAAGACGGGGGTCTTGCTTTTTTTCGCTGCGGCGGCGATGGCGTTACCGACTGTTCCCGCCGCTTCAAGGCTTTGGTTGAGGAACGTGACGGGAACGAACGAGAACTCGGCGAAGTAGTGCTGCAAAAAAGGGAGTTGGACTTCCACGCTGTGCTCCATCGCATGCGATTCCTCCGCTACTTCGAAAACCGGCGAAGCCTTCAATAATTCGGCGCGAAGCGCGGCGTCGTTCTTTACGATTCCGAGCGGAGTCTGCCAGTCGAGCGCGCTTAGCGCGACTGCCGCGCCGTAACCCGTGTGGTTCGGCGACAAGACGACGAAAACCGCTCCTTTCTTGGGCGCTGCGGTTTTCAATGCTTCGTAAGCGTAAGCCGCGGTTTGCCCGGAGTAAATCCATCCGGCGTGCGGAGCGACGGCCGCCGCGGGTTTGACGGACTTGGTTTTGTTTTTGTCGACGTTGGCTTCAAACGAAGCGAGTGCGGCGCCGCACTCGCTCGCGCTGCGCGGATAAAATTGTCCCGCGACGAACGCGTTCCTGACGTCCGCCATCGCGTATTCGCCTCCTTTTCGCGTTTTTCAAGCTTCGAAGTCTTCCGGCTGCGCCGCGTAATCCTCGTCGCGCGCCACCGTGCCGCGTTCGCGCAGAACTTCCCTCGTCAAGAGCCATAGGATGAACGCGATTGCCTTGCGTCCCTTGTTGTTCGTTGGAATGACGACGTCGAGGTAACGCGTGCTGTTGTTCGTGTCGCACAACGCGAGAATCGGGACGTTGATGTGGTTTGCTTCGCGCACCGCCTGCTTGTCTACGCCGGGGTCGATGACTAAAACAATCGACGGCTCGCAAAAATCGTCGCGCGACGGGTTCGTGAACCGCCCGGGCGTGAACCGCCCAACGATTTTGTTGAATCCCGCGAGTTCGCACGCTTTCTGTATCGGCGCGCGGGCGTTGTCCTTGTTGCCGACGAGGAAAACTTTTTCCGGCGCGTATTTCGCGATGAGCGCCGCAGCGAGGCGCAAGTGCTCGTCCAGCTTTTTGAGGTCGAGGACGTTGAGCCCGTCTTCGCGCGACTTGTAAATGAATTCGCGCATGCTGCCGTGCTTCATTCGCGTTCCGATGTGCGCTCCCGCGCCGAGATACTTTTCTTGCGGGACTAGGAAACCCATTGCTTGCAGTCACCTTGACTCTTCAATTTCGCCGGACCCTTTGAAAAAAGGGCGGTTACTCGTTAGTCTCCAGAGCGGTTTCATTCGATTTCGTCGGAAACAGGGCTTTGGAGCCAAACTATTTTATACCCGAACGCGTTTTTAAACCAGCGTTTAAACTCCCTGCCGCAGTGAAGCAAGATGAGCGACGAAATCGAGGAATCCGAAGACTCTGCCGACTCCGCCGATTCCACCGACCAAAACGAAGAAGACGAAAACGGAATCGCGGACTCCGACTTGGAGGAAGAACGAAAAAAACTGCCTGAACTAACGGGGCGGGACGCGTCCGCGAAGCCGGACTTGCCTCCGCTCCGCGTTTTCGAGGCGGCGCTTTTCCTCGCCAACCGCCCGACGGCTTACGCCGAATTATCGAAGATAACCGGTTTTCCGCGCGAGCTCTGCAAAACCATGGCGCACGAATTGAAGGCGGAGTACGCTTCACGCGACTGCGCCTTCGAAGTAATCGTGAGCGAGGACGTCGTCGCGTTGCAGGTGAAGAGCGAGTATCTCGACCGCGTTTCCAGCGCGAGCAAGGAAATCAATCTTACGAAGAAGGGGACGCGCATTCTAGCGCTCATCGCGAAAAAGAAGGAACTGCTGCAGAAAGACCTCAAACACTATTTTCGCGGCGAAATCTACGCGTACGTAACCGAGTTGCGCCAAGCGGGTTACGTCGAAGCCGAGCGCCGCGGGCAAACGCGCCTCCTGCGGCCGACTCAAAAGTTTTACGACACGTTCCAAATGATTTCGAAGTCGAGCGAAGCTTAAACGAGGCGTTTTTTTGGAGTTTAAGAAAGAATACGTGATTCTCGCCGCGGTAGCGTTGTTGTTTTCGCTCCTGCTTTTCGGCTGCGTTTCGTAACCGTCGGCCGCACCGTCGCCGTAACCCCCGCTTGCCAGCGTGGTCTTCGTGGTCAACAGAGTCTTCGTTTTTCTAGCGCCCGAGTCTCCGCCGCCTGGCGCCTTCGGGTTCGTGGGCGTCCAACGGTTCGAGGTGGATTACGGCTTCGACTACGCCGAGCTTGCGCAGCCGCTTCTTGATTTCGTGCGTGAGCGCGTGCGCTTTCGCCAGCGGGAGTTCGTCGTCGAGCTGCACGTCCACGTCGAGAAACACTTTGCCTTCGAGTTGGCGCGCCCGCAGCTTGTGAAACCCTTTGACGCCCGGCGAGTGCAAAACGGTTTCCTGAATCTCGGCGAGTTTCGCCGGCGGCGGACTCACATCGATCAACTCGTCGGCGGAATGCCTTCCGATACTGTAAGCGACGCGCAGCATCAAGAGAGAAAGCAAAACCGCCGCCAGCGGGTCTGCCCAAAAGAAGCCGAATTCCGCCAAGGCGAGCCCGGCGAGCGCGGCGGAGTTCTGGAAAATGTCGCTGTAATAGTTGCCTGCGCTTGCTTCGATTGCCGAACTGTGCAGTTCCCTGCTTTTCTTGCGCAGGTACGCGGCGAGGGCGACGTCGACGAGAACAGTGAACAAAATCAAGTCCAAATCCAGGGGCGCGACGTCTATTGCCGTGCCGGCGGCGTAGCGCCGGCCGGCTTCAGCGATTATTCCGATTGCGACGATGGCGATGAGCGTCACCTGCGCGAGGCTAGAGAGATTCTCGATCTTCTTGTGCCCGTAAAGATGGTCGGCGTCCGCCGGCTTCGCGGCGGCGCGCACTCCGAACCAAGCGAACAAAGCGCCGAGCATGTCGAACAACGAGTCGACGAGCGTCGCAAGGACAGCGATGCTTCCAGTGAGCAGGGTGACGGCGATTTTTACGGCGATGAGCAAGACGTTCGTCGCGATTACGACGTTCGTGACGCGCATGCGCTTTCCGGTTTCTTCGTTCATCGAACAAAATTCGTAGGGCGCGCTTTTAAGCTTTAAGTGAATTCGCGTTTTCTTATTTTTCTTCGTAATCCGCCGAAAGCAGGCGCTTTATTTTCCGCGCGCGCTTTTTCCCAACGCCGGCGACGTCTTCGAGCTCGTCTTCGCGCGCGCACGCGAGGTTTTCGACGGTCTTGAAGTGCGCCAGCAGGGCGCGCGCGTTTCTCGTTCCCACGCCGGGCAAGCCTTGAACGAGGAACAATTGTTGCTCGGATAGGGAAACGTTTTTCTTGCCGACGCGCAACTTCATTTCCTTCGCTTCGCTGAGTTGCTCGCGTTCTGCGAGCTGAGCGATGAATTCGCCGAGTTCGGTGTCGGTTTCGAAAAACAGCGCGGGAACGCGTTGGTCGATGCAGAGCGCCATCAATGCGCCGCGCAATGCTTTCGGCTGAAGCGCGCCGAATTCGTTGCCGACGACGCAAACGAGCGGAGCGAGGAAATTGTCTTTCAACTCGCCCGCCTGCGCGAAAAGCCTGCCGTCCATGACGCTGGACTCGAAATCGCTCGCCGTCTTTCGCTCGACCGCGCACCGCTCGCTTACGATGAAGTCGCCGACTTCCAGGCGTTGGACGTGCACGACTACGCCGAGTTCGCGCAGCGCCGCAACGCATTCGCCGTCCGCTTCGCGGTCGTCGACGAACACTTGAGCCTTGTTTTGCGCAAGCAACGCTTCGTCGAAAACGAGTTCGTTCACGCGCTTTCCTGCGACCAATCAGTTTCGCCTCACGTGAAGTCTGACATTGCGGTTTGTCCTTTCTTGGGAACCGGTTTCGCGCGTTTTTTCGTTTCGCCTGCCGCAGCGTCCGCTTTGGCGGCTTCAGCGTTTTTTTTCGCGTCCATTTTAGCGCTCATGCGCGAAAGCGTGCGGTGCATTTTCTCTTCCTTGTGCTTCGCGCTCCACAAATACGCTTCGTCGCGCGTTCCCTTCGCGATGAGAATTATGGCTTTCCCGGCTTTGATGCGCCCCGCTCTGCCGCGGCGCTGAATCAAGCGGATCTCACTCGGAACAGCCTCGTAAAAAACAACTAAGTCGACAGACGGGAGATCCAAGCCCTCCTCCAGAATTGATGTCCCGACGAGCACGTTGAATTTCTTGTCGCGGAAATCTTGCAGCAGCGACCTTTGCTCCTCTTGCTTCATTCCTTTCTCGCCCGCGCGGCCAACGATGAATCGCGCGTGCACGTCGCGCAACGCGTTGAGCTCGGCAAGCAGTTTGTCCACACTGTCCCTGTAGTGCGCGAACACGATTACGCTTTGCCCTTCGCGCACCGCCGCGCCCACTATGCGCTTGAGCTCGTACACTTTCGGGTGGTCGAGCCCGTTCGCGATTATTTCGTTGCATTTCGCGATTATTTCCGGGGTGCGCGGGTCGGCGATTATGGCGAGGACGGCGCGGCTTTTCTTCTCGCGTTTGTCGAGTCCTTCCAAAAAGTTTTTGAGCGTTACTACGCCTTGCGATTCGAGGAGTTCGATCGAGTGCAGCAGGTTCATCATTTTCGCGACGGTGCTGAGTTCACGGTAAGTGTACGGGATTTTCGCCTGCAAGCGAATCTGCAGCGCGAGGAGAAAGCGTTTGCTTTCGCGCATTCCGTGCGGCAGCAACTCTTTTTCCTCGAGTTTGCGGGCTTCTTCGTCGAGCATTTGGCTGAGCACGCGGCGGACGCCGGCGAATTGCGGGGGCAAATTCACGAAAACCCATTCGACTTCGACGGGTTTCGCAAAGCGTTGTACGTCCTCGTCTTCCGACCGCAGCAACTCAATGTTTTTGATTCCGAGCGCTTCGCACACGTCCTCGATTTTCTCGCGCTTCGCGCCCGGGCTCGCCGTCAACGCGATGACGAGCAAGCCCATGGTTTGGCGCGCGCGCTTGCCGACGGCGGTGTAAGCGTACTCGCCGACCGCGCGGTGCGCTTCGTCGAATACGGCGACGCAAAAGTCGCGCAAATCGAGAATGCCTTTGTCGAGGTCGTTTTCGATTGTTTGCGGCGTGGCGCAAACGACGCGCGCGCTCGCGTAAGCGCGTTGGCGCTTGGCGGGCGGCATTTCGCCGGTAACGACGATTATTTCTTCTTCCTGGATTTCGAGTAATTCGCGCGAGCGTTGGGTTTGCTGGATGGCGAGGGGCTTCGTCGGCGTCATGAACAACGCTTTGCGCTTCGCGTTCGCGGGCTGCGCGAGAAGGTGAGCGATTGCGAGGAGCGCGACGAACGTCTTGCCGAGCGCGGTAGGCATGACTACAAGCGTGTTGCCGCGCTCGAGCGCGCTTTGCGCGGCGCGCGTCTGGTATTCGCGCAATTCGAGCTTGTCTTTCTTTAGTAACGTGAGGTTGAGCATTTTCGAGCATCGTTACGTTTGCGCTGAATAAATTGTTTGCTTTAGCGTGCGCTTTGGAATTCGAGTTTAGTTTTCCTTTATTTTTAACGGCGGTTTCTTGAACGTCACTACCCACTTGTAAGGCGGTTCGTCTTCCACCATTCTGTTTGAAGGCGGTCGGCGCGCTGGCGGTTTAAGCCAATTCAAGCCGTAAACCAAATCTTCCATGCTCGCTTCTTGTTCCGCGTTTAAACGAGTTTCGTTTTCTTTTTTCCTTCCAACCAGCTTTCTTTACCGATTGTGACGACTGCGTTCGGACGGCTTGTTTCAGCGGCTAATCGTCTCGCCGCAAGCCTGAGCAAATTCGCGGCTTTTTCCGAGTACCCGCTTTTTTTCAAATGTTCGGCGTTGATTATTAGTTGCTGCCGGTTTATGCCGACTTCGCGTATTCTCAAAACCGCTTTCGTTACGCCGTTCTCGTCGCAGGCTTCGACATGTATTCCTCGCTCGTCTTCGTAGTGCCTCCACCGCGCTGGTAGTTCAAGCGGTTTGGCGGGCGAGTCTAGTGGCTTCGGTCGGCGGCCAAGCCTAAGGAATCGGAAGGCGTTAGAAAAAACCGACTTTAGTTTTGGGTTCACGTTTTTAATTGTGGCGCGAGTTTCTTAAAAAGCGCGCGTAATTCCGCGTTTCAAACCCCGTGGTTCCAGTAATTGCGTTGGTTTAAAAACGATTCTTTCGTTTATTCGAAGCCCGCAACGCCGTTTTGAAGGGGCGGCGAGGCGCGGCAATCGTTTATTCTGCGGAAAGAAGGGCGTAAAGGGTTGCGTTCGGCTTTTCCGCGAAAAGGCAGGTGGGAACCGATAATGGCTATATTGCCTTTAGCTCCAGTAGAACGGCTCATCCGCAAGGCTGGCGCGGAACGCGTTTCCCAGGACGCGGCTGAAGCCCTCGCCGACGTTTTGGAAGACGTGGGAATCGACATTTCGCAGAAAGCGGTTTCTCTCGCGAAGCACGCGGGGCGCAAGACGGTGACGAGCGAAGACATCAAGCTCGCCGCGCGCTGAGCCAGTATATTAGCAAACTATTGTTCCCTTGTGTTTTCTTCCTTCCAGCGCGAGCTCGAACTGCGCCGCGTCGCGGCCGTCCACGAAATCGATTCGCACGCGGCTTCGCGCCGCTATTTTGCAGGCGAGCAAGTCGAAGACGAAGTGCTGCCCGGCGCGCCGCGCGTCTTGCGCCGCGGCGAGAGCAACGAGTTTCTCGTGCGTCAAGCGCGGAAATTTGCGGGCGCCCTTCAGTTTCGGGTCCTTGTTGTAAACGCCGTCGACGACGCTCGCGTTAACGACGCGCGAAGCGCGCGTCAATTCTGCTAAAAGCACTGAACAAGCGTCCGTCGTGAGTCCCGGCAGCTGCCCGCCCATCACGGGCGTGAAGCCGCGGTGCAGCAAATCCGCCGCTTTGTGGAAGTCGTCGACGTAGACGGCGTGAACGCCGAAGTCTTGGAAGAGGGTTTTCGCGAAAACGCGCGCGTTCTCGCGCGTCGCGGCAATCGCCGCTTCGTCCGCTTCGAACTCGCTTGCGCCTCGCTCGCGCGCGGCGTTCGCGGCGGCGCGGGCTTTAACGCCGCCTCCGACGACTACCGCGAGCGAAACGCGTTCTGCGGCGCGGGCGACTGCGCCCGCTTTTTGTTTTAAGGCGGCGTGGCTCAGCGCGCCGTTTTCGTAGAGGAGCGAGCCGCCGAGCGACAAAACGACTGCTCGCCTTCGTTTTTCTGCTTTTTTCTGCTTTTTTTGTTTTTTCACAGGAATCCTTTTTCTCTCAGAATGTTTTTAAGCGCGCCGCCTTCGTCGATGTAGTCGTAGTAAACGCGGTGAGCCGGAACGGCGATTTTGATGTGCCTGCCCAAGTCAATCGGCGTGCCGATGATGACTGCGTCCACGTCTTTTCCCGCGTTCGCGATTGTTTGCTCGAGTTCCTTCATTTGCTTGGCGTCGTAACCCATTGCCGGGAGGACTGCGTCTAGTTGCTTGTACTTCTCGAAGGCGCGTTTGACGCTGCCGACGGCGTACGGCCGGGCGTCGACGATTTTGCAGCCGAGGCGTTTCGCCGCGACGATTCCCGCTCCGTAACTCATTCCTCCGTGCGTGAGCGTGGGCCCGTCTTCGACGACGATGACGCGCTTGCCTTTCAGCGTTTCGCCGTTTTTGACGGTGATTCGGCTTTCCGCCTTGATTATTTTCGCGCGCGGGTTCGCTTGCCTGGCGTTTTCCTCGATTGCGCGCACGTCTTCCGGCTTCGCGCTATCGATTTTGCTGATGATGACTACGTCCGCCGCGCGGAAGTTGACTTCGCCGGGGTAATAGTTGAATTCGTGTCCCGGGCGGTGCGCGTCCGCGACGGTGATTAGCAAGTCGGGTTTGTAGAACGACATGTCGTTGTTTCCACCGTCCCACAAAACGACGTCGCTTTCCTTTTCGGCCGCGCGCAAAATCGCTTCGTAATCGACTCCAGCGTAAATCACCATGCCGCGCTCGACGTAAGGCTCGTACTCCTCCATTTCCTCAATCGTGCATTTTTCCTTGTCGAGGTCGTCGTACGTGGCGAAGCGTTGGACTTTTTGTTCCGCCAAGTCGCCGTAAGGCATCGGGTGGCGGACTGCTACGCAGCGCTTGCCGCTTTTGTTGAGCAAGTCGGAGATGAAGCGGCTGACTTGGCTTTTCCCGCAACCAGTCCGCACCGCGCAAACGGAAATCAAGGGCTTGATGCTTTTGACTTGCGTCGTCTTGTGCCCCATCAACCAAAAATCCGCGCCGGCGGCGTTAGCGCGAGCCGACAAGTTGCCGACGCTCTTGTAGGAACCGTCGCTGTAAGCCATCACGCAAACGTCGATGTCGTGCTTCCTGATTATTTTTTCGAGATCCGTTTCGTAAAGCGTGGGAATGCCGTTAAGGTAAAGCTTGCCCGCCAGCGAAGGCGGGTACGTCCGCAGTTGTTCGCCTTCGATTTCGCTGAGGTTCTGTTCCGGCGCTTGCGTGAACGCGACGACTTCGAACGCGTCGTTGTCCCTAAAAAAAACGTTGAAGTTATGGTAGTCGCGCCCCGCCGCGCCCAAGATTACCACTCGCCGCTTCGATTTCTTTTCCATTGAGCTCCCACCCCGGAAAGTTTGGTATAATTAGAACGCAGTTAACGCCGTAGGTTTTAAAAAGCCTTCGCGCGCAATTAATCCCCGTTCGTTTTTCCAGTTGAGTTTTAAAGGATTTTTTTCGGAGTGGGTTTGAGTTTGGCTTTTTCGCGTCCTTCTTGGGACCAGTACTTCATGAAAATCGCGGAGGAAGTCGCCACGCGCGCTACTTGCCCGCGCAAGCGCTTGGGCGCGGTCATCGTGAAGGACAAGCGGATTATCGCGACGGGTTACAACGGCTCGCCGCCGGGAATCGAGCACTGCGACGACGCGGGCTGCAAATTAGCGCCCACGCTTTACGTCATCGACGGCAAGCACAAAGTCGTGGACCATTGCGTGCGCACGCTTCACGCGGAGCAGAACGCGATAATCCAGTGCGCGAAGCACGGCGCGAGCTCGGAAGGCGCAACGATTTACATCACGATTAATCCGTGCTACGCGTGCGCGAAAATGATTGCCGCCGCGGGAATAAAGCGCATGGTTTACAATCCCGCGTATTTCCACGACGACTCGCTCGACAGGGAAGCGCTCGACTTGCTGCGGCAGGCGGGCGTGAGCGTGGAAGCGTTCGAGCGCAAAAGCGGCGTTTGAGCGCCGCAGCGCGCGGCCGGACGCAGCCAAGTTTTTTCCTGTTGATTCCAAAACCCTATTTATTGCGCGTCCCGTTAACTCCTGAGTTTAAAGCAATGCAGGTGGTTTTGAGATATGAAAACGGTTCACTTCGTCCTCGCTTTCTGCGCGCTCCTCGGCGGAGCGTTGCTCGCGGCCGCCCTGCTTTTCCCGGTAATGCCCGCGCTCGGAATGCAGGCTCTGGAAAAACCGCCGCTGGTTTTCGCGGATTCGGGTTCTGCTTCGCAAGGTGCCGCGTCTCAAGGCGCGGAAATAACCGTCTACCAGCCGGCGCAAGGCAACGCGCCGGTTTGGTTCAACGGAAACGTCTTCGATTACGGAACCGGCTTCGCCCTCATAAAAGAAAAGCAGTCGTTCGCCTTGCAAAGCGGAGTCAACGACTTGCGCGTCGGCGGTTTGCCGAAGCACGTTAATCCCGCGAGCGTCTTCTTCCGCGACGTTACGGACCCGGCGGCGCGCCTCGTGGAACAAAACTATTTGTTCGACGTCGTGAGCCGCGCGCGCTTGCTGCAGAAATACGTCGGGGAAACCGTCAAGGTTGATTTCAACAATGAGACTGTTAGCGGTACGCTGCTTTCGAGCGACGACGGCTTGCTCATCGAAACGCGCGGCGGAGTTCAAGCAATCAACGATTATTCTCGCATCACGTTCCCGTCGAGCGGCGCTTCGCTGCTCGTCACGCCTACGCTTCAATGGCTCGTGCGCACGGACAAGGCGGGAAACCACGACGTTGAATACGCCTTTCTCGCGAGCGGCTTGAGCTGGAACGCTGACTACGTCGCGCTCGTTAACGAGGACGATTCGAAAGCGTCGCTGCAAGGCTGGGCTAGCGTGCGCAACTCGGCAGGCAAAACGTTCGAGAACGCGGCGCTCACGCTAGTCGCGGGCGACGTGAACGTTGAAGCGCAGCGCAACTACGCCGTTCCGTATCCCGCTTATGCGGAAGGCGCGGTGGCGAAGGACGCGTCGATGTCGATAAGCGCGGGCGGAGCGGTAACGGAACAAAAATTCTTTGAATACCGCTCGTACTCCGTGCCGGGAACCGTAACGCTGCGCGATAACGAGGAAAAACAGATTGCGTTACTCAATTCGCTGGAATTTGGAATAAAGAAAGTCCTCGCTTTCCAGCCCTCGCGTTCCGACAAAGTGCAAGTGACGCTCGAATTCCAAAACGCGAAAAGCGGCGGACTCGGCATGCCTCTTCCGAAGGGAACAGTGCGTGTTTACAAGCGCGACGCGGCGGGCGCGATTCGCCTTATCGGTGAAGACTCGATTTCGCACACGGCGGAGAACGAGGACGTTAAGCTCGCAATCGGGAACGCGTTCGACGTGACCGCGCAGAAGACGGAGACGAGCCAGCAGCAGTTGACTAAATGCAGCTACCAACGCGATTTCGAAGTCGCGTTGCGCAACGCGGGCTCGACGGCGGTCGTCGTTAAAGTCGTTCACGACGATTACGGAGACTGGGAAATCGTGAAGGAAAGCGCCGCGCATTCAAAGAAGACGGCGCAGAGCGCTGAGTGGCTCGTCAGCGTTCCCGCGAAGAGCGGCGACGCGAGCGGGACGGCGACGCTGACGTTCTCGATTCGCAATTACTGGTGTTGAAAAAGCGTTTTTTCAAGCGCCCGCACGTTCAAAACGCTTTTTAACCACCTGCCGCCTTAATTGTGCCTCGCTTATTCGGGTGGTTTAATGAAAATCGTAATCAACGACGTCAAGACGGGCAACTCTTTCCAAAAGGAAGTCGAGAAGAACCGCGAAGGATTGTTGTTCGGAAAGAAAATCGGCGCTGAAATCGACGGCGGAATCGTGGGGCTCGACGGCTACAAACTCGCGATTGCGGGCGGGAGCGACAAGGACGGAACTCCAATGCGCTACGACGTCGCGGGACAAAAAAAGACTAGCGCCGTCATCGGCCGCGGCTGCGGGGCGCGCGGCCTGGCGAAAGGCGCCCGCCTCAAGAAACGCGTTTGCGGGAATACCGTCAGCGGAAACATCGTTCAAATCAACGCTCGCATCAAGGATTACGGCTCGAAACCGCTCGCGGAACTAGGGTTCGTTCCGAAAGTCAAGGAAGGAAAAGAGAAGAAGGAAGGCGAAGCAGGCGCCGCAGGCGCTAAGCCTGCTGAAAAGAAAAAGTAAGCGAACGACGAACGGCTTATTCTTTGACGGTTATGCTGCCGAATTTGCCGAGCGTGAGCTGCGGCTTGTCCTGCCACGTGTTCACGTAACCGTTGCTTATCGTGACCGTTGCGCCTTCCGTGATTTTGTCGATGTTCTCGTTCCACAAAACGAGCGTAATCGTGCCGCTGTCGTCGCGCAACGTGCAGTTCGCGACTTTCAGCGAGCGGCCGTTCTTGTTGATTTCGCGCGGCGCCTCGACGCCGACGACTTCCGCCTCTAAATCGACTTTTCCCGTGCCAGGTGCCAATTCACTTATTTTCATGTTGTCTTCCCCACCTTCTTGCTTTAAAGGCTTCGAGACGAAAAAAAGCAGAAACCCAATCGAAAAACCGCCGGAATTCCGCCGTTAAACGGCGGGCGGTTGCGAAAGCGAGTCGTTTTTATTTCGCTGAAGCGTTCTTTAATAAAACTGGTTCAGGTTAAAAAACGTTTCCGTGCCTTAATTCCAGTTATTCGACAGGTTGTCCGGCGGGATACTCAGAGGTGGATTTGACATGGCGGTTTCAACGAAAGACTTGCTGCGGCAACTCAGCGAGTTGCAGGCGCCTACGGGCGACGAAGCGGAAGTCGCTTCGTTCATGCAAAAGCATTTGGAGCTCGCCGGCTTCGCCGTTCACCGGGACGTTCTCGGCAACGTCATCGCGCGCAAGGGAAGCGGCGACCGCAAAATCATGGTTGCCGCGCACATGGATGAAATCGGGATGGCCGTGACGAGCGTGACGAAAGACGGTTTCGTGAAGTTCGCGAAAATCGGCGGGATTTACGACGGAATACTCGGTTCCGCGCGCGTGACGCTGCACGCGAAGACGAAGATCATCGGAATAATCGGCATGAAGCCGCCTCACTTGATGAAGGAAGAGGAAAGCAAAAAACTGCAGGACAGCGACGCGCTGTTCATCGACGTCGGCGTGAAGAACAAGCAGGAAGCGGAAAAGCTCGGCGTCCGGCCGGGAGTGCAAATCACGTTCAACTCGAAATTCCAGGAGCTGCAAGGCGATTTCGTCGTCGGAAAAGCTTTCGACAACCGCGCGGGATGCGCCGTCCTGCTCAAACTCGCTCAAGAACTCGAAGTGCCGAAGGAAGTCACGCTCTTCCTCGTCGGCACCGTGCGCGAGGAAACGGGTTTGTGGGGCGCGGGGACGAGCGCTTTCGGAATAGAGCCCGACCTCGCCATCGCGCTGGACGTGTGTCTCGGCGGGAGCACGCCCGACGTCCCCGAGGACAGCGTTCCCATAAAACTCGGAGGCGGACCCACGCTTTCCGTCATCGAAGCGGGAGGGCGCGGACTCATAATGAGCCGGAAACTCGTGGAATTCATCGAAGGCGTGGCGCGCAAGAACAAGATTGCTCACCAGTTCGAGGTAAGCGACAGGGGCGCGACTGACGCTTCGCGAATGCAGTACGTTCGC
>CAZWIQ010000010.1:0-289 GCA_964634375.1 Microcaldota archaeon
CGCCCGCAACAGCGAGCAAAGAAAAACGGCTTTGTCGAACGCGTCAGCGGCGCCGAGCTCTAGCACCTCGCGCGGGCTCAACCAATAACTCACGCTTATTCCCGCGTGGACGGGATGAAGGCTCGCGATGAGCTCGAAAGCCTTGTCCGCGAAACGCGAGAAATGCCGGTCGTAATCGTACTTCGGGAAGTCCGCGAGCAAGTGCGCCTTTGCTTCGCGCACCGCCTCGTCGTCGGGATTCACGAGCGAACGAAGCTCCGGAATCGTTTTTTCTTCGCCTGCCTCGATG
>CAZWIQ010000010.1:299-21525 GCA_964634375.1 Microcaldota archaeon
CTTGTAAACCGCTTCCCGAACGCGCGCCTGCCCGGCCTCGCTTTCGAGCTCGTCGATTCGCGCAGCCGCGTTTTCCAAGTCAGCAGCGCACTTCTCGTGCCCCGCGCCGCCTTCCGCGGCTCGCGCGCCTACGAGCGCGCGCAACAGCCCGCTGTCGCTCCCTTCGCCGCCCGCCTCGCCGCGCCTTCCTTCGCTTTGCGGTTCCTTGCGCTTGCGCGGCTCGCCGTCCTCGCGCTTGCGCTTCAAAAAAGCGTGAATGCTCTCAAGAGCCATGCCGTCCTAACCCCCGACCGGGTTACCCCCGCTTCCCCTTAAAACCCTCATTTATTAACTCGCGAGTGAATAAAATGGTTATCTAAGAATAGCTTTGAAACGAGCCGTTACGGCGGAAAGCCGCTGCCGCTCCCCGCTTCGCGCGCGGGGCGGAGCGTTTTCCCGCCCGGCTTTTTCGACCGCAATTCGACGATTAAAACCAAAACGAAGGAAAGAAAAGAAGGTGTATTAGCTAGTGGAAGTCAGTTTCCTAGGCGCAGCGCGGGAAGTCGGCCGCAGCGCGATACTGCTCGAAGGCAAGAAAAGAACGTTGCTCGACTGCGGGTTAAAGCTCGACGACGAAGACGAACTCTGCCCAATACTCGAACAACGCATGGTACGCAAACTCGATTACGCCGTGCTAAGCCACGCGCACTTGGACCACAGCGGCTTCATGCCCGGGTTGTACGCTCAAGGCTACCGCAAAAAAACCGTTTTAACGAAGCCCACGCGCGACTTGACGCAGCTCCTCTTAGCCGATGCGCTGCGCATAAACGAAGACGTTCCGTACGGCGAACGAGACGTGGCGCGCTACCTCGCGAGTTCCCAAATGCTCGAATACGGCGAGCGGGCGGGACCATTCGTTTTCCACGAAGCAGGGCACATCCTCGGCAGCGCGCTGACGGAGATAAACGACTCGAAGCGAGTGCTTTACACCGGCGATTTGAACACGCGTCCCACGCGCCTCCTGGAAGGCGCGAAAATGGGGCTCGCGGCGGACGTGCTAATCATCGAAAGCACGTACGGCGCCCCAACGGATTCGCTTCCTTCCCTGAAGGATTCCGGCGCTTACCTGTCGAACAGCGTGCGCGACACGCTGCGCCGCGGAGGAAAAATATTGATTCCAACGTTCGCAATCGGCCGCGGGCAAGAAATTCTTTTCACGCTCGAAAGCTACATGCGCAGCGGCGGAATCCCGCGCGCCCCCATTTACCTCGACGGAATGATCAAGAAAGCCCTCCGAATTTACAGGCACAACGCCATCTACCTCAAACGCGAAGTCCAACGCCGCATTTTGACGAGCGAAGACGACCCATTCAACTCCGAATTCTACGCGTACCCCGAAAAAAAAGACAGAAGCGACGTCTTCGCCAGCGGACCGTGCATAATTTTGTCGACGAGCGGAATGCTCAACGGAGGCCCGATTCTCTCGTACATCAAAGCGTTGGGCGGCGAACCCAAGAACAAGATTATTCTCGTCGGCTACCAAGCGAAAGGAACGCGAGGACGCGAACTCCTCGAAGGCGCGGACGAGCTCGCCATCGACAACGAGCGCGCGCCCATAAACATGCAAATCGACGAAGCGCGTTACAGCGGGCACTGCGACCACAAGGATTTGATGGAGTTCATCAAGCAAGTCAAGGGCCTCAAAAAAGTTTTCATCGTTCACGGCGAGGAAGAGAAAACGCTGGCTTTCGCTCAAGCGATCGAGCACTGGGCGCACAAGGCGAAGCGGAACGTTGATGTAATCGTGCCGCGTTTGGGTGAGACGCACAAGATTTGAAATCCGCGAGAAACCCACAAGATTTAAGAGCAAGCCGGCGCCGTAATTAAAACAGTAAAAACCGTCGAAAGCGTTACGCGCGTTATGCCCGCAAAAAGCCTTTTCGGAGGAGACGAAAATGAGTCCGGAGATAATACGAATTTCAAGAGAAAGATTCAAGGAAGACGCCGAAACCGCCTTAAGGCAAGGAATGCCGTGGAAACGCAAACTGGCGCCCGCAACACCGGGTTTTGTAAAACGAGCTTTTTTGACTGCCTTAAACCCGTTTTTTGGCGATTGGCGGCAGGAGCAACGGCGGATAATTGCAGAACGCGAACAACTCCTCCCGGAAAGAGCAATGACTGCTTTGAAGCGCGTCGGTCAACACGAAACAGGCGCGCATGCCTTCAACCTCGCGCCGGCAACATCAGATGCTGACGACCTCCGCGCCGCCGTCGAACACGTGCAGTCCCTAGTCAAAAAATTAAGGCTCGCGGAAAACCCGCAAGACTCCTTTCGCGCCAGCCACAGGCCGCGCATAAACAAAGACGCGCCGTTCATCATAGGCACCACGCTAGGCCTTTTAGACGACGCCAAAACCGCTTTACAGAACGCGTTAGACGAAAACGGGTTAAAACACCTGAAATTAGAATACTACGACGGAACGCCCGCACTGCAAAAAAGCGGCGCCATCCAACTATGGCTCTCTGGAGACTTTTCGAATGTAGAGTACAGCAGATTCCTGGCGAAGTTGAATGCAGTAGCCGACGTTTGGGGGCTAACGCCAATCATTGACCCGAAAAAACCAGCCGGACAGCGCGCGCTTTTAAAACTAAGTTTAGCCGACCACACGTGGGGCGCTTACAAGTAGAAAAACGAAAAAAAAACAACGGCGGCGCCTCGTAAGAGCCTCTTACGCGCGTTGCTTGTCGTTCGGCGCGCCTAATTCAGAAACATTACTCGCAGCGTCGGCAACGGCTGGCCCGCTCGTTTTAACTGCTTTACGACCGTCGCGCTCGACTCGCAGCTCGCGGCGCACTAAATCGCGCAGGAAATCGCTGAGCCCCATGTAACCGCGCTTGGCGGCGAGCTCCTTCAACACGTCCTTCGTTCCATCAGGCACCTTGAAAACCACGAGTTCAACCATTCAACCACCGAAAAACGCCGTTTCAATAGCGTAATACTTTGTTTATACCTAAAACGGCGTTGTGGTATTTTATTCTTTCGGCGCTGAAAACCTGCCTATATCGCGCCGTTACCGCTTAAAATTAATTGGCGGGCGGGTTAAATAAGCGGAAAACAAGGCGTTTTAAGGCGGTTTGGCTTTTTTGAGAGAAAAAATTAGAGTCGGGACGCGCTTCGAGGCGGTGCGCCTGCAAAAGCGCGCCCAACTGCAACGACCCTTTGGTTGACGCGAACGGTTTTCCAGAATTCGTGACCCACCGCAAACCGTTTGCAAACCAACCAGGAATACAGTCGTTATCGCGATTCGTCATAAAACCTCCTACGCGCGCGAGTGCTGCGCGGCGAGAACTATGTCTTCCCGCGTGACGAACGAGCGGCCTGCGTGGCGCGCGTAAACGCGCGCCCGCGCCACGATCGTTCCAGCCTCGTCTTCGAGTATCTCGCCGAGTTTTCTGCTCGCTTTTTCTTCAACGCGTTCGGCTCCTGCGGTGCGAATGATTTTGTCCAAGTCCCACGCCGACAGCACTTTCGAAGCCAAGTCGTTCCACCTTTTTCCGTTCCTTCGTCGTTTGTTTTTCCTTCAACCCTTTGGGCCTTTAACCGAGCGGGTCAACGCTGATTACGACGTCGTTCCCGCGCGCTTCCAATTTGTAAGACTTGTTGCTTGAACCGAGTTCGGCGAACACTCGCCAAACCGGCGTTTCCCCGACTTCCATCACTCATGCACCCCGGATTCCATTCGGTTTCATTCATTTTTCAGTGGAGCGTAAACAAATTCTTGATTTTGTCGTCCACGCGGTAAACGTTCTTTTTCCGTCCGCCCACGGGTTTTCCTTCGACGTTGACGAGCGGCCACGGAACGCTTGGCTTGCGCCGCTTTTCCGCTTCGTCGTCGCCGCGCAACTGGTAAAGCGCGTTGAAAGCCGTGTTTTCGGCTAGCGCCGTGTCTTTCTTGATGTCCGAGAGCGTCAACCCGTCCGGGTTGCGAATAAGCAGTTCCAGAATCTGTTTTTGGCTTGGCGAGAGCAGCGTCCACCAGTCCGCGTGGCTCGTCGTCAGCTTTTTGTCCCTGGCTTCCGCGTCGCGAGCCATTTCGATGAATTCGCTTCCTTGCTCGCGTTCTTCAGCTATTTCCGCAGTTCCTTTTCCTTCACTTTTCCCTTTGGGCTGCTTGTTCGCAATCGCGTCTTCGATAGCGGCTTGGATAAGAGGGTCGTTCGCGTACTCCGCCGCGCCTTTCCACTTGCTTTTGCCGAGGGCGAGCGCGGCGAGGAACGCGTTTAGCTCGTCGAATACGTAGCGCGGCGACAACAGCATTTGCTCGTTCTTTAGGAGTTCTTTCAGAAAGGCTTCAGGGAAAGGCGCGTTGCCTTTTCCGCCTACGGCGGCAATGCGGTGCTCGATTATGGCGCGCATTTCTTTTTGAGTAAACAACTTGCGTTGGAACACGTTTCCCTCGCCGACGAGCTGCAGGAACGAGTCGGGAAAGCCTTCTTTTCCCAACGCCACGATTACGGCGCGCAGGTTAGGGACTTCGTCGAGGAGGTACTTGAATTCCATGTACATTTCCGGCGTTTTCTCGAGGTGCGCTTCGTCGAGGAAGAGAACCGCTTTCCGGCCGGCAGTCAAACGCTTGAAGTGCGACGTGATTTCGCCGCGCGAGAACCCGCGCTGCTTCTTTTTAGCCGCGTCGCCGGTAAGCGCGCTGACGATAGCGTCGATTATTCCTTCCTTGCGGCGCAAGCCGATTTCGCGCGCGAGTTCGTCGAGCGAGCCAGGGATTTCCTTGAACATTACGGGCGTGAATTCGTTTTCGGGGAGCGAGTAACGCACGAAGTATATCGCGCTCGTCTTTCCAACGCCTTTCGGGCCGAAAAGCAGGCAAGCCTTCGCGTCGAACGCGAGCCTTTCAACAATCGACGCCGCTTCGAACGGGCAGTAGTAACGCAAAAATTCGTCGCGATTCTCGGCGCGGAGGTCTTTAATGAACGGGTTTTCGTTCCACCCGAGCTCGGAGAGCAGCTTCTGCTTGGCGTCGAAGACGCCTGTCGCTTCAGTCGTCATACGGGTCACTGGGTCACGCAATACCTCCGTAAGAGGCTTACAAGTCATGTAAGAGGTATTTAAAAACCTTTCGGCCGAACGGTTTCAGTCGGAGGCTCAGACGCAATATTCCGTTCGTGTTAAAAGGTCGGCGTCAAAGGCTTGTCGGAGGCAAGGCGCATGGGCTTTAAGAGGCTGCGCGCTGGTTGTGCTTCAATTCACTGGAAGCGCGCCTCCGCAAAACTATTATTTCTCGCGCGCGTAAGCAACCGCGGGGTTTTGACTCGTGGATTCTTCGATGGGTTCGCATCACTCGCTTTGTTTTCAGTGCAAGGGACGCAACTGGTGCGGCGTGGGGCAAGGCGCGTGCCCGGTGCTCGCGCGCGTGCGCTCGCAAGTCAACATCGACAAGAAGCTTTCTTTTTCGCGCGACGTTTTCGGTCCTTGCCCGCCCAGCGTTTTCGTGGGCGACTACGGTTGGCCGAACGTCGCCGTGGGACCGCTCGTGAGCGTGAACGACGAGTTGAACGCAGCGGCGCTTGACGATCCCGGCAAATGGTTTGACTGTTCGTACAACGAAATCATTGAGTTCCGTTCGAGTCTCGCGCGCGGGATGAAGACGCAGCACGTGAAGGCGCGCAACCGCGTTTTGGCGGACTTGCAGGAGAGCGTGTTGAGTACTGCGCCGGTTGATTTCGAAGTGCGTTTCAAGAACGTGCCGCGACTGCAGTTGTCGTTTTCGTCGATGCTTGCGCCGATGGGTCCGAGCGGCGAGATGGAGTCAATGCGAGTTGCTGGCGCGCCGAAGATTCCGCGTAAAGTCGATTCGATTGTTAATGAAGGGTTACGAGTAAGTGAAGCAGTTCCTGAATTGCTTGTTGCGGGCGCGGATTATTATTACTTGCAAAAACTTTTGAGTTCCGGTTTGCTCGGGCGAGAGGAAGCGAAAGTAATTGTTCCCACGCGCAGATCAATTACTGCAACCGATTCGCTTCTAGCGAACTTGAACATCAGGAAAATCAAGGAGTTGCCTGCGTTGAACGAAATTCTTGTTTTTTCAGTCGACCACTTGTTCAATCACTACGTCGTGTTGCTTTTGCCTGGCGCATGGGAGTTCGAGCAATTCGAAGCTTGGAGCCCCGGAACTGTTTGGACTGGCGGCGAGAGTGAAACGAAAATCGCGCACGAGTACGAACCGTTTTGGGGGCGCAGCGACTACGCTGAGTCTGAGGGTGGCGGCTACTACAGCGGCCGGCTGGCGTGCACGGAATTGTTGTTGAAGCTTGGTAGGCAAGCGCGCGTAATCGTTTTTCGGGAAATCGGTCCCGAGTACAAGGTGCCTACAGGCGTATGGCAGGTGCGCGAAGGAATGCGGCACCTTGCGGACAAACCGCCGTTGAAGGCAGCTTCGCTTTCTGAAGCGTTGAATTTGTTATCGGCGATGTTGCGCGTGCATGTTTCCGAGTACGTGAAGAAAAGCGACATTATTCGGCAGAAATCTTTGCTGGATTATTGATTCGCGTTCACCGGAACCCGACCTCCGAAAAAATTATTTGTTTTGAAATCGTAATTCGTGTATGTTACTCGACTTGTTACGTTTCGCACCCAAATTCGATAATCAATTTCCAGTTATAGCTCTAACGAGTGGCGGGCTAGCGCCTTTGGGAAGAAAAATTCGGCGAAAGAAAATAGGCGACGTACTTTCGGTTGAACTCGCTGATACTGTAGACGACAGAAATCTTGACTACTATATTCTCGACGCGCTTTCAAGCGGTTCATTATCATACAGTCAGATTCAACTTCGGCTAAATATTAGCCACGAGAACGCTCGCTGGCGGATTTCAAGGAGAGCCGGTGGTTTGGAAGCGCGCGGATTAGTTTTTTCAAGAACTCCGCCGAAACAACAAAAACAGTGGGGGTTGACGAGGCTTGGTCGTGCCGTGTTAGTTGAGTTGCCTAAAACCGTTCGCCGCGTAAAACGAAGACAGTTGGTAGTCAAAACTACGAGCGGTTCTTTTGTTTTATCGAGTTGGTGGTCTTCTTGGCTGTGCCCTAAACCAAGCGAGTTGTTTTTCGATTATTCGGAGTCGCGTTTTGTTTGGCGGTTGCCCGCCAACGTTTTGTATCTTTTCTGCTTAAAAGAGGACGGAATCAACTGTGCCGTTCTTCCTCGTTTTGTCGAAGTTGACTCTGAACTCCTTTTGTCGGCAATTGGCTTGTTGAAAGGAGAAATGATGCTGGAACTTGGCAAACTTTCTTTCGTAAACACCGAAGGCAGGTTAGTCCGCATGGTTTTAGACTGTTTCGAATCTTTTGGTCTTCAAAGTGGTCGGTGGCAGTTTTTCATTCAACTAAACACGAAAAACGGAGACAAATGCGATGCCGAGCTTCGTCAACACTGGTCCTCTCTCTTGGGCGTTTCTCTATCGAATGCCGCTGTTGTGCGTTATCCTACTTATGGCAGTAAGAGAGGCGATTTCGGCAGAGTAGTAATCGTCTACAAAAACTCGCTTTTCAGGCTCTTATTTGACGAGTTAATGAATTATTTTATTGACGCCGCTACTCGCGATTCAAATTATGCCGCGTATTTTTTGCGAGGATTAATGGCCGCTGAAGGGTGGGTGTCTTTTAAGCCGTGGGGCCCGCCAGGCAGTTTAGGAATAGGATCGACGTCTTATGAAAGCATGCGCGAATATTCCGCCGTCTTAGCCGAGCTAGGCATTCATAGCGGTTTCGGTAAAAAGGATGTTTACGTAGCTGGATTTGACGATTTCAATAAAGTTAACGCCGCGGATTTGCTTAAATTATCCAAGTACAAAGAAAGATTTTCCGCGTCCTTTTTGTCGTATACTTATCCTCTTGGCAAAACTCGACGTCCTAAAAAAGCATTCGCGCGTGGTGGTGAGTGTGAAAAAACCGAAATCGGCTCGCAAGCCGAAGTCGAAGAAGTTCAAGCGCAGAAAGAAGCGCATTAGTGAGGACGAGGCGTTCGGTTTGATTGCGCAGGAAATCGTTCGGCAAGTCGATTCCGGTATGAAGCTTAAGCCGTTCAAACCTAGTGTCTTAGACCGCGGTAGACCGGCGGAGCTCAAGCTCCCGAAAATCGATTTGAAGGAACTGCGGCTGCAAATGCGGCGCAACAAGAAGCAGCGGCTAGAGTTCCTCGAGTATTACGCCAAACGCATTAAAGCCGGGACGGCTTGAGTTGCGAACGCCGTGCTTTATTCTTCGACGTAGTCAGAGTTCCAAATTATTTCGAAGAAGTTGCGCATGCTGCGAGCGATTTCCGCGTTGCGGAGCACGAAGCACTTCATGTCGTTAGGCGTCACGTAGTAAATCGCGGTGTAGTCGGAAAAAACTTCGAAGCAAGTGGGCGCCGTGAATCCCGCTCCGTGGAAGTACTTTACTTGAGTTAAACGCAGTTTCTCTCTCTTTTTGCCGAATTCTCGCGCGTCCGAATTGTAAATGATTTTCAGTTCGATTCCTTTTCTCGCGCGTTTGCGGTTGGCGTTTACGAGGAAATCTTCGATTAGCTCGTTGGCGTTGCGCGGCGCTCCGAACACGTAGTGCGTTTCGCCGCTTCGCAGCGTTGAATAAATTTTTTTGTAGAGCGACTTAAGCCCGCCGGCGCCTTTGTACGTCAGGACTTCGTCCGTTTCTTTTGCCGCGCCGCGGCGTCCCGAGAGTTCGGCAATGATTTTCTTCGCTTCTCTTTCCTCTTCGTCGATTTTCCGCTTTTTTTCAGCGAGGAATTCTAGGAGGTTCGTTGGTTCTTCCGCGTGAAAAACGCGGCGTCCGTCGCGCACGACGTAAGACGCGAGTCCTTTCGCCAGCAAGCCGTCGAGCGCCGCGTACGTTTTCGAGGCGTGAATTCCCGCGCGCCTCGTCAGGGGCGTGGCTGTCGCCGAACCGAGTTCAAGGAGTGCGACGTAAGTTTTCGCTTCGTTTCGCGTCAACCCGAGTTTTTCGAGTTCCGCTTGTTCGTTCACGCTTCGTTTTAACGCCTTTTAATATTTAATCCCCCGCTTCGGGGTGACGATTTAATAAATTGTCGAGCGGGCGAAAGACTTCAACAGTTCGGCGCGAGGCGGCTTGATTGAAACAAGGAAAAAATGGTTGCTGTGACTTGACTCGCGTGTGGCGCGCTTTCGAGCGTGACGAGCGCGTGCGCTCCGAAGTCGAGCTGGAGAGTTCGGCGGGGCTCGAGGCGGCGCGCGCGGCTGGCGCGCGAGAGCGCACGCGCGTTCTGGCGAATTCCGGGTATTATTGGGAACTCGTGCGGGGCGTTAACCTCGCGGTCGAGCGCTTGCGGGGGAAAACTAGTTTTGCGCTCGTGAATTTTCCTCACGTTTGCAACCGCTCGTGCGATTTTTGTTTTACGACGTTCAAGGCGAAGTCGAGCGCGCATCGCAACGAGATTCCGCTTGCGCGAGCGCACGAAACTGCGGCGTCGCTTTTCGCGAGGGCGGCGGGCGAGGGGAGCGAGCTCGGAAAAACGGTTGCGGAAAGCGTTAACCCGCTTTCGTTAGAGGATTTGAAGCGTTTCACTGAAGCGTTCAAGGCGGCTGGAGGGCTTTCGTTCGAGGTTTCGGGTTGGGGCGAGTCGACGCTTTTCAAGGAGTTTCCGGAATTCGTTCGCTATGCTGGCGAGCGCGGAGTGCCGGTGACGCTAATCACGAACGCGGAGCTTGACGAGGATTACTGGCGGGAAGTCGTCGAGGCGGTGCTCGACGGAAAAGGAACGATTGTGGTAAGCCTTCACCACGTTGATCCAGTCAAGCACGCGAAGCAATTGGGCGGCGTTTTCGAGCGCGCATTCGGAAACTTGAAGGCCGCGGCTGAAATCGCTCGCGGCAAGGGTTTGCTTTGCCGCAAGGAAAACGGTTTCGACGTTTACAGAGTCGCAACGCACACCGCCGTAATGCCGGAAAACATTCGTGACTTGCGCGAATTGCAGAAAACGGTTAGCGGTTTAGGGGTTTTCGTTAGCTTTGCGCCGATTGGACTCGTCGGCCGCGCGGATTCCCTGAAAGCCAAGCGGGCGAAGCTTGAAAAGTTTCTTTACTACGCGCAAAGCGCTTGGCTTCCAAACGCTTTTTCGGAAAACGAAGAAATTCCGAAGGACGTCGCTAGACGCGTGGCTGAAATAATCAAGAGCTTTCCGCACAAAGGCGACAATTCGATTATTCACTCGCTGTCGAGCGAAGTTCTTTTCTCGAAGTTCAGCGAGTTCGCCGAGCAGCGCGGCTTGGCGATTCCGAAGGCGCGTCAAGCGTGCGCGACTTACTCTTTCGGCGTGACGCTCGACACTCTCACCGGCGCGGTGCTGCCGGACGCGCACGGATTCGAGTTGTTGCGCTTGCTGCCTCAGTACCCTCGCTTGCACGAAGTTTTGCGCGAGCCAAAGGCGGAGCGCGAGCGAAGCGAAGGAAGCGCGCGAGACGAGCGCGGCGTGCGGTTGCGCGCGGCGCTGCACGACGCGTGGGTTGAGCACAGCCTTCCGCTGTTCGTTAACGCCGGCTGCTTTTTTTGTCCGGTGCGTTCGCCGTTTTACGAGAAAGCGGTTAGCGAACTGTGTTGCGCTGGTTGTTCACCGCGAAACTAGTTTGACGATTCCTTTCGCGGCGTCGACTTCGACTTCGTCCCCGTCGCGCAGCGCGCGCGTCGCGATTTTCGTGCCGATAACGCACGGAATGCCGAGTTCGCGCGAAACAATCGCGGCGTGGCACGTTACGCCGCCTTGCTCCGTCACGATTGCCGCGGCTTTCTTCATCGCGGGCACGACGTCGGGGTTAGTCGAAACGGCAACGAGGACGTCGCCTTGCTTCATTTTAGGCATGTCCGCGGTAGTCATGATAATCTTCACGGTTCCGCGCACTATGCCGGGCTTCGCGCCCAGGCTCGCCGTCTGTCCTCTGAGTTCCTTCACGGTAAAATCGTGTTTTTCTTCGGCGCCCGCGGCGAGTTTGCGCGCTTCTTCTCCGAGAAAGATTTCGTCGTAATCCTTTTCCGAGTAAAGCACGCAGAACTTCTCGCGCTCCTTCAGTTGAGTCAGATCGAAATCGCCTTTCACAAGGAGGCGTTCGTATTCCGGCGTTAACATGAAGCGGGCTTGGTCGAGCGTTATTCCGAAGCGCCGCGCGATTTCCTTGAATATTCGGCGCAGCTCGTTGAGCGAGCGGATTTGCGCGTACCTGCGGTAGAATTTCGTGAGCATGAAGTCTGCGTAAACCGCGAAAATGCGCTTGTGCTTTTCGTCGACGCCGAGCTCGTCGAACAACGCTTGTTTTTCGCGTTTGCGTTGCGCGAGCGCTTCGTTCGCGGCGGCGAGTTCGCGTTTCGGGTCGTCTTTAGCGAGCACGTGCTTCAATTCCGCGGCGTAGTGCTCGAGCGGAAACGGCTCGGCGATGTACAACGCGCCGATGACGGCGTATTTCTCCGTGAATTTCCGTAACGCTTGCTTTGCTTCGGGTTTCAATTCCGCGATTATTTCTTGCGGCGTTGCCGCGTTCGCGAACAACGCGCGTGTTTCCTCGTCGCCGTAAAGCAAGGCGGCGAGTTCGAGGAATTCTTCGTGCTGCAGGGCTTCCTCGCTTTTGTCGTCGGGCGAGGTCAAAGCAACCAAGTGTTCGTTGATTTTTTGTTCGCCGCCGCCGGCGCATTTCCGCAAGTAGTTTTTGAGGTAATTCGTGAATTCAGGGTAAAACATGTCCGTCGCGTTCGAGAGCCAGCCCCACTCGTACAACTCGCCGTGTTTTTCGTCGTGCGTCTTGATTGCGCCCCACAAATCTTGGTTTGAGGTTTTGGCAAGTTCGTCTTGGCTTGGAATCGAGCGCGCGTGCGCGACGAGTTCGTCGCTGTAACGCCGAATGTTCGCGTTGATGAGTTCGCCGAACGACGGGTCCGCGGCGATTTTGCCGACGAGGTGTTTCGTCATTTCCAGGCAGTCGCGTTTGCCGTAGTAAAAAGAAATGTGCTTGCCGCGCGCTCCGTCGAATACCGCGAGGATTTTCGAGTAATTGCGTCCGCACGAGCGTTCGAGGCGGTTGACGAAGGCGCGGAGCCACACTTGGCAGAAGAAAAAGTCTACGTCCGGGAAATTTTCGGCGAGCATCCACTCGTCGCCGTCGCTGAAGTGCTTGGCTTGCTTTGCTTGAGGCCGCGCGATTCCCATGACTATTGTTGATGCTGCGCGCGCAGATTTAAGTTGCGCCAGCGTCCGCTGGCGGGTTTAAAAGCGACGCGTTTTAAGCATTATTTTTGCTTGGCGGGCTTCGTCTTGTCCATCAACTCGGCGAGGAACGGCATCATTTTCGCTTCCGCCTTGCGGAGATGCTCGGAAAAAGTCGCTTCGTTGACGCCCGCCTCGCGGGCGAGTTCGGCGAGGTCGACTCGCTTCGGCGACTGCCAATAACCTTTGCGGGTTGCGAGGAGGAAGGCGTCGCGCTGCTTGCCGCTGAGTCCGTTCGTCGCGACTTGCATGCGCATGAAGTCGCGCGCGTCGAAGCCTGCGAGCGTTCCCGGTTCCAGCGTCTTCTTGTACTTGAGTTTGACTTCGAAGTCGTCTCGCAGCGTGCTCGCGAGCTGGCGCAGCGCGCGGTCGTCGGGGACGAGGATTGCGACGGTGTCGCACCCGCCGCGGGTGAGCGTGGGTTCGAGTGGCGCGCTGCGCGTCTTAGCGATTGTTTCAATCATGAGCGCGTCGTGCTTGCTGCGGATGAAGGCGAGGGCGTGCGTCTTCGTTTTTTCGATGACGCGAATCTCTTTCACCCATCTGTGTTTGCGCAGCGCGTCGATGAATTTCGCGACGTCGTCGGCGTTCAAGTCGTAGAGCCCGCTTACGAACGGGCCTTCGTCGTGCAACGACGAGATTAAGCTGATGCTGGCGTTGCTGCATTTTTCGACGCTTTCAATGCACCAGCACGGGTGCACCGCGTCGATTTCAAGGAGAATCGGCTTCGAGTCTTTCGCGGTGTCGCCTTGGTTCTTCTTCACGTTAAGCGTTACGCGCCGGAATTAAAAGAGTTTTTTGTTTGTCTGGCGTCGTACGCGCTTATTTCTTCATTAAGTGCGTTTTCACGTACGTTCTGAGCGCTGTAAGTTTTCCGAAGTCTTCACTTGTTACGCTTGCCCGCAGTCCTGTTGCGCCTTCGTGAGCGGCGTTCCAGCCAAGGCCCTTTGCAGCTAGTTTGTCTCCGAATCCTTCGATCATTGCTTTAGCCGCGTTTCTCTGTGCGGGAGTTTCGTGTTCGAATATCACGCTTAGAGTGCTTGCGCCGTGTTGCGGCCGCATATTCTGCATTTCGATTTTGGTTAGCGTGCCTCCGAATTTTCGTACGACGGTTCTCATGACGGCTTTTTCAGTTGGTATTATCCTCAAGGCGATCCCCCCCGTCTCGTGATGGAAAAATAGTGGCGCGCGTGATTTAAAAAACTGCGTTTGCCGCGCTGCGCGCCGCGGAACTCGCGGCGTTTACTCGATTTTAAACTTGTAGCCGTAAGCGATGATTCCTTCGTCGGCGTCGGCGTAGATGCGGCGGAAAACCATTCGCGCGGGCGCGCCGATTACGACGCTTTCCTCTGGCGAATCCACTATTTGCGTGAGCAAGCGCACGCCGTTCTCGAGCTCGACTATTGCGAGCCAGTACGGGCTTTCGTGTTCGAAGCCAGACGGCGCGGAGTGAACGCGCGTGAACGAGTAAATCTTGCCGGTTCGCGGCATGCGTTGCTTGACGAGCTTGCCTTTGCGCCTGCACTTCGGGCAAATCTTGCGGTCGGGGTAGTACGGCGTTCCGCACGTTTCGCACTTGCACCCGATCAAATTGTAGCGTTCGGGAATGCGTCGCCAGACGAGGGGGATTGAGTGATGCATTTTTCGTTTTTCACCAAGCCAAACAAATTCCGGTTTTCAATCAATTTTCAAATTCAAGCAAAATCAAGTTTTTTTGAGGATGTGGACGACGGCGGTGCCGCCGCTTCCGCCCACGTTGTGGCAAAGCCCGATTTCCGCTCCGCGCACTTGCCTTGCGCCGGCTTGCCCGCGCAACTGGGTGACGATTTCGGCGACTTGCGCGATTCCAGTCGCGCCTACCGCGTGTCCTTTTGCCTTGAGCCCGCCGCTCGTGTTGATGCTGATTTCGCTTCCTAGCGCGGTGCGTCCGGCTTCGGTCGCGGGCCCGCCTTGCCCTTTCTCGAAAAAGCCCAAGTCTTCAACCGCCATTATTTCCGCGATAGTGAAGCAGTCGTGGACTTCCGCGACGTCGACGTCGCGCGGAGCGATTCCGGCTTGCTTGAACGCGTCTTGCGCCGCGGTTTTCGTCGCCGCCAACTCGGTGAGCGAGCGGCGGGATGCGAGGGCGAGCGTGTCGCTGGCTTGCGCGCTCGCCGCGATTTCGACGGGTTGTTCGCAGTAGATTTTCGCGACTTCGTGCGCTGCGAGTATCGCGACCGCTGCGCCGTCCGTAATCGGCGAGCAGTCGAAGACTTTCAACGGCGACGAGACTATCGTCGACTTCATCGCTTGTTCGAGCGTTATTTCTTTTTGGTATTGCGCGTAAGGATTGTGGACGGCGTTCTTGTGGTTTTTTACTGCGACCGCCGCCATTTGTTCTTCGGTGGTGCCGTACTCGTGCGTGTGGCGCCGCGCCATCAACGCGTAAATCGACGGGAACGTGGCGCCGTTGAAGAGTTCCCATTCTTGGTCGCCTGCGCCGCCGAGGGCGGTGGCAACGTCTTCGGTGCTGACGTCCGTCATTTTCTCGATTCCGCCCACGGCGACGACGTCGTACGCGCCGCTGGCGACGGCGAACCAGCCCGCGCGCAAGGCGACGCCTCCGCTCGCGCAAGCGGCTTCGCAGCGGATTGCGGGAATCGGGTTTAAGCCGAGTTGGTCGGCCATCAAGGCGCCCACGTGTTCTTGCCCGACGAGGCGGCCGCTGCTCATCGACGCGCCGAACAACGCCTGGATTTTGCCGCCTTCCATTTTCGCGTCTTGCAGCGCGCGAGCGCCCGCCTCTACGGCGAGTTCGCGGAAGCTTTTCTCCCAGTGTTCGCCGAACTTCGTCAAGCCGACTCCGATGACGCTTACTTTCCTCATTTTATTTCACGTTTTGCGTTTTCGCGTTTTACGCTTTCGTTTTTTCTTTCGCCAAGTATTTCGCTGCGGCGACCGCGACTAGCGCGCTGGCGATTCCTGCTGCGATGAAGGCACCAAGAACCAATGGCTGCAAGTCGCTTTCCCAAACGTATTCCAGTTTCGTTTGCGTTTCTCCAGTAACATACTTGTAAATGCTCGTGTAACGATACGGCGGTATTTCGAGGCTTGGAACGCAAACCCCGTTTTCGTCGCAATTGTTGTAAACGAACACGAATTCGAATGATATCGCGAGAATTACGCCGAGAACGTATCCCGCCAACAAGATTTTTTTGTAGTCGTTCGTCTCGCGTTTTTTCCTGATTCCCGCCCACGTCGCGTTCAGCGCGAACGCAAGCAAGATTCCGGGAATCGCGAGTTCAGCAGTTCTCAGGTTCGTGGCGATTGCCAGGATTGCCGCGCTCGCGAACAACGGTTTGAACCACCACGAATTCCAAATGCTTTCAACGATTTTTTTCAAGTTCATTTTGTTCACGACCGCTTTTTCGTTTTTACATGCTTTTGAGTTTCCTGCGGTGCTTGACGTAAACCGCGTAGTCGACGTACACTTTGTTGTCGTTGATCAAGTCCCAAACGCGTTTCACGGGCCGGCGCCCGCTTTCCAGAATCGCTTCCGTTACGGTGAGCGCGAACGCGTCGCTTCCCGCGCCGCTTCCGTACGATACGGCGAGCACGCGTTGTCCGGGACGCGCTTCGTCGAGGATTGCGCACAACCCTATCATCGTGGCGGCGCTGTACGTGTTCCCGATGAACGGCGTTACGAGTCCCGCAACGAGTTTTTCGCGCGGGATTCCGAGCGTCGCGCCTGCTTCGACTGGGAATTTTCCGTTCGGTTGGTGGAAAACAGCGTAATCGAAGTCGTTCGCCTTGAAGCCTGTTTTCGCGAACAACGCGTTCGCGGCACCGATTACGTGCTTGAAGTAAGCGGGTTTTCCCGTGAACCGCCCGCCGTGGCTCGGAAACTCTTCGTGCTGGCGGCGCCAAAAATCGGGCGTGTCGGTCGTGACGCTCGCGGTCGCGTCGATTACCGCGAGCGCTTCGCCCGCCGCGCCGATTAGAAACGCGCCTGCGCCGCACCCCGTGCTGAACTCGAGCGCGTCGCCTGGCCTGCCTTGGCTCGTGTCGCTGCCGATTGCTAAACCGTATTCGATCATTCCGCTCACGCACATGCCCATGCACGCTTGAATTCCAGCGGTTCCCGCTTTGCAAGCGAACTCGAGGTCCGCCGCAGTCAAGTTCGGAGTCGCGCCTATTGCTTCCGCGACGATGCTTGCGGTCGGTTTTACGGCGTAAGGCTTGCTTTCGCTTCCGACGTAAACCGCGCCGATGCGTTGCGCGTCGATTCGCGCGCTCGCGACTGCTTTGCGGGACGCCGCAACCGCGAGCGTGCAAGAGTCTTCGTCGAGCGAAGCGATTGCTTTTTCTTGAACGCCGAGGCTTGCGGCTGTTTGTTCGCCGTTTTTGCCCCACACGCGCGCTATTTCGGTGATGCTTATGCGCATGCGAGGAATGCTTGCTCCGTAACCGACGATTCCCGTTTTGTTCGTTGCGTTAGCCGCGTTCATGGGCGTGTTCACTTTAATCTTTGATTTGGAGGCAACATTATGCAGCGAAGGTTTTTTAAAACCAACGCCAAAAAACGATGATAACTTCGGCAGGCGACGATTATTGTTTGGGTTGCGGTGTTCGTTGGCTTTTTACTTTTGTTTCTGGCGGAGGTATTCCACGAAGTCAATTATTCTTCGCAATCTGTAGCTTGGCATTTGACCCTTGAGCCGTTCTTCAAGTTGTGCGACGGAGTCTGCGCCTTGCGCTAATTTTGCCGCGGTCGCCTCGTCTTCTTGGCGTTCTACAAGCAGCGCCGCCATTCTTCCTTTTGCTTGCGCGAGAAGCGGCGCTCCTCTTGCGGCTGCTTCAGGCGACACCGGTTCCGCTGTTCCCGCGTCTTCTCTCGCCGCTTCGCTGTCGGTTTGCGCGCCCAAAGTTATACCAATGGCTTCGAAGTCGGGGGTTAATCTTTTGACTAGCTCGCGAGCCGGATTTATGGACAAACGGTCGACCAAATCTATGCTGAACGCGTGAAGCCGCCTAGTTTTTTCAGCCACTCTGACGAATTTTATCAAGCCGCGTCGTTGTGCCGCCGTCAACAGCCTGTCCACCTGGCTCAAGCCGGCGTCGTTGGCTTCGACTGCTAAGTGGACGGTTTGCGTTTCTCTAGCTTCGTCGTCGCGCAAGCCGCGTATTACCAAGCGTTTGACTTCGATGCCTCCGCCGCGCGTAGCGGTTTTTAGTCCTTTGTGTAAAAACTCTAAAACTTGTCGCATGAACTATTTTCTATAAGCGAACATATTTAACGCTATCGCGAGCTTTTTTCTTCGTCGCTCGTCGTCGAAGCCAAATCATTTAAACGCGCGCCTCGTCAATTCAACGTAGTGGTGGCTTATGGCTGAAAAAAAGTCTTCCGCGATTCCGGAATTCTACAAGAAAACGCCGGCCGAGCGGTTGCAAGCAGTCAAGGATTTCGCTTCGCTTTCTGACGAGGAGGCGAAGGCGCTGCGCGATTGGGGCGCGCTCGGGGAAGCGACCGCCCGCGGAATGATTGAGAATACGGTGGGGACGACTGCGCTTCCGTTGGGGTTCGCAACGAATTTCCTCGTCAACGGAAAGGATTACTTGATTCCGATGGCGCTCGAGGAGCCAAGCGTCGTCGCCGCCGCAAGCAACGCCGCGAAACTGTGCCGCCCGAGCGGCGGTTTCAAGTGCGATTCCGACGAGTCCGTCATGATAGGACAAATGCAGTTCGTTCGCGCCGCGAACAGCGGCGCCAGCGTTCTCGCCGCCGTGAAGAAAGTCAACGCCGCGCGAACCAAGCTGTGCGCGATGGCGAACGAGTGCGACGCGACGCTTTGCAGCTTCGGCGGAGGATGCCGCGACTTGCGCGCTCGCGCGCTCGAAACGCCGCGAGGCGAAATGCTCGTCGTCGAGATTTTTGTTGATGTCCGCGACGCGATGGGCGCGAATTGCGTCAACTCCATGTGCGAGCGCTTGGCGCCCGCGATTGCGGAAGTGACGGGCGTCGAAGCGCGTTTGCGCATTGTTTCGAATCTCGCGACGCGGCGCTTGTCGCGCGCGAAAGCCGTGTGGAAGGCGCGCGATTTGGAGGAGAGCTTCAAGGATTCGGAGTCGCGCGAGTCGCGCTTGACTGGAAAACAAATCGTCGAGCGCGTGCTAGACGCTTGGGCTTTCGCCGCGGCGGACGCGCACCGCGCGTGCACCCACAACAAAGGAATAATGAACGGAGTCGATGCCGCGCTCGTCGCTTGCGGCCAGGATTGGCGCGCGATGGAGGCGGGTTGCCACGCTTACGCCGCTACCGTCGTTCCGGGAAAGTATTCGCCGCTCACGCGCTTCGAGGCTACGGACGCCAGCGACCTAGTAGGGTTTATTGAACTTCCTACGCAAGTGGGCGTGGTGGGCGGCGCGACTCGCACGCACTCCGTCGCGCGCGCGTGCTTGAAGGTTCTCGGAGTGAAGTCGAGCCGCGAGTTCGGCGAAGTCCTCGCGGCGGTCGGGTTAGCGCAGAATTTCGCGGCGTTGCGGGCGCTCGCGACTGAAGGGATTCAGCGGGGGCACATGGAGTTGCACGCGCGGAATATTGCGATTCTCGCTGGCGCGAAAGGCGACGAAGTCGAGCTCGTCGCGTCGAAGCTCGTTGAATCGCGGTGCGTGAAGGTCGACAAGGCGCGCGAGCTGCTGGAGCGAATCCGCGGCTGAATTCAAGCGTTTGGACTCGCCGCGGCGCTCGGTGCAGCGCTCGGCGCGGGCGTCGGGCTCGCGTTCGGAGTCGCGCTCGCGCTTGGAGCGGCGCTTGCTTTCGGAGTCGCGCTCGCGGTTGCGTTCGCGCCGGCGGTTGCGCCGGTTTTGCAGGCGTCGAGCGAGGGTTTCGCCGCGCAAATTCTTTCTTTAATGATTTCCGGGGCGAAGCCCGTGAACAAGTACCTGCAGTTTACCGCGAACATGGGCACTTTCGCGAAGTGGTATTTCGCCGCCTGAGCCTTGTCGGAATAAGTTTTTTCCGGCGTTTGAGTCGCGAGGCAGAGTTCCTCGTCGCTCTTGTTGACGCCGATTTCGCGGTAGTTGTCGTAAGCGAACTTGGTTCCGACGCACGACGGTTTCACGTCGAGCGCCGCGCCGAACACGCTTTCCAGTTGCGCGAGCGCTTCGCCCGCGGTGCTGGCTTGCTTGTCCGGCGGGTTTACGATTGTCCCGTTGGCGTTTTCAACGCGCTTGCACGCCTTGCACGTTTGCGAATAAAAGTATTGCAGCACCGTCTTGCCGCTCAGGCACGGCTCGGTCAGCATTTCCGATATCGGGCGCGGGACTTCGATTACCCCGTCTTTTACGAGGTAGTAGTCGAAACCGCTTTGCTCCCAGCCGTCCATTTGGCTTTTGAGGAACGCTCCCGCGGGTTGTTTCTGCAAGTCGGAGGTTGAAGCGTAGAACGCGGGCACGCGGTCGATTCCCGAAGCGAGAATGTTTTCGTAGTCGCTGCGCACGTCGACTCGGTTTATGGTGACGCCGTTTTTCTTGAAGTCGGGTTCGACTTGGTCGAGGACTTTGAAGAGTTCGTCGTTCTGGCAGAAAGTACAGTCGGAATCGTAGTAGACGGTGAGCGTGACTTCCAAGTCCGCGAGCCTCGCCTTGATGTACGCGTCGAACTCGTCGAGGCGCGAGTTCATTTGCGCGATTGCCGCGTTGGCCGCGTCGAGCTTCGCGTTCGCCGCGGTTTGTCCTTGCTCGAACTGCGCCGCGCGTTTGTCGAACGAGCCGCCTTGCATTGCCGCGTAGCCGAGCGCGGCGAGCGCTATCACCGCGCAAGCCGCGACCGCGTAAAGCAGGAACTTGTTTTGACTTTCAGCCATTCTGCCGCCACCCCTTCTTTTCAACGCCGCATTCTAGCGTTGTAAAACCGTCTGCAAAACCGTTTGTTAAACCGAGGAAGTTATAATTGATTTTGCTAAGGTATTTAAATGTCGCTCCGCAACTAATAAACTGCCTTTTTTAGCGCGGCTGCCGCGAAAGCGTTTCCGCGCGCGAAATCAATGAACTGAGCGCCCCCGAAAAGGCGGGGGACGTGCATGAGGTGAGAGTGAATGGCGAAGAGTTACGTGAAGTTTCAAATGCCCAGCGGGCTCGCCGCGAAAGTCCTTGCGGCGCTGGAAGCGGCGCAGGCGACGGGGCTCGTGAGGAAGGGAATAAACGAGGCGACGAAGGCGATAGAACGCAGCGACGCGAAGCTCGTCGTCGTCGCCGAGGACGTCGACCCCGAGGAAATCGTCGCGCACATTCCCGGGTTGTGCGGCGACAAGCGCGTTCCGCTCGCTTTCGTTCCTGACAAGAAGGCGCTCGGCAGGGCGGCGGGTTTGAGCGTGCCGACGAGCGCGGTGGCGATAGTGAAGCCGGGCAACGCCGAGTCCGCGTTGAAGGAAATCTTTTCGTTGCTTACGTCGTCCGCGCCAACAGCGGCGGCTCTGGCAGAGCACGTGAAGCCCGCGAAGGCGAAGGCGGAGAAGGCGGAAAAGAAGAAAGCTGCGAGGAAAGAGAAACCGGCGGCGAAAGCCGAGAAGGCAGTGAAGACAGAGAAAGTCGAGAAGAAAGAGTGAGGGGGCGGCCGCGCGAGCGCGGCGCCCGGTTTTTTCTTTCTTTTCTTTCCAAGGTGATTGTTTTTGGGCGGCACCAAAAAGATTTCAAGCATAGAGAAAAAGCAGGCGAAGGAATCGGCGGCGCAGGCTGGCGAGAAAAAGGTTTTCGGTCCGGCGGAATCCGTTGAAGGCTATCCTTCCGAAGTAGTGAACGTCATCGGCAGGACTGGCGTTTTCGGGGAAGTCAAGCAAGTACTCGTCAAGGTTCTCGACGGCCGCGACAAGGGGCGCGTAATCAGGCGCAACGTCAAGGGCCCCGTCCGCAAGGGAGACGTGCTTCTGCTCCTCGAAACGGAGCGCGAGGCGCGTCCGTTGAAATCGAAAAAGCGGGAACGCAAGAAATAAGTA
>CAZWIQ010000011.1:0-21523 GCA_964634375.1 Microcaldota archaeon
GCCGAAGCCGCGCCAGCTCCGCCCCAAAAACGACGTGATTCGAATTTTTTTGAGTCCGGCGCGCTCGAACCACGCGCGGAATTCCTCGCGCGAATAATAGTTGTTTACTTGCGTGGAAAGGAAATCGAACGCGTCGGCGTGTTTTACGCGGAACGGGAAGTTCGCGTAATACTTGAAAGGCAGTTTCTCAGCCAAACCCTTCAAACCCAAGCGAAGCAGCGCTTTGTAAAGCAAATTGACGGAATGGTATAGCAACGCGGGGCAAACGCACAACGCGTAAAGCACGCGGTAAGGCAGGCGTTTCGCGACGGAGTGAACGGGCTCCATCACCTTCAACTTGAAAGAACGGTTTTCCTTTCCGTAAACCCAAGCGAAGATTTCGTCCCCGTTTCGCAGAAGCCGCACGAGGGCGCGGAACCCCGCTTCGGGATTCGGGAGGTGGTGCAGCACGCCGATGGAGAAAACGAAGTCGAACTTGCGCTGCAGCGGCGGGCGGTAAACGTCCGCTTGAACCACGTGCGAAAGCGCGAAGCGCTCGAGGTTGTCTCGCGCGGACTCGACCGCGTCGCTCAAGTCGAGGGCTACGACTTCCGCGCCGTACTTCGCCGCGTAAAAAGAGTGGCGGCCGAAGCCGCATCCCGCGTCGAGCACGACCTTGTCTTTGAAAAACGACGGTTGCAGGGGCGCGACGTAATTCAGGAAATTCTTTTCGTACTCGGGATACATTTCGCGGAACGCCTTCCACTGGAAGCCGAAAGACTCGCCAGTCTTGCGTTGCATCACCGAGTCCTTCAACGTTTTTCCACGCATTTTTTTAGGCAGCCGCGCGGCGTGTTTTTCGAGGAAGCCCGAATGCTTGGAAACGAGTTCGTCGAACAAGTCGTCGGAAAGCAGGCGCGGAATCGACGCGATTACCGGAAACCACCGGCCGCACTCGCAATTCAACACGCCCTCGGCGACATCGCGCTTGAAGTCCGCGGCGCGCAGTTTCTTCGCGGCGCAGTAAGCGCGCAGCCGCGCTTCCTCGCCCGCGGGAAAAGAAAGTTTTTTCTCGCTGAAGGAACGCAGCCGCAGTTTGCCTCCGCAGTGGGGGCACGCAACCAAGCGCATGAAAGCTATTTTCAAAAAAACAACAACTCTTTTTTCACGGTTTCAACAAGCAGTCGACGATTTTCTTCGCGGGGTTTCCCGCGACTTCAGGAATTTTCTTGGTTTTCCGCGAGTCGAACGAGTCGAGGAACCGCCTCGCCGCGCGCCCGCTCGCGGCGTTCAAGCCGACTAGGCAAGCGTGCCCCGACGCGGTTATTTCAGGCCACTCCGTCGCCGCGCGAGGAATCAACACGGGCTTGCCGAGCGCGGCGGCTTCCTTCTGCAACCCGCCCGAATCCGTTATTACCGCGCTCCCTTTCTCCGTCAAGTTAAGGATTTCGGCGTAGCCGACGGGCGCTGCGAGCCTCGCGCCCGCTTTGCGGAACGCGCCGCCCAAACGGTTTTCTTTGATTGCGGCGGCGGTGCGCGGGTGGACGACGAAGATTTTGGGCGAGTCGAGCGAAGCAAGGAGCCGCGCGAGGAAGGCGAGCTTGCTGCGCGCCGTGTTTTCCTGGCGGTGAACCGTCACGAGAACGAATTCCTTCGGCGCGCTGAAAGGGAGTTTCATTCCCCTCGTTTTCTCGAGAACGCGGCGCATCGCGGCGAACTGCGTGTTGCCGGAAAGCATGATTCGATCGCGAGGCATTTTTTCGGCGAGCAAGTTGCGCTTACAAGCGGCGTTGGGCGCGAAGAGAACGTCGCTCAAGTGGTCGCACACGACTCGGTTGACTTCCTCTGGCATGGCGCGGTCGAAACTGCGCGCGCCCGCCTCCACGTGCGCGAGGCGCCTCCCGATTTTCTTGGCGGCGAGCGCGCCCGCGAGGACGGAGTTCGTGTCCCCCTCGACGGCGATTGTCTCGATTTTTTTTTCGAGGAACAGGCGTTCGAGCGCCACCATCATTTTTCCAGTCTGCCGCGCGTCGGAATCGCAGCCGGCTCCGCCTCCCGCGCCGAGAAAGAAGTCGGGCTCGCCGAGGTCGAGTTGCTCGAAGAAAATCTTCGACATGTTGTAGTCGTAGTGCTGCCCCGTGTGTATTACGGCGAAGCGAACGCGCCGCTTGCGCAACTCCCAAATCACGGGGGCGAGCTTGATGATTTCGGGCCTGGTGCCCAGGACGACTCCGATCAAGTAAAACCACCGGCGTTTTTTCGCGTTTTTTCTGAAAGTTTTTGGCGGAAAGTTTTTGTAAGAGCTAGAGACTATAGTAAAGCTATTTAAAAACAGGCAAGTTAAAACTCTTTCCAAAATAGGAGCCGCACCGCTTTTTTCTTTTTTTTGCGTTTTGCGAGGCGAGCAACGGCGAACAAAAGCGGGTAACGGCGGGCAAAGGCGGGTTGAAGGTTGAATGGCACGAAAAATGCGGGCGACGCGAACCGGGACTGTAAACGAAACCGTTTTCGCGGGGCTCGGGAAAAAAATCCGCGGAAAAACCGCGCGAGTCGCGTTCATCGGCTTGGGCAAAATGGGTTTGCCTTCCGCGTTGACGATGGCCGAGGCGGGGTTCAGCGTCGTCGGCGTGGACGTGAACGAACGCGTCGTCGCGCTCGCGAACAAGGGGAAAGCGCCGTACTTGGAGCCAGGCACGGGCGAAGCGCTCCGCCGCGTGAAAAAACGCTTCACCGCCACTACGGATTACTCGCGGATATCGGGGGCGGACGTCGTGCTTTGCGCGGTGCCTACGGTGATAACGCGCGACAAGAAAGTCGATTACTCGATAGTCGAAAAAGCGTTTCGGGAAGCAGGCAGGTTCCTCAAGAAAGGCTCGCTCGTCGTGTTCGAAAGCAACGTGACGCCCGGCGTGACCGAAGGACTCGTATCGAAAAGCATCGAGGCGGGCGGGCGAAGCCGCGGGCTCAAGCACGGCCGCGATTTCCTCCTCGCTTACGTGCCGATTCAAGGCAAGGCGGGGCAAATGTTTCGCGACTTGCGCGCTTACGAACGCGTCGTCGCTGGCGCAACGCCTCGAGCGCGAGAACTCGCGGCGCTGTTCTTCGAACGATGCGGCTTCAGGACGCTGCCAGCGTCGTCTTGCAAAGTCGCGGAACTCGAAAAGCTTTACGCGAACATTTACAAGGACGTTACCATCGCGGCCGCGAACGAGCTGGCGGATTACTGCGGCGCGCTCGGCATCGACGTGAACGAAGTCATCCGCTTCGCTCGGCTAATTCCGGGAATCAGCATTCCCCAGCCAGGAATCGGCGTTGGAGGAAACTGTCTCCCCGTCGACCCTTACTTTCTCATTCACGACGCGCGCGCGGCGGGCGTCGAAGCGCGGTTGTCGCGCGCGGCGCGCGAAGTCAACGACTCGCGCCCCGCCGCAGTCGCCCGCAAGATAATCGCCGCCGCGGAAAAAGCGGGGGCGAAACGGCTCGTGCTGCTCGGAATCGCTTTCCGGCCGAACACGCACGAGACGGCTTACTCGCCCGCGCGCGAAGTCTGCGCGCGCGTCGCCTCGCGCTTTCCTGAAACGAGCGTTTTCGACCCGGTCGTGGGAAGCGAGGGCATAGCGCGCTTGGGCGCGCGCGAGGCGGGCGAAGGCGACTTGCGCCGGGCGGAACTCGTTTTCGAGCTCGTGCCTCACGCCGCGTTTTCGAAAACAAAGGCGTTGCAAGGCAAGAAGATAGTGAAGCTGAACGAGCTGGTTTGAAACTGGCTTGAAACTGGTTTGAGTGAACGAGTTGATTCGGTGAGCGGCGCGCGAGAACGAAGGCGGAAACGAAAACCGTTGAAACCTTTGAAACCGTTGAAGTTGTGCGTTTTTCCAGGGGACTCGATGCGCGCGTTTTACGAGAAAGGCGAGTTGAAGCAGGGCTATTACAATCCTTGCGGGGTTTTCGACGAAGTGCACTTCATCACGTTCTGCGACGAGGACGTGGAACCGGAAAAAATCGCGGTCGTCGGCGGCAGGGCGCGCGTCTTCGTCCACGCTCTCGGGCCGCTCAAGCCGTGGTCGATTTGGACTAAACGCCGCAAGGTCGTCGCGGAAGCGCGGAAAATCGGTCCCGACGTCTTGCGCGCGTTCACGCCCGCGATGCACGGCTATTTCGCCGCGTACGCCGCGCGAGAACTGCGTGTGCCGTTCGTTTTGTCGGTTCACGGGGATTTCGACAGGGACGCGCGCTACTTTTTCTGGAAGACGCGGCAGTGGCGCAATTGGCTGCAGTCGACTTTCATGAAGCTCTTTACTGAGCGTTTCGCTATCGGCAGCGCGGACGAAGTGGTTTGCGCTTACTCGTTTCCCGTTCGCTACGCTCGGGAATACGGCGCGAAGCGCGTCAGCGTCGTTTACAACAAGGTTTACGCGGAGCGGTTCGCGCGCGCGAAGCCCGCGCTGCGGTTCGACAAGCCCGCGGTGATTTGCGTCGGGCGCATGATTCCCGAGAAAAACCAGGAGTGCCTAATCCGCGCTTTCGCGCTCGACGGCGGGGCTCTTGCCCGCAAGGCGTACCTGGTTTTGATTGGAAACGGGCCGGAATACGGACGCTTGGTGAAGCTCGCCGCCGAACTCGGCGTGGCGAAGCAAGTGCTTTTCTTCAAATCGGTTCCGAACGCTGAAATCGCGGGGTACTACAAGTCCGCGCGCGTTTTCGCGCTCCCAATCAAATACGGTGGCGTGGCGATTCCAGTCATCGAAGCGATGGCCGCGGGGCTCCCGGTTGTCGTCGCGCGCCCCGAGCTCGACCCGAACCCCGAGTTCGCGAGCGAAGTGGGCCGCGTAATCGAAAACACGCCGGACGCGTTCGGCCGGGCGATAAATGAAATCATTTCGAACCCGAAGCTGGCCGAAGAAATGGCGAGAAAAGGGCGCGCGAAGTTCGCGGAAATCGAAGGAAGCGAGATGGAAGCGAAGGAAGCGGCAATCTACGAAAAACTGGTCTCGAAGTTTGAGGTTTCGAAAAAATCGTTGAAGCGCTGATGAAAACGCAAACGGCAAGCAAGCCAAGGCGCGAACTAGGGCGAAAGAATTTAAGTTACTTGTTTGAATTATTTTTTAATGAGATAGTTCCCCAACGCTAGCGCATCCATGCCCGTGGTGTATAAACAGTTTATGGCTTCCTTGGGTTTGCACACTATCGGCTCGCCTTGAACGTTCATGCTGGTGTTCAACACTACGGGCACGCCGGTGTAGTCTTCAAACGATTTTATTAGCTTGTAATACCGCGGGTTAACCTTCTTCTCCACGGTCTGCGGCCGCGCGGTCCCGTCCACGTGCGTGACCGCCGGGATTTCCTTGCGTTTTTCCGGCTTTACGTAGAAAGAAAGTATCATGAACGGCGACGGGTGCGCGCCTTGAAGGTATTCTTCTCCGGCTTCGGCCAAAAGCGAGGGGCGCAGCGGCCGGTAATTTTCTCGGTGCTTTACCCGCATGTTTATTATGTCCTTGTTTTCGGCTTTAGTTGGGCTCATCAGGATTGAACGGTTTCCTAACGCGCGCGGGCCCCACTCCATCCGTCCCTGAAACCACCCTACTATCTTCCCTTCCGAAAGCAGTTTGGCCGTTTCGCCTTCTATATCCCCGTAATACTCGTACTTCAGGCAGCACTCGTCAAGCGTTTTTTTTAGTTCGTCATTGGAAAATTCGGGCCCGAAATACGCGTTGTCCATGACGAAATTGTTTTTATGCCCTAATTCCGCGTAAGCCTGCAAAGCGGCTCCGAGAGAACAGCCCGCATCGTTTGCGCAAGGCTGGATGAACATTTGTTTAACCAGTTTGCTCTGCAGAATTCTTCCGTTCATCACGCAGTTTAACGCTACGCCGCCGGCCAGCGCCAGATTCGACTCGCCGGTTTTTTCGACGATTCTGCTCGTTAATTTCGTTGCGGCTTCTTCGAGTTTCGACTGCAAAGCGGCGGCTACGTCTTGGTAACGCTTGTCGGCTTCGAGCAACGGTATTTTGGGGCAGGGGGACCCGAAAACGTCAACCATCTTTTGAGAGTAGAATATGAAGTTTGTCGAGTAGTGCCTGATTGGAATTTGGGAGGGAGTCCTTCCGCCGCTGTGAAAGTAGGAAGTGTTCAACTTGTAAGTTCCGTCGGCGTTCACTTTAAGAACGTCGTTCATCTGTTTTTCGAAAACTTTTGGATCGCCGTATGAAGCGAGGCTCATTATCTTGCCTTCGCCGTCGCCGGCAATGTAACCGAGGTATTCGGTGAAACCCGCGTAAAAAGTTCCCAGCGAATTCGGCCAATTGACGCGCTCTACTACTTCTATTTTTTCTCCGTCTTTCCCGCGGGACAAGAGAGTCGACGCCACTTCGCCGCGGTCGTCCATTGTTAACACGGCCGACTTGTCAAAGCCGGAACAATAATACGCGCTTGCGGCGTGGCACAAATGGTGTTCAAAATGCTTGATTTCAGGCAATTTTCCGAATTTGGAGCGCAGTTTTCTTTCAGGCCCGCCTCTCAGCGCGTTGACTAGCGATTGGAAGAAAAAAAACGATTGGGACACCGGCTTCCTCAATAAAAACCCGTTTAGGACGTGATGCGCGTTTACGTTTATGAAATATTTCCACGGCGGAAAATCGCTGAAAGCGATTTGTTCGATTTCGTCCATTCTTGTTCCCGCATGGTTGAGGCAAAAGTCTATGGCTTTGAATGGAAAGTGGATTCCGGCGGAATGTTTGACGCGGTTGAATCTTTCTTCTTCGGCCGCCGCAACCAGCTTCCCGTCTTTGATTAGCGCTGCGGAACAATCGTGGCCGAAATGAACGCCCAAAATGTACATGCAATCACTCCCCTAAATGCCGTAGCCGGTTCCGTTTACGTGGCGAAAACCGGGTTATTGAAAACTGGATTATGGAATTACTATGAAACGCGTTCCAGCCGGGATATTTTATCCCGCGAGCCATGAAACATGTTTAACATATTTAATGATTTGCGTTTAAGCGATGCGGGCGCCAACGCCCCCCGCGCCAGATTTCAACGAATTTTTGCTTGACTCGAAGTCGAAGGAGGTCGAAGGATTTTTTTCACGTTTCCGCTTCCCGCTTGCCGGAAAAAAAATCTTTCACCGCCTCGCATACGGCGTTTAGTTCCTCGCTTTTGAGTTCCACGAACATCGGGAGGCACAAAACCTCGTCGCTTATTTTTTCGGCTACTGGGAAATCGCCTTTCTTGTAACCGAACTTTTCCCGGTACAGCGGCTGCAAGTGGATTGGAACGGGGTAATTCGTCCCCGTGCCGATTCCGCGTTTCTGAAGGAACTCCTTCAACTCGTTCCTGCGCTGCGTCATAATCGGGAACAAATGGTAAACCGGCTGGACGCTCCTCGAAGGCATCGGCGGCAAAATTATTTCGTCGACGTTCTTCAGCGAGCCAAAGTACTTCAAAGCGAGCCTCTTGCGCGCCTCGTTCCAGGAATCCAGCCTCTTGAGCTGAATCCTGCCTATGGCGGCGTTGACCGTGTTGAGCCGCGAAGTCCTGCCGAGGACGTCGTGTTCGTACTGGCTGGCCCTGCCGCAGTCCCTGATTTTAGCCGCTTTCTTCGCCAGCGCGGAATCGTTCGTGGTAATCATTCCGCCGTCGCCGGCGACGGTCAAGTTCTTGGTCGGGTAAAACGAGAAGCAGCCCGCGGTTGCGAGAGAACCCGCCTTCCGCCCTTCGTACTCGGCGCCGTGCGCTTGGCAAGCGTCTTCGATTACGGGAATCCCTTTCGACAGCGCTATCTCGTTCAGTTCGTTCATTCTCGCGGGGTGGCCGTACAAGTGCACGGGCAGCAGCGCGCTGAACCCGCTTTTCTTGCGCACCTCGCCTGGGTCAAGCGAGTAATCGTCTTTGCGCGCGTCCGCGAAAACCGGGGTCGCCCCCGCGTAAATAACCGAGTTTGCCGTCGCGACGAAGGAAGCCGGCGTCGTCAACACCTTCTTTCCTTCCAAACCGAGCCCGTTGAGGGTTATTATCAAGGCGTCTGTTCCCGACGAAGTCGAAACCGCGTGGCTGACCCCGCAAAACCGGGCGAATTCTTCCTCGAACTTGAGAACGCTTTCCCCCATCACGAGTTTTTCGTTCGACAACGCGTTCAAGCAAGCGGACTTCATTTCTTCGTCGATTACCGGCTTTATCCAAGGTATCCCCAAAAGCCATCACCAAAGGTTCCCGATGCACAAACTCGGTATAAACGCGCGGCATAAACGCTTGATGCGAAAGCCCGACTCAGCCTGACTCGAAAAGCGCGGCCAGTCAAATCAAGGCGCGCCGACGGGCGGCACGGGCCGCCGCAAATAAAGGGTTAGTTAGAAGAGCGATTTGTTTTTAATGCTTGTGGTTTTAAATCTACTCTTACCGAGTGCGGCGCGCAATCTGCCGACGAATTAAAACGCTGTTCCGCCAAAATCAAACGGGATTCGGGGCGAAACGCTTTTCAAGCGCAACGGATGGTTGAAATGATGGTGAAATAATGGGCTTGTCCGTGTCCGTTTCAAGTAAGGCGCCGGAAAACTGGAACGATTTCTTGCTTGCGAATCCGTTCGGCACGGTTTTCCAAACCGCCGAGTGCGCGGACTACTACGAGCGCCGAGTCTGTTTTCAACCGCTTTTCTTTCGGGCGAACCGCGGTAGCGAAACCGTCGGACAACTCTTGGCGTTCAAATCATCGAAGGCGCAGGTTTTTCTGCACAACGCGCTTCGCGGCCATTCGGCTGGAGCCGCACGCCTTTTCGTCGCCGCAGCCAAAGTTTTCTTCCCAAACGTTCACTGGATTTCCGGGCCAGTTTGCTCCGACGCGGAAGCCGGGCGCGCATTGGTCGCGGAAGCCGTCCGCTTTGGACGCGTTTCCTACGCTTTGCCGCACCCGCTGCAGGGCGACGCCGCCTTCGAAAATTCCGGGTTGAAACGCCGGGAAAAAGCGACTTTCGTGATTGATTTGTCGCTCGGAAAAGAACGCTTGTGGCAAAACGTCGACAACGCCGCCAGGAAAAACGTGAGGAAAACGCGCGAGGACGGCGTGAGGGTCCGCTCCATAAGCTCAAAAGAGGATTACAGGGAATACGTTCGCGTTCAAAACGAGTCGCGGGGCAGGAGCGGGGCCAGCCCGCACTCTTTCGGCGACGTTTACGAATTGTCCGGAATCTTGGGCGCGACGGGATTCGAGGTTTTTGTCGCCGAACTCGACGGAGAAATGCTTGCGGGCTTGGGCGTTTCTTTCTTCAACGGCTACTTGAACGAGTGGGGCGCAGGAACGGCGAACTACGCGATTGAAAACAAGATTTACGCAAACGACTTGGTAAAGTGGCACGTGATTGAGACCGCCGTAGAACGCGGGTGCAAGCACTTCGACTTGAGCGGGGTGTCGCCAAACCCAGCGAACAAGAAGGACGAAGGGATTTACAGGTTCAAGCAGAAATGGGGCGGCGAACTCAAGAAGTTCAGCGAGTTCCACTCGTGAAAAAGCCCTCTGTCCTCGTCTTCGCCCTCATTGCTCGCGGTCGGGCGCTTTCCTGATTGCTTTCGCCGGGTTTCCGACGACCACTTCGCCGTCCTCGACGTCTTTAGTCACTACCGCGCCGGCGCCAACGAAGGCTTTCCTGCCGATGGTCACTCCGGGCAGTATCACCGCTCCGGCGCCGATGCTCGCACCTTTTTTAACCAGCGTCTTTTTGGGAGTCCAATCGCCAGCGCCCTTCAAACCCCCTTCCGCGGTAGTAGCGCGCGGGAACGGGTCGTTCGTAAAGCAAACGTGCGGTCCAACGAAAACGCCGTCCTCCAGTTCCACGTGCTCGCAAATGAAGGTGAACGGCTGTATCTTGCAGTTTTTTCCTATCTTGACGCCTTCCTGTATTTCGACGAAAGTGTTTATCTTCGTGTTGTCGCCTATCTCGCACCGGTAAAGGTTCACGTAATCGCGAACGGAAACGTTTTTGCCGAGCTTCACTTCATCCATTATCTTGAACCCCGCGCGCTTGCCAGGGCTTTCAACCATTTGCGAACGCTTACCCGCCACGCAATTCACCTCACAATCGTCATCCCGTATTTTTTCGCCGTTCCAGCCGTTTTTCAAGCATTTTGTTTTTCGGGTTGGTTTACGAGTATTTCCTCGTACCGGGCTTTAAGCTTTTTCGCGATTCCGAGCGGGTCGTGCACCCGCTTCACGTAAAGCTTTCCGCGAACGCCCAGCTTGCGCCTAAGACCGGGTTTCTCGAGGAGTTCGCGGAGTTTTGCGGTCAACTCGCGGTTTGACGAGTTTTGAAACGGGATTCCGCCGTCTATGTATTTCAAAAGGTCCGGCCGGATGAACACCACGACGGGCTTGCCCGCGGCCATCGCTTCCATCGCGAATATGCCGTACCAGCCGACGTTCAACTGGTCCACGACCACGTCGCTGCGCTTGAGTTCGGACAAGAATTCTTCGCGCGGCTTGTTTTCGCACAAGCATAATTCGACGTCGAAGCCGTCGCGCCTTAATTCCTTCACCGCTTCTTCAACGAAGAAAGTCCCTTTCTTGTTCCTGTCCGTCGGCGCGTGAAAAATCCTCAGCGCGCGTCCACCGCGTTTTTTTTCTCCTGCTTCTTTTGTTTCCCTTGCTTCTCTTCGGGCGCCAACCCGTTTTCCGGCTGAAGCCAGCGCCGCGGAAAAAGCGGGGCAGTCGAAAGGGTTGGGAAGGTAAACCGCGTCGGGAACGGCGTCAAGCAAATCCGGCGTGCTGACGAGCCGCAAGTCGCAAAATTTGGTTAAAACGCCGGCGCCCTTCCTTTTGACCGCGAACGAGCCGTCCTTTCTGAAGATTCGCACGTAAACGTCGTGCCCGTGGTGGTGGTAAACGATTTTCTTGCCGAGCGCCTTCAAGAGCGGGGCATCCGCGTAAAAAGGCAGCCACGAGCAGGAATGCATGTGGTAGACGTCGTAGCCTAAATAGTTCCGCAAAAGACTGCCTAGCCTTACCGCGGGCTGCAGCACGCGGGGATAACGGTCTACGTCCAAGTTGTCGTCGAACTTGTTTTTGAACCTGTGCTCGCGAAAAGTCACCACCCGGCTGCAAACGCCGAGTTTCTTCAAGTAGGAAGACAAAAGGTAGGGGGTGCCGCCTATGTCGCCCAAATGCAGAACCCTCAACGTTATCGCCTGTTACCCGCCGTTTTCTTGCTTGAAGTAGAAGGCTACGGCGTGAAGGAGCAGGGCGTGCACGTCTTCAACCGGGCCGTACTCGTTCATCTTGATGTGGACGCAGTAATCGGAAATCTGTTTCAGTTTCCCGCCGTCGAAGCCGGTGAACGACACGACCGTCAAACCCTTGCGTTTAGCGTATTCCGCCGCCTTGACCACGTTCGAGGAATTGCCGCTGCTGCTGACTATGAGCAGGACGTCGCCGGCCCTCGCGTTGGTTTCAAGTTGCCCGACGAAAATCATCGAGAAGTCGGTATCGTTCGCCCACGCCGTAAAGAGCGGCACCGATTCCGTCAAGCTCTGAACCTTGAATCCCCGCTCGCCTTTCCGTCTCGCGTTTTTGCTCAAGTCCAAAGCGAGGTGGGAGCATATCGCGGCGCTTCCCCCGTTGCCGGCCATGAATATCGTGGCGTCGCGGGTTTTCGCTTCCCGCAGTATCTTCACCACCGGAAGCAGCGCGCTCGAGTCGAAATTTTTTATGAGGCAGTCCACGTTTTTCAAGTAATTCGCAAAAAAATCCATCTCGTTCATGCAAGGCATCCCCCTGAAACGAAGAAAGCAAAGCGCCGGAGAAAGCAGGGCTTCGAAAGCCGCAGTTTTCCCGGTTGTTTCCCGCCGCTTAATTTTTCTTTTTTTATTTTCTTTTCGTATTACCGCCTAATTGTTAGCACGCGGCTTTTTAATAGCGTTTCACAACGCGAACGGCAAGCGCAAAACGCAAAAAGCGCGGCAAGCGCGACGCGCGCGGCAAGCGGCGCCGGAACTGGAAAACGGAACGGGATTCAACACCCTAAACCCTAAAACGCCTTCACCGTGCTCCCCGTTTTTTCGAGTTTGAAGTCGAGCTTCTTGAAGCCGGACAAGGCGTTTTCGACCGCCTTCCTTTTTTCTTCCGCGGAGTAAACCATTAGAAAGCCGCCCCCGCCCGCTCCGAGAATCTTTCCTCCTTGGGCTCCGGCCGCGACCGCGGTGGCGTACATTTTTTCTATGGCGGGGTTCGAAATGGATGAAGACAGTTTTTTCTTTTCCTCCCACGACGACCGGAGCACTTCGCCTAAGGCGCCGGAATCCGAGTTTTCAAAGTCTCGCTTCAGTTTTTCAGCGAACCCTTTCAAAAGCCGCAGCTCGGAAAGTCTTTGGCTGGTGTTTTTCTGTTGGTCGGACAAGACGCTTGAAGAACTGCGCGCGATGTTCGTGTAAAACAAGGACAAGCTTTTTTGAAGGGAGTCCAGGAACGGTTGGCTGCACTCTAATCGTTTTACTTCGACGCTTTCGTCGGGATTGAACTTGAAGAAGCACACGCCGCCGTAAGCCGCTATGTACTGGTCTTGTTTTCCTATGGGTTCGCCCAGCCGGGCTATTTCTATCTCGCACGCCTCCCTCGCGAGTTGCTCCGCGCCCGCGCGTTCTCCCTTGAACGCGTGCAGGGCGTTGAGCACTCCGACGGTGAAACTGCTGGAGGAACCCAAGCCGCTTCCCGAAGAAGGAACGTCGGCCATGCACGTAAGCTCGATTCCCGAATCCACTCCCGTCAGGCGCATTGCCTCGCGGAATATGGGGTGCTGTATCTCGTCGACCGAATCCACGTGTTCTATCTTCGACCAGTTCAACTGTATCCTGCCGTCGAACTTCTTGTTGAGCGCCACGTAAACGAACTTGTTTATGGACGTCGACAGGACGCACCCGTACTCCTTCGAATAGAATTCCCGGAGGTCGGTGCCTCCTCCGGCGAAGCTGATTCTCAAAGGCGTGCGCGATACGATCATTTTTCCAGCCAGCTCTCCTTGCAACCGGTGAAGTCGTTAGTTGAAACCGCTTCTTTAGCTTTCGCAAGCCTGTCGGGGGTTCCCACGTCCATCAGAAACTCGTCCGTCACGTAACCGCAGATTTTTTCTCCGGCCGCGAGCAGCCTCGGAATCACTTGCGAGTCCAAAGCCGAATTTCCTCCGCCGACGAACGAGAGCGCCTTCTTTTCGAATACGTACAAGCCGGCGTTCGAGAGGTTGACGAAAGCGCTGCCGCGTCGCGGCTTGCCCGCGATTCTGGACACCGAACAGTCCGGGTTCAACTCAACCATGTCCGAATCGAACGGGTGCGCGGACGGGTGCAGCACCAGCGTGGCCAAACCCTTTTTTTCCTTGTGGAAGTCCACCAGTTTTTGCAGGTCGAGGGAAAAAAGAACGTCGCCGTAAACCGCCAGAAACTCGTCGGAAAGAAGCGGCGCCGCTTTCTTCAGGCAGCCGGCGGTGCCCAACGGTTTTTCCTCGACCGAGTAACGCACGCGCACTCCGAACGCGCTGCCGTCGCCGAGAAAATCCTCTATCTTGTCGTGCAGGTACCCCGTGCACAAAACCAGGTCGCGGACGCCGCGTTTCCTGAATTCGCGTATTTGGAATTCAAGGATGGTTTCGCCGGTTGAAGCGTCGATTTCGATGAGGGGCTTCGGCAAAGAAAGCGTCAAGGGCCTCAGCCGCTCGCCTTTTCCGCCCGCTTCAATCACCGCTTGCATGGATGCCGCCAACCCGCTTTCGCCTCCCCCTCAAACGCGCATTAACCCAAACTCATCCGAATCTTTCCGTGCGTCGCCCCCCGCGAGTTGCCCCCGCAAGACGGTTTACGAGTTCCGCCGCCTCGACGAGGTCGTTGCACTCGAAATCGGGTTTGGCGCCGTATTTGCCGTCTCTACCGGAAACGCCAGTCCTCACCAGAATCGCCTTGCAGCTGGCGTTTCTGGCGGTTTGCAGGTCCCTCGTAGAATCGCCGACGACGAACGACTTGCTCAAATCAATGTTTAAATCCTTTGCCGCCCGCTTCAGGAGCGCGGTGCCGGGCTTTCTGCAGTCGCATTCACGCCTGTATTTGGGGTCGTTGGCTTCCGGGTGCCACGTCTCCGGATGGTGCGGGCAGTAGTAAAAAGCGTCTATGAAAGCGCCGCGTTTTTCGAACTCGCTTTTGACGAACGCGTTGACGGCTTCAACGTCCGATTCCGAACACAAGTTGCGGGCCACGACCGGCTGGTTCGTCACGACCACCACCCGAAACCCGGCAGAGTTAAGCGCTTTAACGCCTTCAACGGCTGATTCGAGTATTTCGACTTGGCTTATCCGGCACAACAATTCAACGTATTTAATCAGCGTGCCGTCTCGGTCCAAGAAAACCGCCGCCGCGCCAGTTGAACCCACTGAATCGACCCCGAACGGTAACGAATAGCGAACTAAGGAACGGAACGAACGGAACCGGAAAATTTCGGCGCGTTCGGCGCATTCGAGGCGTTCGACGCATTCGAATCCAACGCGCTCGACGCGTTCGACACGTTCACGAGGGACTCGCGCACTTTCTCCATGAAGCCGACCGCTTGCGCTCCAGCCTCGCCGCTAGCCTCGAATTCGTTTCCTTCGCGCACCGCCTTCACGAACGCCTCGAGTTCCGAACGAATCACGTTGTTTTTCTCCACCGGCACCTCGACTAGCTTGCGGCCGTCCCACTCCTTGATTTCCTGTAGCCCGATTTGAACGAATAACGACGTTTTATCGCAAACCAGTTCGATGCTGCGCTCTTTCGGCGGCGTTACCCAACTCAGCTCGATGAACACGAGCGCGCCGCCCGCGGTCCCGCTAATCAAAGCCGAATCCACTTTGGGCTTGGCGTGAAAGCTTCCGCCGACGCCGCAGGCAAGCTTGAACTCGCTCCCCGAAAAAACGTTTACCAAGTCGAAAGCGTGCGGGCCCAAATCTATCACGACGTCCCTTTCGGCGATGCGCGTGTGAAAGTCCGGCTGCGCATCGAACTCGCGGTTCACCATGCGGATTTTAATCAGGCGAATGCGGCCGGCGCGCCCTGAATCGATTATTTCCTTTGCCTTGCGCACCGCGTTGTTGAAGCGGAACAAGTGGCCGACTCCGAGAAGCAGCTTTTTTTTGCGGGCCATTGCCGCCAACTCGCTGGCCTCGCTGAAAGACAAGGCAAGCGGTTTTTCAGTTAGAACGCTTTTGCCCGCCGCCAGCAATTCCTTCGTTATCGCGTAATGAGTCGCGTTAGGCGTGCACACGCTCACCGCCTTGACTTCGGGGTTTGAAACGATTCTCTCGTAGTCTTTGACGCACTCGGCGCCCTTGCTCTCGCAGTAACCGATGTTTGAATCGAGCAAGTCCGAAACGATTACCTCGTGGCCGAGGGCGAGGTATTCCTCGACGTGTTTTCGTCCCCAATAGCCGGCGCCTATCACCCCTACTTTCAATTCAACCACCGAACAAAGAGCCGCGCGCAGTCACGCCGCGCGGGCAAAGCCACGCGCGCCGCACGCCCATACGCGTTAGATTATCCGTGAACGCATTAAAAAACCTGTTGTAGACTCTGCGCGGGCTGTCGCTTGCATTGTCGCGCAAGCAGTCAGCGGCGAGGCGCGCGAGGCGCGTGCGGTTCGCGGTTCGCTTTATTCCCCCGCTCGAGCAGGGACGGAGAGTCCTTCAAGTAGTCTACCGTCCTCCTTATCGCTTCCTCGATTCCGACGCGGGGTTTGAAGCCCGTTGCAAGGAGCCTCCGCGTGTCGAGCAACACGACCTTCTGGTCGCCTATCCATCCCCTTTCCCCGCCCGTGAACGAGTACGCCACCGTTCCGAGCCCCATCTCGTCGGCAACTATGTCGGCGACTTGAACCGGGGTAAGCGTTTTCTCCGAACCGATGTTGTAAACCTCGTTCGGCCTTCCTTTTTCCACGGTGTGCGCCATTGCCCTCGCGCAGTCGCCAACGTAAAAGTACGACTTGCGTTGCCTGCCGTTCCCGAGTATTTCAATGCGCCGGGGGTTCGACAGCATTTTTTTGTAAAAATCATAAACCGAACCGTGGGAGTACCTCTCGCCGAGTATGGAAACGTAACGGTAAATCCAGTAGTGAAAGCCGAACGAGGAAGAGAATGCTTCGACCAGCGCTTCGCCGGCCACCTTCGACGCGCCGTAGAGGGAAGTCGGCGCGAGCGGGTAGTCTTCAGGCGTCGGGAATTTTTTCGGCTCGCCGTACGCGGCCGAGGACGACGAATACGCTATGCGCTTGACTCCCGCGAGCCGCATCGCCTCCAAGACGTTGTAGGTGGCGAGCGTGTTCTGCTCGAGGTCGACGCGCGTGTTTCTCACCCCGCCCCGTATGTCCGCGTTTGCGGCAACGTGAAAAACGGCGTCCGCGCCGCGCATGCTCTTCCGCAACTCGTTTATTTTCGTGCAGTCGCCTTTCACGAATTCTGCGGCGGTATGCCGCAAGAATTCCTTCCTGCCGGTGGAGAGATTGTCGAAGACGGTTACCGACGCGCCCCTCGCTTCCAGCGCGTCGACGACGTGGCTGCCGATGAAACCGGCTCCCCCGGTAACCAAAACGTTTTTGTCGTTAATCTTCATCGCCAACCACTCCCTCCCGCCGCGGCCCGCCAAAAAATTGCGGGTAAATACAGCGAGTAGGTAACATCGCGGTGTTTATATAAATTTCCGCGGCCCGCGGCCTGCCGATGAAAACCAAGTCATTTTTTGACTGCTTCGACGTAGAAAAACTTGCTCGAACGCCTGAAAAAACCTTTTTCGCACAGCCACGCGAGCAAGCCGAACCAGCCGGGAATCAAGCGCAAAACGCGCGCCGGCGGGAAGAACGGAAAACGCGGGAACGGGTTCCAACCCTTGATTTCGTAACGAAAGCAAGGCTTCAATAGCGAGTCGAGTTCTTCGAAAGAAAGTTTTACGCTCTTGTAAAAAGCGTTGTTTGGCGTCGTCAAAAAGAGGACGCCGCCTTTCTTAAGCACGCGCGCGGCTTCGCGAACCGCCTTCTCCTGGTTTTCCCGCCTTGTTTTCTCTGGCGCTGGAAAGTCGGCGTTAGGCACCACGTTCGCCGTCACAACGACATCGAACCAATTCGGCGGAAAAGGCAGGCGGTACATGCTGGCTTTCTTGATTACCGCCTTTTGGTTCAGTTTCTTTGCCTTTGCTTCTCGGACGGCCCGCGCGTCGGAATCGACTCCGTGTTTTTCGTTAGAGTCGCCAAGCACCGCCAGCAACAATCCTTTGCCGCAACCTATATCGAGCACTTTCTTTCCGCCGATTTTAGACAGCCTGCGCGCCAGGTAATAGCGCACGTCCAGCTTGTCGCCCCAATCGTTTCCTTCAGCAACGGTTGATTCAGAAGGTTTAGACAGTTTTCAAACACCCCGAAAAACATCGGGCGGCAACGACATTCGCACCGGCATTCGCGCCGACAGCAGCAGATAAATCTTTTCGATAGTTTAAGGCAAACGAATTAAAAACGTTCCGCCTGTAGGATTACTCGCATGAAATTAAAAAAGCAAAAAAGGCAGATTAGCAACCAAGCGGAACGAAGTTTGTTCGTCAAACACACGACGCTGGTTCTAGCGGCCAACCTGGCCGGCTTGATAATCAGTTTTTTTCTTCGGCCTCTCGTAGCCCGGCTAGCTGGGCCCAGCGAATACGGCGTTTTCGCGTTGATACTGAGCACCGCGGCGGTCCTTCCCGCAATTACGCTTGTATCGCTGAATTACGGCGTGCTTTTTTTCATTGCCAAAAAACACAAGGACAAGAAATTTGCCGGGCGCGTTTTCACCACAAGCGTTTTATTCACGTTATTCCTGTCAGCCGCGTTGTTTATTCCGCTTTACTTTTTCTTCATGATTCTCGCGCCTTCCCTTGGATTCCTGGGCTTCGCCGCGGCATGCGCTCTCGCGCTGGCGGTTTCCTGGTTCACAATCCTCCAGGCGGGCCAACAAGCGCTGGAACGATTCAAGGAATTCAGCATTTTCAACGTAGCTTCAGTCCTTTCAGCAAGCGTGCTTGCGGCGGCAGCCGCTTTTTTGTTTCACAACGGTTTGTACGCGGCTCTCGCGCGCGCGGCGGCGGTTTTAGCGGTTTCAATAATCGGGTTTTACGCGCTAAAGCTTTTCGGGAGCTTCGACAAAAAAGTTTTGAAGCAACTGTTTCAATACTCCTTTCCGCTCGCGCTTGCGGGAATAATAAGCTCGTTCATAGTAGTGGCGGACCGCTACTTCATAGCTGCGTTTTACAATACCGCGGAAGTCGGTTTTTACGACATTTCGTATTCCTTTGCCACGGCGGCGCTGCCTATTTCTACGGCTTTGATAATCACCATCGCGCCCAGAATAATTAAAAACGTTTCAAAACTCGACGCGTACTACAAGCGCGCGTCGCTAGTCAACGTGGTTCTTCTTACGGGTTTCGCGCTCGCGTTATTCTATTATTCCGACATAATCATATTCCTGCTTTTAGGAAGCGCGTACGTAGCAGGCGCGGTAATGCCGCTCAAAATATTGTCCCTGGCATTGCCGTTAATGGCCGTATACGGATTGAACACGTCTATCTTTCTGTCGATTAACAAATCGCGAGTCGGCGCGCTGCTCAACGCAGCGCTGGTGGTGGCAAGCGTTTTATTCAACTTTTTGCTCGTGCCGAAAATGGGAGGCGTCGGCGCCGCCTGGGCGAACTTTCTCTCGTACGCAGTCCTAGTTTCTATCGGGCTAACGTACTTGGTGAAGAATTACGGAGTAAGCCTGCGCGGAACACTGGCCCAAATCGTTTTGTTCGTTGTTTTCGCCGGCGCGTATTTTATTTTTGCCGAACGCTTCGGTTTCGCAGGAAAAACCGCGTTTTACGTTTTGTTCGCCGCGTTGACGGTTGTCCTGCAACGCGAGGCGGTAAAGGAGATAATAAACGAATTCAGGAAAATACTGTTTAAACGCGCTGCGGCGGCTTGAAGACAAAAGCCAAAAGCCAAACGCAGTTTTTTAATTCAAGCGGGGGCTCTACTTACGCATGAAAACGCGAGTGAAAACTGCGAAAGAAAAAAAGCCGCGCTTCCTGATCCTCGGCGCTAAAGAGTATCCGCTCGGCGCGAACAAAGGCGAAGACGCCTTTTCGAGCGGCGGCTACGAAACGTACACGCAACAACTCGCGCCACTCCTCGCGCGCCGCGGCGCGCGAGTAATCGTATTGACTCGAAAATTCGCTAGCCAGCCAGCGCGCGAGACGGCCGAGGGCGTCGAAATCGTTCGCGTCGGTTGGCTGCGCGGCTTTCTTTTGCGCAACCCGTCGTTCAACGCGAACGCGTTGCGCGAAGCCGTGTTCATGCCGCGAGGGACGTTCAACATAATTCTCGCAAACGGCGTCATAGCGACTCTCGCCGGCATTAAAACAAAGTTTTTGCGGCGCCTCGGCGGCGAGCGCGTGCGCGTCATCGCACGCCCCGCAGGCGTGGCGTGGGTGCAGCCGCAGTACGGCGCCGCCGTCAAAACCGCGCTGCGTTTTCTCGAAACGCTCGCTTACAAGCTCGCCGACGCCGTCGTCTTCCTCTCGGAAGGCGAACGCGAGCAATTCCGCAAAAAACTCGGTTTCCTCCCGCGCCGCCACGCCGTCATCCACACGGGAGTCGACGCGCGGCGTTTTCAAGCGGTCGACGAAGCCAAGGCGAGGCGCAAGGTGCGCACGCAACTCGCGCTCGACAAAAACTCGCGCCTCATCGTTTTCGTGGGGCGGCTGATGCGGGTAAAAGGGCTTGAATTCCTAGTCAAGGCGATGCCTCGAGTCGACGCCGTGCTGCTCATCGTGGGCGACGGCCCGCTGCGCGCCGAACTCGAGAAACTGGCGCAGGAAGCTGGCGCGCGGGAAAAAGTGTTTTTCGCGAAGAGCGGCGACGTGGCTGAAACGCTGAAAGCCGCGGACGCTTTCGCGTTGCCTTCGCTCTCGGAAGGCTTGCCGCTCGCGCTCCTTGAGGCGATGGCCGCGCGGCGGGCTTGCGTCGTAACGGATATCGGCCTTCCGGTGCGCGACAAAGTCGACGCGCTCGTCGTCCCGCCAGCCGACTCGGCGGCGCTCGCCGGCGCGTTGAACGAAGTCCTCGGCGACGCGGCGTTGCGCACGCGCCTCGGCGAAAACGCTTTCGAGCGCGCGAAAAAAGATTTTAACTGGAACGGCGCGGTGAACGCTTACTTTAAACTGGCTGAAAAACTCGTTTAGTGATTCAAGTCGACAATTAAATCGGTAATCGATTGACTGGCTGACTGGTTTTCTTCATGTGCGGAATAATCGGTTTCACTGGATTGTACGACAAACCGACGGCGAAGCGCATGAATGCCGTTCTAGCGCACCGCGGTCCGGACCAGGACGGTTTTTACTTCGACGCGGATGTCGCGCTCGGCAACCGCCGCCTCAAAATAATCGACTTGAGCGACGCGGGCAAGCAACCGATGGGCAACGAAGACGAAACGGTTTTCGTGACGTTCAACGGGGAAATCTACAATCACCGCGCGCTGCGCGCGGAACTCGAAGCGCGGGGGCATCGCTTCAAATCGTGCGCGGACACGGAAACTCTCGTGCACGGCTTCGAGGAGTGGGGAACCGCGCTTCCCGCGAAGCTGAGGGGCGACTTCGCTTTCGCCGCCTGGGATTCGCGCAAGAAAAAGCTTTTCCTCGGCCGCGACCCGCTCGGCGTAAACCCGTTGTACTACTTCTTTTACAAAATAGCCAAAGGCAAGCGCGGAATCGCTTTCGCCTCGGAAATAAAGGCGCTGTTGCTGCACCCGGCCGCGAAGCGCCAAGTCGATTACGCGGCGCTCGACGAATATCTCACATTGCGCTACTCGCTCGGGCCGAACACGTTGTTCGCGGGAATAAAGAAGCTGCAGCCCGGTTGCTGCCTCGAGTTCAACGCGAAGAGCGGCGAAGCCGACGTTCGAAAATACTGGGAAGTCGAGTTCGCGCCTTCCAGCGAGAGCGGCGAGAGCGAGGAATACTACGTGCAACGAATCCGGGAAAAACTCGCGGAGTCGGTCAAGATTCGCTTGATGAGCGACGTTCCGCTCGGCGCGTACTTGAGCGGCGGGCTCGACTCGTCGTTCGTCGCCGTGCTGGCTGCGCGCGCCGCGCGAGAAGAAAACTCGAATTCAAACTCAAAAACGAATTCGAAAAACTCGGGCGGGGCGCTGCGCACGTTCTGCGTTTCATTCGGCGAGGCGAGCGACGAAACGCGCTTCGCGCGCCTCGTCGCTGAAGAATGCGGCACCGCGCACGCAGAGTTGTCGGTCGACGCCGGCGACGCAATCAAAGCGCTGCCCGCAGCCGCGTGGCACTTGGACGAACCCATTGCCGACGTTGCGGCAGTGCCCACGTTCCTCATGTCGCGCGCCGTAAAGCCGCATGCGACGGTCGTGCTCACGGGCGACGGGGGAGACGAAACATTCGGCGGTTACGTTCGCTACCAGCGCTTGCCAACGCTGCGGCGCTTCGCGCCGCTCGCGGCCGCCGCGAGCTTTTTCGCGGGCGCTTACGGCGTTTT